>NZ_JBVITR010000001.1:298657-304491 GCF_055574875.1 Streptomyces sp. NPDC034670
CCCCTCCGTCCCCTTCTGCTCCGACTACCGCTATCTACTGCAACGGCCCCACCCCCCCCCCCCCCCCCCCCTCCCCCCCGCCCCGCCCCCCCCCCCCCCCCCCCCCCCCCGATCCGGATGAAAGGCCCTAATCTCTGGGGCATGGACGAAGAGTTGCGATCCCTCACGGAACGCTTACGGGTCGAGGCGGGCGGATCGGCGGCGTACGACCGTCTCGTGGCGGCGCGGGACCCCGACACCCTGGCGGCCGTCCTCACCGAACCCGGACAGCCGCTGTGGGCCCGGGAACTGGCCGCGTTCCGGCTGGGACTCGCCGGCGACCGGCGGGCCTTCGAAACCCTGGTGCTCCTCCTCAACCACCGCGATCCGCCGCGCTGCGCCTCCGCCGCGCACGCCCTCGCCCGCCTCGGCGACCCGCGCACCGCCCGGGCGGCCGCCGCCCTCGCCACCAACGAACCGCGCGTCGCCTACGCGCTGCACCCGGTGCGCCTCCTGGTCCGGCTCCGCGCCCCCGAGGCCGTACCCGCCCTGATCACCACGCTGCGGCGGCGCCTGCACCCGCACGACCCCCACCGGCGGGTGGCCCTCGCCTGCGTGGAGGGCCTGGGCGAACTCGGCGACGCGCGTGCCGAACCCGTCCTGAACGAGGCCCTCGCCCACCCGGCACTGGCCGAGGCGGCGGTGCGCGCGCTGACGCGGATCCCCCGCCAGGGGCCCGCCGGGGGCCGGGTCCCCCGGCAGGGGTAGCGCCGCCGGCCGAAGGCCGCGGCGAGGTCGTCCTTCACGCACCGCACCCCGGGCACGGACACCCGTGCTCCTCAAGAGCCCCGCTCGGAAGTCCCCTTGACTTGACGGGGCCCGCGCGGCCGGCCGCTCAGCCGCGGAAGCCGAGCAGGCCGTGCAGTGCCGCGCCGCGGGCGGTCGCCGGCGCCGCCCTCGACGCCCGCGGCTTCGGATCCGGCAGTGCCGCGCACACCGCGTCGGCCTCGCCGCGACCCTCGCGCGGCACGGTCCCGTCCTCCGGGCAGGCCGCCAGGTGCGCCCGGACGACCCTAGAGCAGGGAGAGTTGGGCCGGCCCGGCCCCCGGGGCGTCGACCGGGCCCGGGGGCCTGATCCGCCGCGGCGTCCCCGGGTCCGCGGGGCCGATGCGGTACTCCCGGGCCAGGTCGTGGACCTGACGGGTGATCCGGCGCTGGTACCGCTTCGGGGCGTAGGCGCCTTCCGCGTACAGCCGCTCGTAGCGCTTCACCAGGTACGGGTGGTGCTGCCCGAGCCAGGACATGAACCACTCGCGGGCGCCGGGCCGCAGGTGCAGCACCAGAGGGGTGACGGAGGTGGCGCCGGCGGCGGCGACCGCCCGCACGGTGGCCCGCAGTTGGTCCGGCCCGTCGCTCAGGAACGGGATCACCGGCGCCATCAGGACCCCGCAGCCGATGCCGTGCGCGGCGAGCGTCCGGACGACCTCCAGCCGGCGCTCCGGCGCGGGCGCGCCCGGCTCGACCGTGCGCCACAGCCGCTCGTCGGTGAACCCCACGGAGACCGAGACGCCGACGTCGGTCACCTCGGCGGCCTGCTTCAGCAGTTCCAGGTCGCGCAGGATCAGCGTGCCCTTGGTGAGGATCGAGAAGGGGTTCGCGTGGTCGCGCAGGGCGGCGAGGATGCCCGGCATCAGCCGGTAGCGTCCCTCCGCGCGCTGGTAGCAGTCGACGTTGGTGCCCATCGCTATGTGCTCGCCCTGCCAGCGGCGGGAGGCGAGCCGGCGGCGCACCAGCTCCGGCGCGTTCACCTTGACCACGATCTGGCTGTCGAAGCCGAGGCCGGTGTCGAGGTCCAGGTAGCCGTGCGACTTCCTGGCGAAGCAGTAGACGCACGCGTGCGTGCAGCCCCGGTAGGGATTGACCGTCCACTCGAACGGCATGCGGGAGGCCCCCGGTACCCGGTTGACGACCGAACGGGCCCGGACCTCGTGGAAGGTGATCCCGCGGAACTCCGGTGCGTCGAAGGTGCGGGTGGTCACCGCCTCCGCGCCGAACAGCGCGGCGTCGGCCCGGCTGCGTCCGGAGCCCGCGGCGAGGTTCTCCCAGCGCATGACGCCTCCTCGGTAGCACTGGACCACAGAATAGAACACGTGTTCCCATGATCGTGCGAGGGGCGTCTTCGATCGTCCTTCCGGTCACCAACGGGCTCCCGATTTGGGCGGCCGGACGAGGGGTGGTTGGCTTGCCCCGACCCTGAGAACCGATGCCCTGGAGGAAAGCGATGGCGCAGGTCGAGTCCACTACGGAGCGGATCGTCGCGGCGGACGCGGAAACGGTGTTCGACGCCCTCGCCGACTACAGCGGCACGCGTGCGAGGGTGCTGCCCGAGCAGTACAGCGAGTACGAGGTCCGCGAGGGCGGCGACGGGGAGGGCACCCTGGTCCACTGGAAGCTCCAGGCCACCAGCAAGCGCGTGCGCGACTGCCTCCTGGAGGTCACCGAGCCGAGCGACGGCGAGCTGGTCGAGAAGGACCGCAACTCCTCCATGGTCACCACCTGGCGGGTCACCCCGGCCGGGGAGGGCAGGTCCCGGGTCGTCGTGACCGCCACCTGGCAGGGCGCCGGCGGCATCGGCGGCTTCTTCGAGAAGACCTTCGCGCCCAAGGGCCTCGCCCGCATCCACGACGCCGTGCTGGCCCGGCTGGCCGCCGAGCTCGAGAAGTAGGGCGCCTGGGAGCCCAAGACCCAAGAGACGGGCGGGAATTGACGTCTCACCGGTTCGAGTGATCTCCTCCTGACCTTTCCGGTCCCCGTAACTCGTCGCACTTGCTCGTAGTTGTCGCTTTCACGCGGGAACGGCGCGCGGTGCGACGAGGGGAGCGGCACGTGGGCGGGATCACTCTGACCCAGGACGAACCGGACACGGCGGCCGCGGCACCGCCGGCCGGGGACCCGCCCCCGCCACCGGTCCCGGGACCGGCCGCGGGCCCCGGGCTGAGCCCGCGCCGCGTGCGGCTGGTCTTCCTCGCGCTGCTGCTGGCGCTGCTGCTCGCCGCCCTGGAGCAGATGATCGTCGCCACCGCGCTCCCGAAGATCGTCGGCGAGCTGCACGGGCTGGACCGGATGTCCTGGGCGATCACCGCCTACCTGCTCACCTCCACCATCGGCCTGCCGATCTACGGCAAGCTCGGCGACCTGCTCGGCCGCAAGGGCGTCTTCCAGTTCGCGATCGTCGTCTTCGTCGTCGGCTCCGCGCTGGCCGGCCGGGCGGAGACCATGAACGAGCTGATCGTCCACCGCGCGGTGCAGGGCGTCGGCGCGGGCGGCCTGATGATCGGTGTCCAGGCGATCATCGCGGACATCGTGCCCGCCCGGGAGCGCGCCCGCTTCATGGGACTGATCGGCGCCGCGTTCGGCCTCGCGTCGGTCGCCGGACCGCTGCTCGGCGGCTACTTCACCGACCACCTCTCCTGGCGCTGGTGCTTCTACGTCAACGTGCCCTTCGGGATCGTCACCCTGGTCGTCGTCGCCGTGGTGCTCGAGCTCCCGAAGCCGGCCGTGCGGCCCCGCCTCGACGTCCTGGGCTGCCTGCTGCTGGCCGTCACCTCCACCTGCCTGGTGCTGCTGACCAGTTGGGGCGGCACCGAGTACGCGTGGGACTCCCCCGTCGTCCTCGGCCTCGGCGCGGGCGCCGCGGTGTCCACCGTCCTCTTCCTGATCGCCGAGCGCTTCGCCGTCGAACCCCTCATCCCGCTCAGGCTGTTCCGGGACTCCGTCTTCAACGTCACCGCCCTGGTGGGCCTGGTGACCGGCGTCGCCCTGTTCGGGGCGGCCAGCTACCTGCCGACGTACCTGCAGATGGTCGACGGGGCCACCGCCACCGAGTCGGGGCTGCTGATGCTGCCCATGATGGCCGGTGTCGTCGGCGCCTCGATCGTCTCCGGGCAGCTCATCAGCCGCACCGGCCGCTACCGGGCGCACCCCGTTCTCGGCTGCGCCCTCTCCGTCGTCGGCATGTGGCTGCTGTCCCGCCTCGAGACCGGCACGCCGCGGCTGCACTACGGCATCTGGATGGCGGTGCTCGGCACCGGCATCGGCATGGTGATGCCGGTGCTGGTCCTCGCCGTGCAGAACTCCGTGCGCCCCGCCGACCTCGGCACCGCCACCAGCGCCCACAACTACTTCCGGCAGATCGGCGGCAGCGTCGGCGCCGCCGTCTTCGGCACCCTCTTCGCCGGCCGGCTCGCCGACGCGCTCGACGCGCGCCTGCCCGCGCACGCGGGCACCGCGCCGCCCGACGCCGAGTCGATCACCCCGCAGCTCGTGCACGCGCTGCCGCCCGAGCTGCGCGACGCCTACATCGGGGCGTACGCCGACGCCATGCCGCGCATCTTCCTCCACCTGGTGCCGGTGCTCGTCCTGGGCCTGCTCATCGCCCTCTTCCTCAAGGAGAAACCACTGGTGTCCCACCACGTCCCCACCGCCGACCCGGCCCAGGAGGCCCTCCACCCCGCGGGACGCGTGCCCCGCCCCGCCTCCCACCCCGCGGGCGGAGGGACCCCCGCCCCGCCCCGCTCGCCGTACGCCGGCGGCATCCCCGTCTGCGGGACCGTGCAGCATCCCGACGGGACCGCCGTACCGCGCGCGGCGCTCACCCTCATCGACGTCGCCGGACAGCAGACGGGACGGGGGGCCAGCGGCGACGACGGACGGTACGCGCTGGCCACGCCCGGCCCCGGGGCGTACGTCCTGATCGCCGCCGCGGGCGGCCACCAGCCGCAGGCGGTCTCCGTGACCGTCGGCGAGCGGCCCGTCGAGCTGGACGTCGTCCTCGGCGGCGCGGGCCGCCTGGCCGGCAGCGTCCTCACCGCCGACGGCACCCCGGTGCGGGACGCCGCCGTCACGCTCACCAACGTCCACGGGGAGGTCGTCGCCAGTACCCGCAGCGGCCGGGAGGGCGGCTACGTCATCACCGAGCTGGTGGCCGGCGAGTACACCCTCGCCGCGAGCGCGCCCGCCTTCCGCCCGGCCGCCCTCCCCGTCACCGTCCAGGCGGCCCGCGAGACCCGCCAGGACGTCGAGCTCGCCGGCGGCGCGGTGCTGCGCGGCACGGTGCGGGCCGGGGGCGGACGGCCCGTCGAGGAGGCGCGCGTGACCCTGCTGGACGCGGCGGGCAACGTCGTCGACACCCTCACCACCGGGCCCGACGGGACCTTCCGGTTCGTCGACCTCTCCTCCGGCGAGTACACCGTCATCGCCGCGGGCTACCCCCCGGTCGCGACCGTGCTCCAAGTAGCCGGCGGAGGCCGCACGGAACGCGACCTGCAGTTGGGGCACGAGGACTGAGGCGGCCCTGCGCGCGGGAGCGCACGTATACCCGCCGGTGCGGGCGTCCGCGGGCAATTCCCGGATTGCCGCACGTCGCGACCGGCCACCGCCGTACGGTGGGGACGGCGGTACAGATCTTGCCGGGGGAGAGAGGGCCTGGGCCATGGACCGTGGCACCGAGCAGGACGCACCCCCCGGCCGGCGGACCGGGGACGGCACGGGAGACGGACCCACCGGCGCCGCCCGTGCCCCGCCGGCCGCCGTCGTGGTGGACCGCGACGGACTCGTCTCCCATCTGGAGCGGCGGCGCGCGGCGCCTGTTCGGACTCGCCGGGCGGGAGGCGCTCGGCCGCCCGGCCGTCGACCTGCTGCCCGTCTCCGGGGCCCTGCCCGAGGAGGACGGGGCCGCCCCGTACGGGACGTGCGCGGGCCACGACGGACCGGGCCCGGGGGGGGGGGGGGGGGGGGGGGGGGGGGGGGGGGGGGGGGGGGGGGGGGGGGGGGGGGGGGTGGGGGGGGGGGAGGTA
>NZ_JBVITR010000001.1:304501-322452 GCF_055574875.1 Streptomyces sp. NPDC034670
TTGTCCGCCAGGCTGCCGACTTGCTCCCTGTCTCTGGGACCCGTCCGGGGGAGAAGGGGCCCTCCCCTGGAGGGGCGGGCGCGGCCCACGGAGGCCGGGCCCCGGGTCCCCCCCCCGGCCGGGGGGGGGCCCGGCAGGCCGCGGGCCGCGCCCGGCTGACCGTCTCCGGGACGGACCGCCTCGACGTGCTGTGGTGGGCCTATCCGCTGGTGGGCCAGGACCCGGAGCGGCTGCTGGTGCTGGCCGTCGACGCGGGCGGCCCGCACACGGACGGAGCAGGCGCGTGCGAACGGGTCGCGCCCGGCTTCGCGCCGCACACCGACTTCCCCGGCTCCGGGGACCTCGCCCGCGCGCTCCCCGGGCTCCTGCCCGGCCTGAGCGTCACCGCCGGCGCCCGCATCGTCGCCCGGGTGCTCGAACTCGGCTGCCCGGTCCTGGAGTTCGGCCGGGACGACCGGGTGCCGGTCACGTCCGGCCGGAGCGCGCCCCGGCGGGCCGGGCGCCGGGAGCACGGCGAGCGGGCCGCACGGGGGCCGGCGGCGGGCGGCACCCCGCCGGTCGCCGCGGGGCACGGCCCCGACGGCGTCCGCGTCGGACTCCCGTCCGCCCGGCACGTGACGGGACGCCCCGCGTAGGCCGCGCCGGACCGGCGCGGGGCGCCCCTCGCCGGTCCGGCGCGCCGTCGGCCGGGACCGGCGGAGGTCATCCACGGGCTGGCCGGGATTCGGCCGGACCACGTAGCGTGTGCGCATGAAGATCCTCATCAGCGCCGACATGGAGGGTGCCACCGGTGTCACCTGGCCGGCCGACGTGCTGCCGGGGACTCCCCAGTGGGAGCGGTGCCGGTCGATGTTCACCTCGGACGTCAACGCGGCCGTGCAGGGATTCTTCGACGGCGGCGCCGACGAGGTGCTGATCAACGAGGCCCACTGGACCATGCGCAACCTGCTGCTGGAGCGGCTGGACGAGCGGGCGCGGATGCTCACCGGGCGGCACAAGTCCCTGTCCATGGTCGAAGGCGTGCAGTACGGCGACGTCGACGGCGTCGCGTTCGTCGGCTACCACGCCGGCGCCGGCATGGAGGGCGTCCTCGCGCACACCTTCCTCGCCAACTCCGTCACCGGCGTGTGGCTCGACGGCGTACGGGCCAGCGAGGGGCTGCTCAACGCGCACGTGGCCGCCGAGTACGGCGTACCGGTGGTGCTGGTCACCGGCGACGACGTCGCGTGCGAGGACGCGCTCGGCTACGCGCCCGAGGCGCGGAAGGTCGCCGTCAAGGACCACGTGTCGCGGTACGCCGCGGTCTGCCGCACGCCGGCCAGGACGGCCGCCGACATCCGCGCGGCGGCGAAGGACGCGACCGCGTCGGCGGTGCGCCGGGAACCGGTCGACGGCGGGCCGTTCACCGTGGCGGTGGAGTTCGACGCCGAGCACCTGGTGACGGCCGTGACCGTCGTGCCGGGCGTGGCCCGCACCGGCGAGCGGAAGGTCGCGTACACCAGCGCGACCATGTACGAGGCGATCCGCACCTTCAAGGCGGTCACCACGATCGCCTCGGCCGCGGTGGAGGAGCAGTATGGCTGACGAGCAGGCCCTGGACGAGGTCGTGAGGTTCACGTCCGACCTGATCCGGATCGACACGACCAACCGGGGCGGGGGGGACTGCCGGGAGCGGCCCGCCGCCGAGTACGCCGCCGCGCGGCTCGCCGAGGCGGGGCTGGAGCCGGTGCTCCTCGAACGCACCCCGGGCCGGACCAACGTGGTCGCGCGGCTGGAGGGCACCGACCCGTCGGCCGACGCGCTGCTCGTCCACGGCCACCTGGACGTCGTACCGGCCGAGGCCGCCGACTGGAGCGTGCACCCGTTCTCCGGGGAGGTCCGCGACGGGGTCGTCTGGGGGCGCGGCGCGGTCGACATGAAGAACATGGACGCGATGATCCTCGCCGTGGTGCGGGCCTGGGCGCGCCGGGGCGTGCGGCCCCGGCGGGACATCGTGGTCGCGTTCACCGCCGACGAGGAGGACAGCGCCGTGGACGGCTCCGGCTTCCTCGCCGACCGGCACGCCCACCTCTTCGAGGGCTGCACCGAGGGCGTCGGCGAGTCGGGCGCGTTCACCTTCCACGACGGCGCCGGGCGGCAGTTGTACCCGATCGCGGCCGGCGAGCGCGGCACGGGCTGGCTGAAGCTCACCGCGCGCGGCCGGGCCGGACACGGCTCCAAGGTCAACCGGGAGAACGCGGTGACCCGCCTGGCCGCCGCCCTCGCCCGCATCGGCGAGCACGAGTGGCCGCTGCGGATCACCCCGACCGTGCGGGCCGCCCTCACCGAACTCGCCGCCGTCTACGGCATCGAGACGGACCTGACCGACGTGGACGCGCTGCTGGACAAGCTCGGCCCCGCCGCGAAGCTCGTCGAGGCCACCGTCCGCAACAGCGCCAACCCGACGATGCTCGACGCCGGTTACAAGGTCAACGTGATCCCGGGCCAGGCCGTGGCGTACGTCGACGGCCGTTTCCTGCCCGGCGGCGAGGACGAGTTCCGCGCGACCCTGGACCGGCTCACCGGACCGGACGTGGACTGGGAGTTCCACCACCGCGAGACGGCCCTCCAGGCGCCCGTGGACTCACCGACGTACCGGCGGATGCGCGCCGCCGTGGAGGAGTTCGCCCCCGAGGGGCACGTGGTGCCGTACTGCATGTCCGGCGGCACCGACGCCAAGCAGTTCTCGCGGCTGGGCGTCACCGGCTACGGGTTCGCGCCGCTGAGGCTGCCGGAGGGCCTCGACTACCAGGCCCTGTTCCACGGGGTCGACGAGCGCGTCCCGGTCGAGGCGCTCCACTTCGGCGTCCGCGTCCTCGACCGGTTCCTGCGGACGGCCTGAGCGAGGGGGAGACGGTGCGGATCCTGGCGTACGGCGAGTGGCCCTCGCCCATCGACGCGGCCACCGCCGCGGCGCACGACGGCAGCCCGGAGTACGTGGGCTTCGTCGGCGACGAGGTGTGGTGGACCGAGCCCCGGCCCGCCGAGGGCGGCCGGCGCACCCTGGTGCGGCGGCACACCGACGGGCGGGAGGAGCCCGCCCTGCCCGCACCGTGGAACGTGCGCAGCCGGGTCATGGAGTACGGCGGCCGCCCCTGGGCCGGGACCGTGCGGGAGGGCGGCCCGCTCGTGGTGTTCGTGAACTTCGCCGACCAGCGCCTGTACCGGTACGAGCCGGGCGGTGAGCCGCGTCCGCTCACCCCGGTGTCCCCGGTGGGCCAGGGGCTGCGCTGGGTCGAGCCGGTCCTGCTGCCGGAGCGCGGCGAGGTGTGGTGCGTCCTGGAGGAGTTCACCGGCGAGGGCCCCGGTGACGTGCGGCGCGTGCTGGCCGCCGTCCCGCTGGACGGCTCCGCCGCCGGGGACCGGGGCGCCGTGCGCGAGCTGAGCGACGACCGGCACCGGTTCGTCACCGGCCCGCGTCTGGCGCCGGACGGGCGGCGTGCCGCCTGGCTCGCCTGGGACCACCCGCGCATGCCGTGGGACGGCACCGAACTGCTCCTCGCCGACGTCACCGGCGACGGCGCCCTCCGGGACGTCCGGACGGTCGCCGGCGGACCGGAGGAGTCCGTCGCCCAGGTCGACTGGACCCACGACGGCCGGCTGCTGTACGCGAGCGACCGCACCGGCTGGTGGAACCTCTACCGGGACGGGGAGGCGCTCTGCCCGCGCGAGGAGGAGTTCGGCGGACCGCTGTGGAAGCCGGGCTCCCGCTGGTTCGCCCCGCTGGACGGCGGCCTGATCGCCGTGGTGCACGGCCGGGGGGCCGCCGCCCTCGGCGTGCTCGACCCGGAGAGCGGCGAGGTCGTCGACGCCGCCGGACCCTGGACCGAGTTCGCGCCCGCCCTCACGGTGTACGGCGAGCGGGTCGTCGCCGTCGGGGCCGGTCCGCGCAGCGCCCCCGAGGTGGTGGAGCTGGACACCCGGACGGGACGGGCCCGGGTGATCGGCTGCGCGCACCGGGACGCCGTGGACCCCGCCTACTACCCCGAGCCGCACAGCCGCACGTTCACCGGACCGGACGGCCGTGAGATCCACGCCCACGTCCATCCGCCGCACCACCCCGGGTGCGCCGGCCCCGCGGACGAGAAGCCCCCGTACGTGATCCGGGCGCACGGCGGCCCCACCGGCCGGTCGCCGCTGGTGCTCGACCTGGAGATCGCCTACTTCACCTCGCGCGGCATCGGCGTCGTCGAGGTCGACTACGGCGGCTCGACCGGGTACGGGCGCGCCTACCGCGACCGGCTGCGCGGGCAGTGGGGCGTGGTCGACGTCGAGGACTGCGCCGCCGTCGCGCTGGCCCTCGCCGACGAGGGCACCGCCGACCGCGCGCGGCTCGCCGTCCGGGGCGGCAGCGCCGGCGGCTGGACCGCGGCCGTCTCCCTCACCACGACCGACGTCTACGCCTGCGGCACCATCCTCTACCCGGTGCTCGACCTCGCCGACTGGAGCACCGGGGGGACCCACGACTTCGAGTCCCGGTACCTGGAGAGCCTGATCGGCCCGCGCGCCGAGGTCCCCGAGCGGTACGAGGAACGCTCGCCCGTCGCCCGTGCGGACCGGCTCACCGCGCCGTTCGTCCTGCTCCAGGGCCTGGACGACGTGATCTGCCCGCCCGCGCAGTGCGAGCGGTTCCTGGCCCGGCTGGCCGGCCGGGGAGTGCCGCACGCCTACCTCGCCTTCGAGGGGGAGGGGCACGGGTTCCGCCGCACGGAGACCCTGGTGCGCGCACTCGAGGCGGAACTCTCCCTGTACGCCCAGGTGTTCGGGCTGAAGGCACCGGACGTCCCGGCCCTGGAACTGGCCGGATGAGCCGGGTGGAACCGCTGCGACGGCCGGCCCGGCTGGCCCCCGGCGCCCGGGTGGCCGTCGTCGCGCCCAGCGGCCCGGTGCCCGGGGAACGGCTCCGGGCCGGGCTCGACGTGCTGCGCGGCTGGGGCCTCGACCCGGTGGTGGCGCCCCATGTCCTGGACCGGCACGACGCGCTCGGCCACCTGGCGGGCGCCGACGCCGACCGGGCCGCCGACCTGCAGTCCGCGTGGTGCGACCCGGCCGTCGACGCGGTGATCTGCGCCCGCGGCGGCTACGGCGCGCAGCGCGTGGCCGACCTGCTCGACTGGGACGCGATGCGGGCGGCCGGGCCGAAGGTGTTCGTCGGGTTCAGCGACATCACCGCGCTGCACGAGGCGTTCGCGGTCCGGCTCGGCCTGGTCACGCTGCACGGACCGATGGCCGCGGGCGTCGACTTCACCAAGAGCGCGCGGGCACAGGACCACCTCAGGGCCACCCTCTTCGCCCCGGAGACCGTCCGGACCGTCCGCTCCGACGGCACCGCGCTCGTCCCCGGGCGGGCGCGCGGGGTCACGCTCGGCGGCTGCCTCTCGCTGCTCGCCGCCGACCTCGGCACCCCGCACGCCCGGCCCGGCGCCCGCGGCGGGCTGCTGTGCCTGGAGGACGTGGGGGAGGAGACGTACCGGCTGGACCGCTACCTCACCCAGCTGCTGCGGGCCGGCTGGCTGGACGGGGTCGCGGGGCTGCTGCTCGGGTCCTGGGCGCGGTGCGAGCCGTACGAGGGGGTGCGGGCGCTGCTCGCCGACCGGCTCGGCCCCCTGGGCGTGCCGGTGGCCGAGCAGTTCGGGTTCGGGCACTGCGACGACGCGCTCACCGTGCCCTTCGGCGTCGCGGCCGAGCTCGACGCGGACGCGGGGACGCTCACGCTGGACGAGCCGGCGCTGAGCTGAGCCCACCGCGCCGAGCCGCGCGAAGGCCCCGGAGCCCTCGTGCGGGGCGCGTCGTAGGCTGGCAGGGTGCCGCACACCGCCGCCCGCTACCTCGCCGAGGGTCCTCGCGTGGGGCTGCGCCACTTCACCCACGCGGACGGTGCCGAGTTCACCGCCCGCGTCCGGGAGAGCAAGGACCTGCACCACCCCTGGCTGTTCCCGCCGGACAACCCGTCGGCGTACTCCGCGTACGCGCGGCGGCTGATCGAGGACCCCGCGAAGGCGGGCTTCCTGGTCTGCGAGAAGGAGGCGGACGGCGCCCTCGCCGGGTTCATCAACATCAACAACATCGTCGGGGGCGGCTTCCGGTGCGGCGCGCTGGGCTACGGGGCCTTCGCGCACGCGGCGGGGCGCGGGCTGATGCGCGAGGGGCTGGACCTCGTGGTGCGCCACGCCTTCGGCCCGATGCGGCTGCACCGGCTGGAGATCAACGTGCAGCCCGGCAACGCCGCGTCCATCGCCCTGGCCCGCGCCTGCGGGTTCCGCCTGGAGGGCTTCTCACCGAAGATGCTCTTCGTCGACGGCGCCTGGCGCGACCACCAACGCTGGGCGATCACCAGCGAGACGGTGACCCCGGCTGACGCCACCCGGCCGGTCCCCACCCGCCCCGACTCGCAGGGAAGCCGAGGGTGGAACCGCCCTCGGCGAGGATGACCGCCTGAGGAACACCGTCGTGGTGGACGCCCCCCTCCGTCGTGCCCGCCGTCGACAGCCCCGACCCGGGCGGTCTCGCACCGGACGAACCCGTCGCCCTGCTGCGCCCGTTGCTCGCCGCACCGCAGTGCGCCGGCCTCACCGTCACCGTCCACGACCCCGACCCGGACGCGACGGCCGGCGCGCTGCTCGCCGACGTCCTGGTGTCCGCCTTCGCGCCGTCCTGATCCGTGACCGTCACCGGTCACGCCCGGTGGCGGTCCACGTACTCGTAGACCACTCCGTCCGGGTGACGCACGATCAGGTTGCGGCCCGCCGGGGTGGGCACCGGGCCCGCGATGACGTCGGCGCCCAGCTCGGCCAGTACCCGGTGGGCCTCCTCCACGTCCTTCACCGCGATCGTCGCCGCGACCTTGCGCAGCACCTCCAGCTCGGCCGCGGGACCGCTCATCAGCAGGAAGCAGCCCACCGCGGCGACCTGGACACCGCCCCGCTCGAACCGGAGGGCCCGGCCGCCCGCCAACCGCTCGTAGAAGGGGATGGCGGTCTCGATGTCGTCGACGCAGACGCGCAGTGTGGCACCCAGAATCTCCATGGCGAGGAGCCTAGTTGGGCCGGGCCGGACGGGGGACCGCTCCCGGACGACCTTCCCGCCCGACCCCTCCGGAGGCGTTACGCGCTCCGGGCCCCGGGTACCCGGCGGCCATGCAGCGCTTGGAGCACTTGGAGCATCTGGACAAGCACCTGGTCGACGAGCTGGCCCAGGTGGCGCGCGAGACCGTACGCGACGAACTGCGCGAACAGACGCGCAAGCAGCGACGCAAGGCCGCGCTGTACGCCGCGTCCGGCGCCCTGGCCCTGTACGCGGGCGCGGCCGTCGCCCTGGCCGTGGGGCTCGCGCTCGCCCAGGTCCTGCCGGACTGGGCCGCCGCGCTGATCACGGCCGCCGTGCTGGGCGCCCTCGCCTACGCCCTGCGCAACGCCGCCCGGCCCTCGGCCGCCGGGTCCGCCCCGGGCCGGACCACCGTCCCCGGGCAGCGGCACACGCCCTCCGGCGGTCCCACGACGTCCGGCGGTACGGCGGCGCCCGTCCCGCCGATGCCGTCCGTCCCGCCCACCACGGGAGCCGTACCGCCGCGACGGCCGCACGGCGACCACGGCGGGAGCGGCCACCGCGGGGAGGGCGGCGCCGAGGCACCCCGGGCGTGACCCGCGGCGGCGGGGCGGGGCACGCGCCGCCGCACAGGAGGACCCCGAAGGGCCGGCCGGCGACGGTCCGGCCCTTCGCCGGGCGCGGCGGCCGGGACGCCCCCTCCGCAGGGTCCCCGGCCCCCGGCCCGCCGGAGCCGCGGCGGCACCGTCGTGCGGTGGGAGACGTTTGGCGCACCCGGCCGGGGGGACGCGGAAGTCTCCCGAGGTATGCGACAGCGCCGGAGGCGAACCGTGAGTCGACCCCGCATCGTGATCGTCGGTGCCGGCTTCGCCGGGTACCGCACGGCCCGGACCCTGTCCCGGCTGGCCCGGGGCCGGGCCGAGATCACCCTGCTCAATCCGACCGACTACTTCCTGTACCTGCCCCTGCTGCCCCAGGTCGCCGCCGGCATCCTGGAACCGCGCCGGGTCACCGTCTCCCTCTCCGACACCCTGCCGCACGTGCGGCTGGTGCTGGGGGAGGCCGACCGCATCGACCTCGACGGGCGGACCGTGCACTACACCGGCCCCGAGGGCGACGGCGGCACCCTCGCCTACGACCGGCTGGTGCTCGCCGCCGGCAGCGTCAACAAACTGCTGCCCATCCCCGGCGTCGCCGAGCACGCGCACGGCTTCCGGGGCCTGCCCGAGGCGCTGTACCTGCGCGACCACGTGACCCGGCAGGTGGAGCTGGCGGCCGCCGCCGACGACTCCAAGAGCTGCGCCGCCCGGTGCACCTTCGTGGTGGTCGGCGCCGGCTACACCGGCACCGAAGTCGCCGCGCACGGGCAGCTGTTCACCGACGCACAGGTGAGCAGGCACCCCATGCGCACCGGCATGCGGCCGCGTTGGCTGCTGCTGGACATCGCCGACCGGGTCCTGCCCGAGCTGGACGAACGGCTCTCGCGCACCGCCGACAAGGTGCTGCGCGAACGGGGCGTAGACGTCCGCATGGGCACCTCCGTGAAGGAGGCCACGCACGAGGGGGTGCTGCTGACCGACGGCGAGTTCGTCGACACCCGCACGGTGGTGTGGTGCGTCGGCGTGCGGCCCGACCCGCTCGCCGAGTCGCTCGGGCTGCCCATGGAGCGCGGCCGGCTGCTCGTCGACCCGCACCTCCAGGTGCCGGGCCGGCCGGAGGTGTTCGCCTGCGGCGACGCGGCGGCGGTGCCCGACCTGGAGAAGCCCGGGGCGTACACCCCGATGACCGCGCAGCACGCCTGGCGGCAGGGCAAGGTCTGCGCGCACAACATCGCCGCGTCGTTCGGCGACGGCGAACGGCGCGCCTACCGTCACAAGGACCTGGGGTTCGTGGTGGACCTGGGCGGCGTCAAGGCCGCCGCCAACCCG
The DNA here is from genome assembly GCF_055574875.1 of Streptomyces sp. NPDC034670. Lineage (NCBI taxonomy): Bacteria > Bacillati > Actinomycetota > Actinomycetes > Kitasatosporales > Streptomycetaceae > Streptomyces > Streptomyces sp. NPDC034670. The sequence continues at coordinate 313,513 of NZ_JBVITR010000001.1, forward strand.
CTCGGCGTGCCCCTGTCCGGGCCGGCCGCGGGAGCGGTCGCCCGCGGCTACCACCTCGCGGCGATGCCGGGCAACCGGGTGCGCGTCGCCGCCGACTGGCTCCTGGACGCCGTACTGCCGCGCCAGGCCGTTCAGTTGGGGCTCGTACGGTCGTGGTCGGTGCCCCTGGACACGGCGTCCCCGGAGCTGGCGCGGGTACCGGCCGGGCGGGCGGGGAACCGGTCCGGGGCCGAGCCCGCGGGGAACCGTTCCGGCGGTGAACCGGCGAAGAGCCGGTCCGGTGGTGAGTCCGCGAAGAGCCGGTCCGGTGGTGAGCCCGGGAAGAACCAGCCCGGTGGCGAGCCCGGGAAGAACCAGCCCGGTGGTGAGCCCGCGAAGAACCAGCCCGGTGGCGAGCCCGCGAAGAGCCAGCCCGGTGGTGAGCCCGCGAAGAGCCGGCCCGTCCCCGCGCCGCCCGCCGGCCAGCCGCCCCCGGGCTCCGGTGCCGCCCCGGGCCCCGTCAAGCGCACCGACACCCCCGCAGATCCCGCAGATCCCGTCGAAGGAGACTCATGAACACCGGTGAACTCGTCGATCTCGGACAGCAGCTGCGCGTGGACAGCGTCCGTGCCGCGGCCGCCGCGGGTTCCGGGCACCCCACGTCCTCGATGTCGGCGGCGGACCTGATGGCCGTCCTGTTCGCCCGCCGCTTCCGCTACGACTTCGACCGTCCCGACCACCCGGGCAACGACCGCTTCGTCCTCTCCAAGGGCCACGCCTCGCCCCTGATGTACGCGGTGTACAAGGCGGTCGGCGCCATCGACGACGAGGAGCTGCTCACCTTCCGCAAGCAGGGCAGCCGCCTCGAGGGGCACCCCACGCCCCGGCGGCTGCCCTGGGTGGAGACGGCCACCGGCTCGCTGGGCCAGGGCCTCCCGGTGGGCGTCGGCATCGCGCTGGCCGGGAAGCGGCTGGAGGGGGCCGACCACCGGGTGTGGGTGCTGTGCGGCGACAGCGAGCTGGCCGAGGGCTCGGTCTGGGAGGCGGCCGAGCAGGCCGCGTACGAGCACCTGGACAACCTCACGGCGATCGTGGACGTCAACCGGCTCGGCCAGCGCGGCCCCACCCGGCACGGCCACGACCTCGACGCCTACGCCCGGCGCTTCCAGGCCTTCGGCTGGCACACCGTCGAGGTGGACGGCCACGACGTGGACGCCGTCGACCGCGCCTACGGGGAGGCCCTCTCCACCGCGGGGCAGCCCACCGTGATCCTCGCCCGCACCCTCAAGGGCAAGGGTGTCGAGGCCGTCCAGGACCGCGAGGGCCTGCACGGCAAGCCGCTGCCGAAGGCCGAGGACGCGATCGCCGAGCTCGGCGGCCCGCGCGACCTGCGGATCCGGGTGCAGGCGCCGTCCGGCTCCGGCACGCCCGGAGCGGGAGCGCCGTCCGCCGGGAGCACCACCGGCCCCGAACTGCCCCGCTGGGACACGGGCGAGGAGGTGGCCACCCGGAACGCCTTCGGGGAGGCGCTGGCCGCCCTCGGCACCGCGCGCGGCGACGTCGTCGCCCTCGACGGGGAGGTCGGCGACTCCACGCGTGCGGAGTTCTTCGCCAAGGAGCACCCGGAGCGCTACTTCGAGTGCTACATCGCCGAGCAGCAGATGGTCGCCGCGGCGGTCGGCATGGCGGCGCGCGGCTGGACGCCGTACGCCTCCACCTTCGCCGCCTTCCTGACCCGCGCCCACGACTTCATCCGCATGGCGTCGATCAGCGGCTCCGGCCTGAACCTCGTCGGCTCGCACGCGGGTGTCGCGATCGGCCAGGACGGGCCCAGCCAGATGGGCCTCGAGGACCTGGCGATGATGCGGGCGGTGCACGGCTCGACCGTGCTGTACCCGTGCGACGCCAACCAGACGGCGCGGCTGGTCGCCGGGATGGCCGACCTCGACGGCATCCGCTACCTGCGCACCTCGCGCGGCGAGAGCCCGGTGATCTACGGGCCCGACGAGGAGTTCCCCGTGGGTGGCAGCAAGGTGCTGCGCTCCTCCGACCGCGACCGGCTCACCCTCGTCGCGGCGGGCGTCACCGTGCCCGAGGCGCTGGCCGCCGCGGACGCCCTGGCGGGGGAGGGCATCGCCGTGCGGGTGATCGACCTGTACTCGGTCAAGCCCGTCGACCGGGACACCCTGCGCACGGCGGCCGAGGAGACCGGCTGCCTGGTGACCGTGGAGGACCACCACCCCGAGGGCGGTCTCGGCGACGCCGTCCTCGAGGCCTTCGCCGACGGGCGCCCCGTACCGCGCCTGGTGCGGCTGGCCGTGCGCGTCATGCCGGGTTCGGCCTCTCCCGGCGAGCAGCTGCACGCCGCGGGCATCGACGCCGAGTCGATCGCGGCGGCCGGCCGGCTGCTGGTGGAGGAGGCGATCGTGCCGTGACCGACGACGGCGTGCGGACGGTGCGGGCCGGCCGCCGCACGGTGGGGATCCGCCGGCCGGACAAGGTGCTCTTCCCCGGCGGCGGGGACGCCAAGGAGTACACCAAGGGCGACCTCGTCGACTACCACCGGGCCGTCGCCCCGTTCATGCTGCCCCACCTGCGGGGCCGCCCGCTGATGCTGGACCGGCGCCCGGACGGCATCGGCGGCCCCCGGTTCATGCAGAAGAACACCCCCGCCGGCTACCCGGAGTGGATCACCCGCGTCGAGGTCGCCAAGGAGGGCGGCACCGTCCGGCACACGGTGTGCGACGACACCGCCACCCTCCTCTACCTCGTCGACCAGGCGAGCATCACCCTGCACCGCTGGCTGTCCCGCGCGGACCGGGCCGACGGCGCCGACGCCGTCGACCGCCCCGACCGGCTGGTGTTCGACCTGGATCCCCCGGGCGACGACTTCGAGGCGGTGCGGGAGGCGGCGCGGCTGCTGGGGGAGCTGCTCGGCGAGCTGGAGCTGCCCTCGGCGCTGATGACCACCGGCTCCCGCGGCCTGCACGTGGTCGTGCCGCTGAGCGGCGACCAGGGCTTCGACGACGTGCGCGCCTTCGCCCGCGAGGTCGCCGACACCCTCGCCGCCGCCCGTCCCGACCGGCTCACCACCGCCGCCCGCAAGAAGGACCGCGGCGACCGGCTGTACCTCGACATCCAGCGCAACGCCTACGCGCAGACCGCGGTCGCCCCCTACACCGTCCGCGCCCTGCCCGGCGCCCCCGTCGCCACCCCCGTCTCCTGGGACCAGCTGGACGATCCGGAGCTGCACGCCCGCCGCTGGACCGTCGCGGACGCCGTCGAACAGGCCCGCACCGACCCGTGGGCCGCGCTGCCGCGCCGGGGCCGTGCCCTGGGGCCCGCGCGCCGCCGGCTGCGGGCGCTGCGCGGCTGAGCGGCCGGGAGCGGTACCGCCGGCCGGCCCGGTCCGCAGCGGGGACGTGGCGATCGGGTGAGTCGGTGGAGGTTTGGCGAACAGACATGCGGCCACACGGAGGGAGAGGTGGCCATGTCGAACACGAAAAACACCGAAGAGTCACAGGAATCACAGGAACCCCAGGAATCCCGGGACTCTTCCGCATCCCGTACGACCGAGGAAAAGAGCGGAAAGACCAAACGGCCGAGCCCGATGGAGGTGCTGCGCCAGGCGCGCGGGCAGCTCGCGGAGCTCACCGGTATGGAGGCCGAGTCCGTGTCGTCCTTCGAGCAGACGGAGGAGGGCTGGGCGCTGGAGGTCGAGGTGCTCGAACTCGAGCGCGTGCCCGACACGATGAGCCTGATGGCGAGCTACCAGGTGGAGCTGGACCACGACGGTCAGCTCACCGGGTACCGGCGTGTCCGTCGCTACGAGCGCGGGCGGTCCGACGCGCGCAGGTCCGGCGGCCGCTAGGCCGCCCGACCGGACTCACATCCGTACCCACAGACAAGGAGGAACCGTCAGCATGACAGTCGTACCGGCGCAGCAGACCGGTGGAGGGGGCGGCAGCAGCGGCCTCTATGACGTGCTCGAACTCGTGCTGGACAGGGGGCTCGTCATCGACGCATTCGTGCGCGTGTCCCTGGTCGGCATCGAAATTCTCAAGATTGACGTCCGTGTCGTCGTCGCCAGTGTCGACACGTACCTCCGTTTCGCCGAGGCGTGCAACCGCCTCGACCTGGAGTCCGGCCCCAAGAAGAGCCCGGGCCTGCCCGAGATCGTCGGCGAGGTGACCGAGTCCGGCGCCCGCGGCAAGTCCAAGGGGGCGCTCTCGGGCGCCGCCGAGACCATCTCCGACGCGTTCAAGCAGGCGCGTGAGGGCGAGACCGAGTCCCGTCCGCGCACCCGCAAGAGCACGTCCGCCCGCAGGAAGGAGGAGCAGGAGTGAGCACCTACGTCTACGGCATCACCGCGGCCTCGCACCCGTCGCTCCCCGAGGGCATGGGCGGCGTCGGGGACCCGCCGCGCCCGGTGCGCATCCTGCGGGAGGGGGAGCTGGCGGCCGTCGTCAGCGACGCCCCCGAGGGCCTGCGTCCCAAGCGCAGGGAACTGCTCGCCCACCAGAACGTGCTCAGCGAGATCGGCGCGGCCGGCTGCGTGCTGCCCATGCGCTTCGGCAGCGTCGCCCCGGACGACGACGCCGTCACCGGTGTCCTCGCCGAGCGGGCCGCGCACTACGCGGAGCGGCTGCAGGCGCTGGACGGCCGGGTCGAGTACAACGTCAAGGCCAACCACGTCGAGGAGGCCGTCCTGCACCACGTGATGGCCGGCAACCCGGAGATCCGTGCCCTGGCGGAGGCCAATCGGCAGGCGGGTGGCGGCAGTTACGACGACAAGATCCGGCTCGGCGAGATGGTCGCCGCCGCGGTCAAGGACAGGGAGGCCGAGGACGGCGCCGCGCTGGAGCGCGCGCTGGCACCGGCCGCCGACGCCGTGAGCGTGGGCCCCGAGTCCACGGGCTGGCTCGCCAACGTGTCCTACCTGGTCAAGCGCGAGACGGCGGAGGAGTTCCTGGCGGCCGTGGAGCAGGTCCGCAAGGACATGCCCCATCTGGAGGTGCGCCTGAACGGTCCGCTGCCGCCGTACAGCTTCGTCGAGCCCGGTCCGGCCGAGCCGGCGGGCGCCGCGACCGGTGGGGCGGACACCGAAGTGGGGTGACGACATGGGCCTGATCTCGGAGGTGCTGCTGCTGCCGTTCGCCCCGGCGCGCGGCAGCGCCTGGGCCATCCGGCAGGTGATCCAGGAGGCGGAGCGCATCTACTACGACCCCGCCACCATCCGTGCCGAACTGGCGCGGCTGGAGGAGCAGCTGGAGGCAGGAGAGATCACGGAGGACGAGTTCGACCGGCAGGAGGACGAGCTTCTCGACCGGTTGGAGACCGCAACGCGCGCGGGCGCGGGTACAGGGGATGGGACGGCACCACAGTGAACCGAACGGGACTGGGCCTCGCGATCGGGGCCGGATACCTCCTCGGCCGGACGAAGAAGCTGAAGCTGGCGCTCGCCGTCGGCGGTCTGGCGGCCGGCAGGAAACTGAACCTCAGCCCGCGGATGGTCGCGGACCTGGTGTCCCAGCAACTGCGGGACAACCCGCAGTTCAAGGAGATCGGCGACCAGCTGCGCGGTGATCTGAGCGGCGTCGGCAAGGCGGCCTCCGGTGCCCTGGTCGAGCGGCAGATCAACTCCCTCGCCGACCGCCTCCACGGCCGTACCGCCGATGTGCGCGACCGGCTGACGGGGACGGGCGGGAAGAAGGACGCCGAGGACGCCGAGGACGCCGAGGACGTCGAGGAAGAGGACCGCGCACCGCGGGACGGGCCGGACGACGAGGAGCCGGCGGAGGAGAGGACCCCGCCGAAGGAGGCCGCGAGGAAGACGCCCGCCAAGAAGGCACCCGGGAAGAAGGCCGCCCAGGCCAAGAAGGCACCTCCGGCGAAGAAGGCCGCCGCCAAGAAGACGGCTGCGGCCAAGAAGACGGCGGCCAAGAAGACCGCCGCGTCCCGGGGCACCCGCTCCCGTACGCAGAAGGGAGGCGGTGAGGGATGACCGAGACGCTTCGGTCGGCCACCTCCGCCGCGCGCGACAAGGGCAGTCCGCTCACCGACGTGGTCCACAGCGAGGCCGCCGACCGGCTCAAGGCCGAGCTGCAGGACTACCTCGCGGCCCAGGCCACCCGTCTGCTGACCGGTGTCGGGCGCAAGCTCGGCGAGACCACGAACAAGCTCAACGACATCGCCGAGGGCAACAGCCCGGGCTTCGCCAAGCTCGCTCTCGAGGGCGGCCGCAAGATCGCCGAAGGCAAGAGCCCCCTGCGCTCCGCCGTGGAGATCGGCGCCTCCCGGATCAAGGACAACGTGATGGGCGGACTGAAGGGCCTGGGTGGCGGTGGCGAGGGCAAGCGCAAGCGCTCCACGAGCAAGAAGCCCACCGTCATCATCGAGAGCATCGACGTCGGGGTCCCGCTGCGCACGGCCTACGACCAGTGGACCCAGTACCAGGACTTCAGCACCTTCGCCAAGGGCGTCACGAACGCCGAGAAGTCCGACGACATCACCTCGGACTGGCAGGTGAAGGTCTGGTGGTCCAACCGCAGCTGGAAGGCGAAGACCACCGAGCAGGTCCCCGACGACCGCATCGCCTGGTCCTCCGAGGGCGCCAAGGGCACGACGAGGGGCGTCGTCTCCTTCCACCGCCTCGCCGACAACCTCACCCGGGTCCTGCTGATCATCGAGTACTACCCGGTGGGCTTCTTCGAGAAGACCGGCAACATCTGGCGCGCCCAGGGCCGCCGGGCCCGCCTCGACCTGAAGAACTTCGCCCGCTTCATCACCCTCAAGGGGGAGGCCGAGGACAGCTGGCGCGGTGAGATCCGCGACGGCGAGGTCGTCCGCAGCCACGACGACGTCCTCGCCGAGGAGGAGGACGAGAACGCGGAGCCCGGAGCCGAGGAGGAGGACGAGGGCACGGAGCCCGAAGCCGGGGAGGCCGGGGACGAGGAGCCCGAAGCCGAGTACGACGAGGAAGAGGAGGAGGGCGACGGCGAGGAGCCCGCCGAGGACGAGTACGACGAGTACGAGGAAGGCGAGGACGAGCCCGCGGAGGAGGACGAGGAGGAGCCCGAGGACGAGGCGGAGTACGAGGACGAGCCCGAGGCGGAGTACGAGGACGAACCCGAGGACGAGGACGAGTACGACGACGAGTACGCGGAGAGCGGGACCCGCCGATGACGACGCCGAGCCGGCTGCCCGACCCCTACGGCCAGGGCAGCGGCGCCAACCTCGCCGACATCCTGGAACGGGTGCTCGACAAGGGCGTCGTCATCGCGGGCGACATCCGCATCAACCTGCTCGACATCGAACTGCTCACCATCAAGCTGCGGCTCGTCGTCGCCTCCGTCGACAAGGCGAAGGAGATGGGGATCGACTGGTGGGAGTCCGACCCCGCCCTGTCCTCGCGCGCCCGGCGGGACGAACTGGCCAGGGAGAACGCCGAGTTGCGCGAGCGGCTGGCCCGGCTGGAGGAGGCCCGGCTGGAGGAGCTGGAGCCCCGCCGTCGCGCACAGGAGGAGGCACCGTGACCGGACTGCGGTACGTCTACGCCGTCTGCCGCCCCTTCGGCACGCCGCTCCAGGCGCAGTTGACGGGCGTGGGGGGCGAGCCGCCCCGGCTGCTGACCCACCGCGGCCTGGTGGCCGTCGTCAGCCACGTGCCGGAGGCGGACTTCGCCGAGGAGCCGCTCCGCGCGCACCTGGAGGACCTCGACTGGCTGACCGCGGTCGCCCGCGCCCACCAGGGCGTGATCGACGCGCTCACCACCGTCACCACCCCGCTGCCGCTGCGGCTCGGCACCGTGTTCCGGGACGACAGCGGCCTGCGGACGATGATGGAGGAGCGCGAGGAGAGCTTCCTGCGGACCCTGGACCGGCTGGAGGGGCGGGTGGAGTGGGGCGTCAAGGTCTTCCTCGAGCCGACCCCGGAGCCGGAACCCGCCGCCGCGCCGAAGCCGGCGTCCGGCCGGGACTACCTGCGGCAGCGGAGCACGCGGACGAAATCGCAGGAGGAGCTGTGGCAGAGGGCCGAGGCCTTCGCGACCCGGCTGCACGAGAAGCTCTCCGCGTGCGCGGAGGATTCCCGGCTGCACGCACCGCAGAGTCCCACGCTCTCCGGCGCCTCCGGACGGAACGTGCTCAACGCCGCCTATCTCGTGCCGCGCTCGCAGTCCGAGGAATTCGTGGAGGAGGTGGACCGGACGAAGGACGGGGCCCCCGGCATACGCGTCGAACTCACCGGTCCCTGGGCCGCCTACTCGTTCGCCGGTGAGGAGACCACCGCCTCGGGGGAGGGGCCGTGACCGTCGTCGAGCGCCGGGAGATAGCCCTGGTGGACCTGCTCGACCGCCTGCTGGCCGGCGGCGTCGTCATCACGGGCGACATCACGCTGCGCATCGCGGACGTCGACCTGGTCCGCATCGACCTCAACGCGCTCATCAGCTCGGTGAACGCGCAGGTCCCCTCCCCCTTCGAGGACTCGCGTTGACGGCCCCCCGGGACGACGACCGGCACGCGGGCCGGCACGACGAGCCGCACACCGGCCCGCACGACGGCCGGCACGACGAGCCGCACGCCGGCCCGCGCGACGGCCGGCGCCGGCGGCTCGACCTGGAGCCGGACACGGTCGAGCGCGACCTGGTCAAGCTGGTGCTCACGGTCGTCGAGCTGCTGCGCCAGCTCATGGAGCGCCAGGCGCTGCGCCGGTTCGACGAGGGGGACCTGACCGAGGAGCAGGAGGAGCGGATCGGACTCACCCTGATGCTGCTCGAGGAGCGGATGACGGAACTGCGCGAGCGCTACGGACTGCGGCCCGAGGACCTCAATCTGGACCTCGGGCCGCTCGGACCGCTGCTTCCCCGGGACTGACAGTGAGGATGTGTGGTGGCTTCTCCGGGTGGGTCTGACTCATGGACTGACCGACGCCGTCTGGCTGTCCTCAAGGGGATTCGTCGGC
>NZ_JBVITR010000002.1:0-11963 GCF_055574875.1 Streptomyces sp. NPDC034670
GCCGACGAATCCCCTTGAGGACAGCCAGACGGCGTCGGTCAGTCCATGAGTCAGACCCACCCGGAGAAGCCACCACACATCCTCACTGTCAGTCCGGAAGGGCCAGCCGGTCCGTCTCGCCCGGCTGGAGGCGGACGGTGCGGTCCGGGAGGTGCACGTCGATCGGCGACCGCCCGGACGCGGGGACGGTGATCTCCAGCAGACCGTGTTCCAGCCGCAGGTGCACGCCCCAGTGGCCGTGGTAGCGCAGGGTGAAGCCGTAGGAGGACAGTTCGGGCAGGGGCACCGGGTCGAGCCACAGGGCTCCGTCGCGGGTCTCCAGCCCGGTCAGCCCGCGCTGGACGAGATCGAGGGTGCCGGCCATCGCGCCGAGGTGGATGCCCTCGCCCGTGGTGCCGCCCTGGATGTCGGCGATGTCCGCCTGGAGCGCCTCCTGGCAGAACTTCCAGGCGTCCGCGCGGCGGGCCCGGGCCAGGACCCGGCCGTGGACCAGGCCGCTGAGGGTGGAACCGTGGCTGGTGCGGTGCAGGTAGTGGTCCACCGTACGCCGCCAGGTCCGTTCGTCCAGGGCCAGGCCCAGCCGGCGGAAGACGCCCTGGAGCTCCGCGGGCGAGAAGAGGTAGCCGAGCATCAGGACGTCCGCCTGCTTGGACGCCTGGTAGCGGTTGGTGGTGTCGCCCTCTGCCTCCAGGATCCGGTCCAGCCGCCGGATGTCGCCGTAGCGCCGCCGGTAGCCCCGCCAGTCGAGTTCGGCGAGCTCGCCGTAGCCCTCGAACTGGCTGACGACGCCGTTGTGGAAGGGGACGTGCAGGGTGCGGGAGACCTCCTCCCACTCCTCGAGCTCGCCCGCGTCCAGCCCGGTCCGCTCGTCGAGTTCGCGGCGGCGCGGCTCGGGAAGGCCCCGCAGCACCTCCACGGTGCGGGCGAGCACCCAGGCGGCCGTGACGTTGGTGTAGGCGTTGTCGTCGAGACCCGGCCCGGCCGCGTCCGGGTACGCGTCGTGGTACTCGTCCGGACCGACCACGCCCTTGATGCGGTGGCGGCCCAGACGGTCGTCCCAGGTGGCCGAGTCCGCCCAGAAGCGGGAGATCTGCAGCAGCATCTCGGCGCCCTTGGTGTGCAGGAACTCCTCGTCCCCGCTGGCCTCGCAGTACTGCCACACGTTGTACGCGATCGCCGACCCCACGTGGTGCTGGAGCCGGGAGTCGTCGGGCAGCCAGCGTCCGGAGCGGGGGTTGAGGTGCAGCTGCTGGGTCTCCTCCCGGCCGTCGCTGCCGCTCTGCCAGGGGTACATCGCGCCCCGGCGCCCCGCGTCGTGGGCGGCGGTGCGGGCCCGTTCCAGGCGCCGGTGCCGGTAGTGCAGCAGCGCACGGGAGACCTCGGGGAAGTGCAGGTTGAGGTACGGCAGGACGAACAGCTCGTCCCAGAAGACATGGCCGCGGTAGGCCTCGCCGTGCAGTCCCCGGGCCGGGACCCCCACGTCCAGGTCGGCGGTGTGCGGCGAGAGGGTCTGCAGGACGTGGAAGAGGTGCAGCCGGAGGATGCGGCCCGCCTCGCCGGGCACGTCCAGGTCGGCGCGGCGCCACAGCTGGTGCCAGGCCGTCAGGTGCGGCTCCATCAGCTCGTCGAAACCGCCCGCCCGGCCCACCCGGTCGACGGCGGCGTGCAGCGGATCGCTGATCGCCGGGTCGCGGGAGGTGTGCAGGGCGACGATCTTGTCGACGGTGACGGGACGGCCGGCGACCAGGTGCAGACGGGTCGTCTGGAGGGCGCGCGGGCGGTCGTGCCGGCTGCCGACCGGCGCGTCCGACGCCAGCCGGGCGGCGAGGGCGATCCGGACGTCGGAGGTGCGGGTGCGGCAGCGCAGCCAGACGGTGTCCTCGGCGGCCGTGCCGGTGAGGACGTGGGTGAGGTGACGGCCGTCCAGGTCCCGGTAGCGCGGCACGCCGGCGTTGGTGACACCGCCGTCCAGCGCCGCCTCGGCCTCGAGGGTGCCGGAGAAGCCCTCGGCGGTGAACTCGGTGCGCAGCGCGGCCAGGTGCGGGTCGGCCATGTGCACGAGCCGGTACTGGCGCACGAGCAGGGTCCGCCCCGTGCCGAGGCCGTACCGCGTGCTGCGCTCCAGCAGCCCCGAGGACAGGTGCAGGGTCTCGCGGTGGTCGAGCACGGCCGTGGTGTCGGGGGTGAGCCAGGGCTCGCCGGCCGGCCGGAAGCGCAGCGGCAGCCAGTTGGGGAGGTTGACCATGTCCTCGTTCTCGACCCGCCGGCCGGCCACCTCGGAGGTGAGCCGGTTGTAGCAGCCGGCCACGTAGGTCCCCGGGTAGTGCACCTCGTCCGCGGTGCACTCCGGCAGCGCGCCCCGGGTGGCGAAGTAGCCGTTGCCCAGGGTGCACAGCGACTCCCTCAGGCGCGCGTCGGCGGGGTCGTACCCCTCGTACTCCCACGTCCAGGCCGTCACTTCGACGCTCCTCCCGCCGACGGCGGCCGCACGTGCCCCGAAGGCCTCGTACGGCGCTTGCCGGGCGCCGCGCCGCGACGGTCCGTCCCGGTTCCGTCACCGACGGTGGGAGGCCCGCCGTCGTGGTCGGGGCGGCCGCCACGGCCGGCGGTCGCGCACGGAGTACCCGCGGCGGGCGCGGAGCACACACCGGCTCCGCCGCCCTCCCGTTCCCGGGCGGTCCCGCGGCGCCCGGGCGGTGCCCTGCCCCGGCGGGGCCGGCCGGCCCCGCCGTCAGGGACCTTCGGCCCCCGCGGCGCGGTGGCCGGACGCGCGACACTGGCGTCGGGGCGGCACCGATCCCCCGCGGTGCCGCCCCGCCACCGGTGCGTCCGCCCCGCCGGGACGCCACCCCCGCCGGCCCGCACGCCGCCCCTCGCACGCCGTTTCACACCGTGACGCGGCGACCGGTCACCTCGGCCGGATCGATCCGCACCCACAGCTCGCGGCGGCCGCCCGCCCACGGCGCGCTGAACGCCCGTTCGTCCAGTCGGCGCACCTCGTCCGGGTCCGTGACGGCCCGCGCGTCCCCGCGGACGAGCACGCTCCATCCCCGGCTCAGCGCGTCGTCGATCCGGTCGGCCTCGAAGGCCACCCGGCGGCCGGCGGCCCGCGCGGGGACCGTGCCGGGGGCGGTACGGAAGACGACGGCGTCGTCGACGACGTCGTAGTTGACGGGGACGACGAGCGGCCCCCCGTCGGTGGGGACGGCGATCCGTCCCACGCCGTGGGTGCCGAGCAGGGCGCGGCACTCCTCGGCGTCCAGCTCGGTGGACTCCGCCCGCGGGGCGGCCCGCCCGGGGCCGGGCGGCGCGTCGACGTCCCCGCCGGTGAGCCGGTTCAGCGTGGTCCCGAGCACGCCGGCCAGCCTGAGCAGGACGCCCGTGCCCGGCGCCGCGCCCGGGTGCTCCTCCAGGTGGCGGAGGTAGCCCGGTGCCAGGCCCGCCCGGGCCGCCACTTCCCCGCGGGTGAGGCCCAGCTCCGTGCGGCGCCGGGCCAGGCGGCGTCCCAGGTCGCCCACCGGGGCGCCCTCCGCCGGGTTCGGCAGGGTCCTCTCGGCCATGACGGTCACTCCCTCTCCCGTCCGTTTCGCGCGGGGCCCCGGCGCCTCGGCGGCCGAAGGCCCCCGGAGTCCAGCCTGTCCGGTCCGGCGGTGTTTCGCACGGGCCGGGCGGCCCCGTCCCGCCCCGGTGTCCCGGGGAGGGCCTTCGAGGTCCACGGCCGGACCGCGGGCGCTCTCCGGCTGCTCGGGGCCGGCGTCCCCGCCCGCGGCACCCGCTGCGAGGTCTTCGGCCCCGACCGGTGGCTGCCCGGCGCGGTCCGATCCGCGCGGGCGGGAGGTCCGGCGGCCCGCCGGCCGGGGTCCGCGCGGACCGGCGGGCCCTTCGCGCGCGGTGCGGCGCGAAGGGCCCGGTCCGGGGATCCGTCCGGCGGCCCGGTCAGACCTCGAGGTCGGCCTCGATGCGGCGCAGCTGGTGCCGCGCCATCGCCAGGTTGGCCCGTCCCGCGTCGAGCACCAGGTACAGGAAGAGGCCGTTGCCGCCGCGTCCCTTCAGCAGGCGGATCAGGTGGTACTGGCTGCTCAGGGTGATCAGGATGTCCTCGATCTCCTCCTTCAGGCCCAGGAGTTCCATCGTGCGCAGCTTGGACCGCACGACGTCCGTGTTGCCGGCGGCGGCGACCTCCAGGTTGAGGTCCTTGCCCCCGCCCAGGGTGCCGAGGGCCATGCCGCTGGTGTAGTCGACGAGCGCGGCGGCCGTCGCCCCGTCGATGGAGCCGAGGCACTCCTTGAGCGCGGTCTCGGTGTTGGCCATGGAAGGTGTCCTTTCCGTCGTGATGGTGGTGCGGGCCGGCCGCCGGATCGTGTTCCGGTGGGCGGTCCGGGGAGGAAGCCGGGGTTCAGCCGCCGGGCTGGGGCCGGTGTGCGGGCCGCTGCGGGGTCCGCACCGGGAGGGTCCCGATGCGGCGGGAGGGGTCCGGGGGCGGCGCGGGGTGCTCCCCGGCCGCGAGCCGGTCGGCGTGCCGGCCCCCGCCCGGGCCGATGTGGGTGTCGACGAGGTCCGCGATCCGGGCGCCGCTGCGCCGCCCCTCCAGGTGCAGCCGGCCCACGTTGACCCGGTCGTCGGCGAGGAGGGTGAGCACGGCGGTGGTGCCGGCCGCGTAGGTGGCGATGTAGCCCCGGGCGCCGCGGACCAGGAGTTCCCGGAAGTCGCCGCGGCCGGCGGCGTCCGTCATGCGGTGGGCGACGCCCAGCGCGGCGGCGGTGAGGGCGGCCAGTCCCTCCGGTTCGGTGTCCGGGACGTCGTGGGCCAGGACGAGCCCGTCGACGGTGGCCGCGAGGGAGCCCGCCAGCCGGGGTACGCGGGTGCGGAGCCGACGCAGTTCGTCCAGCACGTCGGTCTCGACGGCCATGAGCAGTCTCCTTTCGGCACGCTGTCGGCGCGCGCGGATCACAGTGCCTCCAAGGCGTCCAGGAGCCGTTTCAGCAGTGCTGTGTCGGGCTCGTCCCACGCCGAGCCGCCCGCGTCGCCGGGGACGGGGTGGACGGGCACGGCGGGCGGGGATGGCGCGGGGGTGACCAGTCCGTCGGCGGCCAGGCGGCGCAGTTCGACGAGGGTGTGGAAGGCGCGGCAGGCCAGGGCCGAGGCGATCTGCGCCGCGGTGCGGCCCCCGTCGACCAGGGCGAACGCGCGGCCGCGGCGGGGCGGCAGGTCGGCGGGGTCGACACCGGGCACGCGGGTGAGCGGGGCGGTGTCCACGGCCGGGTCGGGCCAGATGCGGTGCAGCAGGTCGCGGCGCCGCCAGGACTCGCGCAGCACCGCCGCCACCGGTACGGGGCGGACCGCGCCGAACCAGTGCGCGGCTCCGGGGCGGAAGCGGAGCGCGGTGCCGTCGTGGGCGAGGGCGAAGTACGCCGCGTCGAAGAGCGCGCCCAGGTGGCACAGTTCCAGCGCCCCGGCGGCGAGACGTCCGCTGTCCACCAGCCGGCGGCCGACGCGGTGCCCGGCCCCCGCCCGCTCGACCGCCTCCCACCAGCCGTCCCGGGCGACGGCCCCGCTGCGGGTGAGCAGGTCCCCGAGGCCGGGGCTGTGGGCGGACTCGACGTGGACGACCTGCCCCGCCGAGAGGTAGAAGACGCCGGACCGGGTGGGGAGCGCCCCGGTGGCGTGGTCGGCCGCGAGGATGCCGAGCAGGTCCGGGACCGATCCGTCCGCACGTCCCGCCGTGGTCATCCGAGCACCAGCCGGTCCGCCATCTCGGCCAGCCGGATCCGGGCCAGGGCCAGGTTGCCGTCGGCGCGGTCGAGCCACAGGTAGAGGAACACGGTGCTGTCGAAGGTGGTGACGACGAACCGCAGCAGGTGGTACGCGTCGGCGGTGGTGAGGATCAGGTCCTGGACGGGCGCTTCCTTGCCGGCGCCCCCGCCCCCGGCCGGCGCCAGGGTGCCGCTCTCCACGGAGAGGCGGGCGAGTTCGGCGGTCTCCGCCGCCGTCGCCTCCGGATCACCGCCCGGTGCCTCGCCCACCGCGCCCAGCGCGAGCCCGCTGATCCAGTCGACCACCAGCGCCCCGCGGGCACCCGGGAGGCGCATGGCTTCCAGCAGGCTCTCGTCGATTCCGGGCACGCCGGATCCCCTCTCTCGCACGGTTGTGCCGCGAACGTGACGTCGACGCTACGGTGTGTGCTCGATCGGGGTGAGGACTTTGGCGTTTTCCGGAGGAATATGCGACAGGGCCGGTTCGGCACTGGTAAGGTCCCCGCCCCGCCGCGGCGCCGGAGGCCGGCCGGGGTGCGCGGACGGGGACGGCCCCGGCGCGGAGGGCGGACCGGCCCCCGTCCGCGGGGGCCGGCGGCGGCGCTCCCGGGGCTGACGGTGCCGCGCGGGAAACCGCCACCGCCGGGTGCGCGCCGCGCGCACCCGGTGTGTGCGCCCGTGCCGCGTGAAGTGCGCCCGAGCCGCATGAAGGCCGCTCGACGGGGCAGGAGCGACCGGGACCCGCGGCCCGGCGGGTCCGGCGTCGTCTCGCCGGCCGACGGCGGCGATACTGGCAGGAGCACGTGTCCCCGCTCACCACTGGATCCATGTCGACCTCCCCCGCAGCCCGCCCCACCCTTCCTCCCACGGTCTGGCTGACCCGTGGCCGCCACGCCGGAACGGCGGCCGAGGACGTCCTCCGGCGCACCCTGCGCCGGCTCAGGGACAGCCAGGACATCGACGACTTCCTGGAAGTGCCCGGCTCCCCGGCCTCCCCGCACCGGGTCTTCGAGTCCCGCGCGCGGGTCGCCGACGGGATCACCGTGCGGGCCCGGCTGAGCCTCGCGCCCGGCACGGAGGAGGGTCAGGACTGGACGCTGGTCGCGGAGGCCGAGCAGCCGTGGGACCCCGCCTGGCCCTCCCCGGCCGGGATGTTCTGGCCGCAGGAGCCGGACGCCGACTGGCGGTACGACGCCGCGACGGGGCTGCGGCCGGGAGCGGCCAACCCGCTCCCCGAGGACGACAAGGCCGTGCGGCGGCGGCTGCGCGACTGCGCCCGGGACACGTGGCACCTCCACGTCGTCGTCCACGAGGCCATGACCACGGACGAACGCGGCCGGACGCCGCTCGCCCACTGGCTGCCGCCGGGCCTGCGGCACCGCGTCGTGGAGCACCGGGCCGCGCCGCAGCAGGCGCGGGTGGTGAACTGGGCGCTGCGGGACCTGGGGGTGGAGGTGCCCCGCGGGGGCGCGGTGGTACTGCCCGGCCGCCCCGCTCCGGAGGGCTACGACGCCGGGGACTTCTCCGTGCGCGCGGTCTTCCTGGACGGCACGGAGCCGACCGGTCTCGTCGAGGCCGTGGCCCGGTTCGACGCGCTGCCGCGCCCGCTGCCGGACGGCGCCCGGGACGCCCTGACCGCGCTGCGGGAGGACTGGCACCTGCTGACACTGGAGGAGGAACTCGCCCGCGAGCGCGAACTGGTGGCCATGTACGCCGAGGCGCTGGATGCCATGACGAAGTCCCGGGACCTGTACCGGGAGGCCGCCGAACGCGCGCACGAGGCACTGGCCGCGTACCGGGAGGCGGCCGAGGCGCCGGGGAACCGGCGGCAGCAGGCCTCCCGGACGGCCGCCGCCTCCCCCCTGCGGCAGCTGACCCGCGCACTGGACCGCCTGAAGCCGGCTGCCGGGTCCCGGCGTCCGGCGGTTTCCGGGGCCCCGGAGGCGCCGGACGCCTCGCGGCCGGAGGCGCCCGAACCGCAGCCGGCGGCGATACCCGAGAACCCGCCGGCAGCCGGATCCCCGTCGGTGACGGACCGCCCGCGGCCGGCGGCGTCCGACCGGTAGCCGGTCCGCGGCGGGCGGTCGGGCCGCCGCGTCCCCCGCCCGGCCGCCCGGGAGGCGGCGGAGGGAAGTGATCCGCACCCGGCCCCGGAGGGCCGCGGCCGCCCCGCTCCCCCGGACGCGCGACCGGCGGCGTCGCACGGACCATTACCGGGCACCCCCGCCCGGCGCCGCCACCGGGCCGGACCACCGGGACGACCTGCGGCGGTCCGCTGTTCCCCGGGGGTCCGGCGGGGCGCCGGGCACGGGCGCGCCTGTCCGGTTCCCGACCGCCATACCGGCGCCGGGAAGGGGAATCCGCTCGAAGGGACCTGTGCCGGGAGGAGTCCGCGGCGCGGGCCGGAAGGAGGACAGTCCGTTGGAGACCACCACCGTGGTGCTCATCGTCGCCGCGGTCCTCGCGGCCGTCGTGCTGGCCGGCGCCGTCGCGGTCCTGGTGCGACTGGTCCGTACGCGACGGGAGCTGCGCCGCGCCGGTCTGCCCACGGGGCCGCGCTGGGTCTTCTGGGGCGCGGTCCTCTACCTGGTGCTGCCCGCCGACCTGCTGCCCGACCCGGTCTTCCTGGACGACGTCGGCGTCCTCCTGCTCGCCCTGCGGAGCATGCGCGGCTCCCTGGGGACGGGGGCGCCCGGGGAGGTGTCCCGGCGTCCGGGCCACCGGCCCGCCGATGACTACGCTCCGTGAGGAAACCAACCACCCGTTCGATTCGTATATGTCTCTGAGAGCAGAAGAAGTCGGCGGACCGGGTAACGGCGGGCAGTTGGCCGTCACTTGGTCGGCGCAGCACCGACGAGGGAGAGACGATGCAACCGTTCGCGCTCAACTACGCACGTCCGGTAGCGGAGTTGGCGGTCGCCACTCCGTATGTGTATGACTCCGGGATGCAGTTGAACGTACTCGTCGACGGGCGGATCGCGGCCTGCGACCACGCGCTGCTGCGCGAGGTGGGGACCACGACGTCCACCGCGGGTTCCAAGACCCACTTCGACGACTGACTGCGGACCGTAGACGATGACCGTGCTGATCCTCACCTGCGAGGAGGACGTGACCGCCGACATGGTGGTCGTGCACCTGAACGGCTCGGGGGTGCCGGTGGTGCGCCTCGATCCCGCCGATCTGACCGACGGCGTCTCGCTGTCCGGCGAGTTCGTCCACGGCCGCTTCCGCGGCCATCTGTCCGTCGGAGGGCGGCTGGTGAGCATCAACGGACTGCGGTCCGTGTGGGTACGCCGGCCGGGCGCCCCGGCCACGCGGGCGGCCCGGCCGTCCGCGTGGCTGACCGAGGAGGCCTCACAGGCGCTCTACGGCATGCTGCGCGGCTCGGACGCGCGCTGGATGAACCATCCGGACGCGGCCCGCCGGGCCCGCCACAAGCCGTGGCAGCTGCGTCTGGCCCAGCGGTGCGGCCTGCCCGTGCCCGCCACGGTGATCACCACGTTTCCGCGCGCCGCCCGGGAGTTCGCGGAGCGCTTCCCGGACCTGGTGGTCAAACCGGTGTCGGGGGCGCATCCGCAGGATCCGCCGCGGGCGGTGCCGACCAGCCGGGTGGCGCCGGACGCGGACTTCTCCGCCGTCGCGTTCGGGCCGACGCTGCTCCAGCGGCGGATCGCCAAGCGGGCCGACGTCCGGCTCACCGTGGTGGGTGACCGGTTGCTGGCCGCCCGCAAGGCGACGGCCCCGGACGCGGATCCCGCGGAGGTGGACGTGCGTTTCGCCGCCCCGGGCGCGCCCTGGGAGCCGGCCGAGGTCCCGCCGCGCACCGCCGACGCCGTGCGCGCGTACACGCGGAAGGCCGAACTGGCCTACGGCGCTTTCGACTTCGCCGAGGACGCCGACGGGACGTGGTGGTTCCTGGAGTGCAACCAGTCGGGGCAGTTCGGGTTCGTGGAGGTGGAGACGGGCCAGCCGATCGCGCGGACCATCGCCGAGTGGCTGGCCCGCCCCGTCCCCGCGTCGCCCCCGGAGGTCAGCGAGGCGACCGGCACGCCGCGGTGAGGAGCCGCCGGCCCCGGCCGTCCGGCCGCGGGTCCCGCGGTCAGTGCGGTCGCGCTCCGGGCAGCAGGGCGGTGCGCTGCCATCCGTTGCCCGGGGACGGCGGCCGGTCGAGTCCCGGGGCGTGGCCGGGGGACCGCAGGGGCCGCATGACCAGCTCCAGCTCCCTGCTCACGCGTTCGGCCTCGTGGCGAACCTGTGCGGGCACGTCGCCGCACTCCGAGATGAGTCGGTCGTAGATGGGGGACTCCTGGAACACCCGACCATGTGCCTTTCTGCTCGTCGGCCCCGGCGCGGGGACGCGACTGCCGAGTGTAGGCGTCCGGCCACCGCGCCGGGGCGGTTCCCCCGCACGCCGTGACCCCGGAGCGGGCATTCCGTGCGGACCTCGCCCCAGGCGCATCGTGCTCCGTTCCCGGCTGCTCACGCACCCGTCGTGGAGCCGGGACGGACGATCATCAGGACCGTGACGGTGGCCCACAGCAGGTTGAACACCCCGGTGAACATGGCCAGCCGGACGGTGCCGTGCCGGTCCACGGCCCGGTTCCCGTTCAGCTGCCCGATGAGTTCGTCCTGGCGGGGCAGCACGAAGGCGAGCAGGACGCCGGCGGCCGCCGCGGTCAGCGCGATCGACGCGATGAGCCAGCCGTCGCCCAGGACGCCCATCGCCAGGGCCGTGGCGAGTCCCAGGAGGGGCACCGCGATCCCGATGCGGGCGTAGACCCGGCAGATGCGGTGGAGCAGCTCGACGCCCTGCACCGCGGTGGCGGCGGGTCCGCCGCCGGAGGGGGCCGCCGCCCGGCGCACGGCCGGCGGGAACATGCTGGCCGCGACGGTCACGGGACCGACGGCGACGATGGCGGCCAGGACGTGGAGGGACAGCAGGAACTTGGTCACCGGGACCCTTTCCATGGTGCGGTCGACGGGAGCGGGCCCACCGTAGGACGCCCGCCGGACACCCGCCCAGAGGCCGGAACGACAGGTTCCGACGGATTCCCGCCAACGCCGCCCACCAGTGCTTTCGCGCCTCCCCCCGGCGGAGCCCGGGGTTTCGGGGGGTGGCGGGAACCCGTCTATCGTGGCGGTCATGCACTCCGTGGCGATCCTGGTGCTCGACCGGGTCATCCCGTTCGACATGGCGGCCCCCATGCAGGTCTTCGACTGGACGCGGCTGCCCGACGGCCGGCGCCCCTACCGGGTCCGCCTGTGCGCCGAGACGCCGGAGGTGCCCGCGGACGGCGGTCTGGCCCTGCGCGTCGACCGGGGGCTGGAGGCGCTGGCGGACGCCGACACGGTCATCGTCCCGGGCCGCGCCGAGGGGGCCCCGCCGCCCTCGCCCGCCGTGCTCGCGGCGCTGCGCCGGGCGGCCGGGGCGGGCACCCGGATCGCCTCGGTGTGCGTGGGCGCCTTCGTGCTGGCGGAGGCCGGGCTGCTGGACGGGCTGCGCGCCACCACCCACTGGGTGGCCGCCGAGCGGCTCGCCGCCGCCTTCCCGCTCGTCGAGGTGGAGCCGGACGTGCTGTACGTCGACAACGGCCAGATCCTCACCTCGGCCGGTGCCGCCGCCGCGCTGGACATGTGCCTGCACATGATCCGCCGGGACCTGGGATCGGTCGTGGCCGCGAACGCGGCCCGGATGTCGGTCATGCCGCTGGAGCGGGAAGGCGGCCAGGCCCAGTTCATCGTGCACCGGCACCCGCCCGTGCCCCGCGGCTCGGACCTGGAGCCCCTGCTGGACTGGCTCGAGGACAACCTGGCGCACGAGGTCACGCTCGCCGCCATGGCGGCCCGCGCGGGCATGAGCGAGCGCACTTTCAGCCGCCGCTTCCGCGAGCAGACGGGCACCACGCCGTTGCAGTGGCTGCTGCGGGCACGGGTCAGGCGTGCCCAGTACCTGCTGGAGAACAGCGACCACACCGTCGAACGGATCGCCCAGCAGGCCGGCTTCGGATCACCCACGGCGTTCCGCGAGCGGTTCCGCAAGGTGGTGGGCACCACGCCGCACGCCTACCGCTCGGCGTTCCACGGCAGGCGCACCGCACCCGCCGCACGCCCGTGACCGGCCCGGGGCGGGGGGGGGGGGGGGGGGGGGGGGGGGGGGGGGGGGGGCTCCGGCGACGAAGGAGAGGGAGATGGGGGTGGGGGTGGGTGGGG
>NZ_JBVITR010000002.1:11972-67119 GCF_055574875.1 Streptomyces sp. NPDC034670
AACCCCCCCCCCCCCCCCCCTCCCCCTCCCCCCCCCCCCCCTCTTCCCCCCCCCCCCCCCCCCCCCCCCCCCCCCCCCCCCCCCCGGGACGCGGCGCCGGGTCCGGGTCCGGGCCGGCCGACGGGATCAGACGGCCAGGGACAGGCCGCTCTCCCCCTCCGGGTCCGCGGCCCGGGCGGCCGCGGACCGCTGCTCCCGCGCGAGCAGGTCGTCCGCCCGCGCGACGGCGTCGTGGATGCTGGACGTCCCCGTCATCACGCAGAGCGTGTAGCTGACGTCCTCCAGTTCGCGCGCCACCGCCGGGTCGTGCCCCTGCGCCTGGGCGATCCGCAGGGTCGCGTACTGCGTCAGGAGTCGTCTGACGGTCTTCGGGTCCGGTACGAGCACGAAGCCCCCTCTCTGGTTTTCGCTGCGTATGCCCGACCCGGGCGGAAACACTCACCCCTTGTACTCACCTGATGGGAATTGACCGAAAACCTTCGCCCGTCGCTCGCCGCCGGGCCGCCCGACCGCTGTGCGCGGCCGGGTACGCCCCGCCCCCTCCGCACGGGCTCCCCGTGGATGCCGGTCCCCCGGGTCCGGGTCTCCCCGGGCCACGCCCCGGCCGGCGCCGCGCACGGGCGGCCTCGCCCCGGCGCCGCCCGCGGTCCGGCCGCTGTGACACGCTCGGGTCCGGGCCGCCGCCGGAGCACACCGGTGGCGGCGCGACCGACGACGGAAGACGGAAGGACGACGGCATGCGGATCGGACTGCTCGGCACCGGCCCCTGGGCGCGGGCGACGCACGCCCCCGCGCTGAGCGGGCACCGGGACCTCGACTTCGCCGGCGTGTGGGGCCGCCGCCCCGAGGCGGCCGGGGAACTGGCCGGCCGGTACGGCGTCCGGGCCTACGACGACGTCGACGCGCTGTTCGCCGACGTGGACGCCGTCGCCGTCGCGCTGCCGCCCCACGTGCAGGCGGAACTCGCGGTGCGCGCGGCGCGGGCCGGATGCCACCTGCTGCTCGACAAGCCGCTCGCCCCGACGGTGGCACAGGGGCGTGCGGTGGTCGAGGCGGCCAAGGAGGCCCGGGTCGCCTCGGTGGTCTTCCTCACCACCCGCTTCCAGCCCGAGCCGGAGGCGTGGATCGCCGAACAGGCCTCCCGGGGCGGCTGGTTCACCGGGCGCGCCCAGTGGCTGGGGGCGGTGTTCGCCTCCGGCGGCAGCCCTTACGCGGCCTCGCCGTGGCGGCGGGAGAAGGGCGCCCTGTGGGACGTCGGCCCGCACGCCCTGTCCGTCCTGCTGCCGGTGCTCGGCGACGTCCGGCGGGTGACGGCCGCGGCGCACGGCCCGGGGGACACCGTCCACCTCGTCCTCGACCACGTGAGCGGCGCGTCGAGCACCCTGGCCCTGAGCCTGACCGCGCCCCCGGCCGCGGCCGGCGCCACGGTGGAACTGCGCGGCACCTCCGGTGTCGCCCTCCTCCCGGAGGCCTCCGAAGGAGCGGTCCCCGCCCTCATCCGGGCCGTGGACGCCCTCCTCGCCGCGGCCCGCACGGGCACCCCCCACCCCTGCGACGCCGCGTTCGCCCTCCGGATCACGGACCTCCTGGCCGCGGCGGAGACGCTGCTGCGCGGCGGCACGCGCTGAAGCGCGCCGGGCCGCGACGGCCCCGCCTGCCCGGAGCCGGGGGGAGCGCCCTCCTCGCGGCAGCGCCCCGCGGTGGCTTAAAGGGCCCTTAAGAGGCGGTTAAGCGGCTGTGGGGCTCTCCCGGATCCCCCAAGTAAGCGCAGGTCAAAGCGGCTTGAGGACAAGTCGGACCCGTTGCGGGGATCGTTGCGGTCCGTACCATCGAAAGCCGCGCGTCGGCCCGGACGTACGGACTGAGAGCGCTCTCACCACAGGAGTGCGCTGCTCGGGCCCTTCCCCCACGCCGGGCGGCGCGGACAGGAACCCCCACGAGCACTCCAGGAGACCCCCACATGACTCCGCGTCACCAGCGCACCGTCGGCCGCCGCAAGCTCCTCCTCGCCCTCGGCGGGGCCGCCGTGGCCGTGCCCGCGGCGGCCGCGCTCGCCCCGTACGCCCTCGCGGACCAGTCCGGCGAGCAGAAGGCCGGGCCCGAGGCGGCCGGCTCCCTGCCGCTGACGGTCGTCAACAACAACGGCTCGTTCGACAGCGCGAACGTGCACCTCTACGTCGTGGGCAACGCGGACGGCCGGCAGGTGCGGCTCACCCCCGAGGGCACCCTCGCCCCGATCTCCCTGTCGGACAACGGCCCCGACGGCTTCACCGACTACGCGATCAGCCTGTCCGGCAACGAGACCCGGCTGTCCCTGCCGTACATGTCCGGCCGGATCTACGTGGCCCTCGGCGCGAAGCTGAAGTTCAAGGCGGTCGCGGACGGCGACGGCAACGCGGCGCTGCAGTACCCGGCCGGCTGGGTCACCTCGGACCCCAACTACGGGGTGCTGCACGACTGCGCGGAGTTCACCCACAACCCCTCGGGCATGTTCTGCAACACGACGATGGTCGACATGTTCAGCGTGCCGCTGAGCCTCCGGCTCACCGGTTCCCAGGACCAGACCACGGGCACCGTGCGCGAGGGGGGCCGCGACGCCGCGTTCGCCGCCGTCAAGCGGGTGGAGGCGTTCTCGCGGCTCGTCGTGGACGACACCCGGATCATCGCCCCCGGTCACGGACTGGACGCCGGTCTGTTCCCCGAGGACTACTTCGCCCCGTACATCGACGAGGTGTGGAGCACCTACACCGGCCGGGACCTGAAGGTCACCACCAACGCCGGCACCTTCACCGGCCGGGTGCGCGGCGACCGGCTCACCTTCGACGGCCCCGCCCAGGTCTCCTTCGGCAAGCCGTCCACCCGGGACGTCCTGTTCTGCGACGGCGCCCTCGCCGCCCCCAACGACGGCACCACCGGGCCGGTCGCCGCCGTGCTCGGCGCCGGCTTCAACCGTTCGACGCTGCTCAGCCACCCCGACCAGCCGACGACCGACGCCGCGGACTTCTACCGGACGGAACTCACCAACCACTACTCCAAGGCCGTGCACACCGCGACCGAGGACGGCCGGGCGTACGGCTTCGCCTTCGACGACGTGGTCGACTTCGCCTCGTACATCCAGGACACGGCCCCCACGGGCCTGCGGCTGACGCTGACGCCCTTCTAGGTGTGCTGTCCCGGGACAGCACACCCGGGGCCCGGCGGAAGCGGGCCGCCGACGGCCGCGGGGACCCGGCCGTGACGCACGGTCCCCGCGGCCGGTTCCCGGGCCGAGGTTTCCCGCGGGCCCGGGAAGGTACCCCGGCATACGGGAGGACCGTCCCCGCACCCCGGCGCCCCGGCGGGCTCCGGACGCACGGCGGACCCCCGCCCTGAAGGGTGATACCGGCCCCGATGCCAGCACCGGGGCCGCACCAGTGATCCGGATCCGAGGAGCCAGAAGATGTCGACGTCCCAGCCCGACGCGTCCCGGCGGTCCGAGGAGGGCACCACCCCGGACCGCCTGCTCCACACCCGCACCGGCACCGACGTGTCGCCGGAGGACCTGGTCCTTGCCTCGGGCAAGGACCTCACCCCGCAGAACCTCGAATGGGCCAAGCGGAAGCTGGCCGAGGAGGGGCCCGCCGCCCTGGACAAGATCCTTCCCTGAGCCCCGCCGCCCGGCGGGCCCCCGCCGCACGACGCAGCCGCCGGTCCGGTGCACACGCGCACCGGGCCGGCGGCTGCGCCGCTGCCGGGAGCGGGCCGGGCCCGCGGCGGGCCGTCAGGTTCCGTCCCGGTCCTCCGGCAGCGCCGTCTCGTCCTCGACGACGTGCATCGCGGCCTCCTCCGCGCCCGCGGCCCCCGCGTCGATGCCCACGTCCTCGGCGACGGTCTCCTTCGTGGTGTCGGTGCGGACGCCCTCGTCCGGCGCGACCAGCCGTCCGGCGCGGTCGGTGCCCGCCTCCGGGTCCACCGGCTCGCCCTCGCCCCCGGGGAGGTCGCCCACGCCGTCGCCGTCGGGGACGGACGTGTCGGGCACCTCCTGGGCCAGGCGCTGGTCCAGCGTCTCCCCGTCGTGCTGTTCGGCGGCCGTGGTGCCGTGCTTGGTGACGCCGAGCGGCTTCTCCGGCGGCGAGTAGCCCTCGTCGAGGATGTCGTCGTAGTCCCGTTCCTGGACGGCGTCCTGCATGTCGAGCGGTGCGCCGTCCTCCTGCTGCTCGTTGGTCCCGGTGGGCTGGTAGACGTCGTCCCCCATCGGTTCGGTGCCCATGGTTTCCTCCCTGTCGCGCCGCGTCGGCTCGTTCGTCCCGGGCGTGGGGTTCGCGTTTCCCGTTATGCGATCTCTAACCTCCGCGGACCCGCCGGCCGCGTCACCGGCCCGCCCGGACCGCGCGCCCGGTGCCCCGGCCGGGCCGTCCCGGCGGCGGGGGTCAGCCGTTCGGCCGGGGCGCCGGGGCGATGCGGACCTCGAGGTCGCCGATCCGGTGGACGGACCAGGAGCGGGCGTAGCCGGGCGGCGTGCCGTCCGGTCCGGTGACCGCGGCCACCGGGAGGCGGTCCGCGGTGCCCAGGATCTCCCCCACCGTGGTGTTCTCGTTGTTCCCGGCGGTGGCGCCGGAGGAGCAGCCGGTGTAGTAGCCGATCGGAATGGCCTCGTGCCCGGTGATCAGGCAGGGCGGGCGGACGCCGAGCCGGTGCAGCGCGTCGGCGGTGCGGGCCCAGTCGCGGCGGCTGTCGGTGTTGCGGTCCACGGTGTGCACCAGGACGGTCAGCTGCA
The DNA here is from genome assembly GCF_055574875.1 of Streptomyces sp. NPDC034670. Taxonomy (NCBI): domain Bacteria; kingdom Bacillati; phylum Actinomycetota; class Actinomycetes; order Kitasatosporales; family Streptomycetaceae; genus Streptomyces; species Streptomyces sp. NPDC034670. Next base: position 16,729 of record NZ_JBVITR010000002.1, read on the forward strand.
CCGCCAGGTGGCCGGCCAGTCCGGCCGCGACCAGGGCCGTGGCGGTCCGCCGCCACCTCCCCCGCGGTGTCCGGACGAGGTGCCACAGCGCGTCGGCGACCGGGAGGGCGAGCAGGGCGTAGGCGGGCTGGAGGAAGCGGGGGGCCGCGTACCCGATCATGAACAGGTACGGGAAGGCGGAGGTGGCGGCACAGGCCAGCGGCAGCAGGGTGCGCAGGGTCCGCCCGGCCCGTACCGCGACGGCCAGGCCGAGGACCGCCAGCAGTGGCAGGACGAACCACCACAGGGTGATCACGAGGGGCGGCATCGACCCGGTGCACGGCCGGCACAGGGCGCGCCCGCCCAGGCTGCGCACCTGGTCGTCGACGGCGATCTGCCAGCCCAGCCCGCCCTGGATGCGGGAGGCCTCGGCCAGTCGCTCCGCCAGGCCGCCGAATCCGGTGTAGGCCTCGATCACCCACGGGATCCCGCCCGCCGCGAGGCCGCCCACCAGGGCGAGCAGGAGCCGTCCGTGCCGGTGCGCCAGGGCGAGGACGACCAGCGGGATCGTCACCCAGACGGCGTCGGTGGGCCGCATCCACGCCATGAGCGCGGCCCCCGCCGCCACGCCCCACAGCGCACCGCGCGCCGAGCCGTCCGCGCGGTGGCGCAGGAAGCCGCCGACGGTGATCAGGGCGCCGACGGCGACCCAGTAGTTGGGCATGGCCTGGGGACCGTAGAAGAGGGTCACCCACAGGGAGGCGAAGAGGGCGCCCGCGGTGGCCAGGACCCGGGTCGGGAACAGGCCGCGCCAGGCACGCAGGGCCAGGTAGAGGCCGAGCCCGGACAGCAGGGCGAGGTAGACGCGCAGCAGCACCGTGGACGAGGACCAGGACGCGACGGGTGCCACCAGCAGGGAGACGCCCCGGGAGCGGGGGGCGCTGAAGAAGGCGGCCGGGTGGTGGGAGGTGACCTGGCTGGTGTACACGATCTCGTCCCAGCCCAGGCCCAGCACGGGGCGGACCAGGACGAGCTGGGCGAGGACGAAGACGGCGGCCACCGCCGCGAGCGGCCGGCCGGCCCGCGCCCACCGGTCCGCGTCCGGCGCGGCTTCCCGCACGCGCCGGGTGCCGGTGAGGAGGGCACCGGTGCCGTCGGTCATCGTCCGTCCCTCGTTCCCGTGCGTCGCTCGCCCCGGATCCCTCGGTCCGCGGGGTCCGGGGACCGGCGGCGGGGAACCGGGTTCCGGAAGATCCGGAAACGGGGACAACCTAACCCGTACGGGGCGGACGGGCGCAGTGGAATACGGCCGATGGCCTGATCCGTCCGGGTGCCCGCCCCACCGCCGGTCACCGGGGGCGGGGAACGCGGTGCCGCGGCTGTCCGGGAGCCGGGCGCGGCCCGGACGGGGGCACGGGGCGCTCGACGGGGGCGTCCTTGCGTACGGTCAGCTCGGTCCCGTGGTGGCGGACGGTCAGCGGCGGGCCGGAGCGCAGCGTGTACCTGGCCCGGTCCGCGGTGATCTCCACGCGCAGGCACCGGCCGAGGAACCGCAGGGTGAAGGCCAGGCGGCGCAGTCTCTGCGGCAGCCGCGGGGCGAACCGGAGGGTGCCGTCGTCCCCGCGCATGCCGCCGAAGCCGGCGACCAGCGCCGCCCAGGTGCCGGCCAGGGAGGCGATGTGCAGTCCGTCGCGGGTGTTGCGCTGCAGGTCGGCGAGGTCCATGAGGGCGGCCTCGGCCGTGTAGGCGTGGGCCAGTTCCAGGTGCCCGGTGCGGGCGGCCAGGACGGCCTGGACACAGGCGGACAGCGAGGAGTCGCGTACGGTCAGCGGCTCGTAGTAGGCGAAGTTGCGGGCGACCTGCTCCTCGTCGGAGAACTCCTCGAACCAGCCCGCGCAGGTGTGCATCGCCAGCACCAGGTCCGCCTGCTTGACCACCTGTTTGCGGTAGAGGTCGAAGTAGGGGAAGTGCAGCATCAGCGGGTACTGGTCGGGGCGCGTGCCGGCGAAGTCCCAGCGCTGGTAGCGGGTGAAGCCGGCGTGCTGTTCGTGGACGCCGAGTTCGTCGTTGTAGGGGACGTGCACCGCCTCGGCCGCGTCCCGCCAGCCGGCGCTCTCCTCCTCGTCGACCCCGAGCTGCGCCGCCCGGTCGGGGTGGCGTTTGCAGGCGTCGGCGGCGGCCAGCAGGTTGGCGCGGGCCATGAGGTTGGTGTACGTGTTGTCGTCGGCTACGGCGCTGTACTCGTCCGGTCCGGTGACGCCGTCGATGTGGAAGGCGCCCCGGTCGTCGTGGTGACCGAGGGAGCGCCACAGGCGGGCGGTCTCCACCAGCAGCTCCACCCCGGTGTCGTGCTCGAAGCGCTCGTCGCCGGTGGCCTGGACGTAGCGGACGACGGCGTCGGCGATGCCGGCGTTGACGTGGAAGGCGGCGGTGCCGGCCGGCCAGTACGCGGATCCCTCCGAACCCTCGATGGTGCGCCAGGGGAACGCCGCGCCGCGCAGACCGAGTTGGGCGGCGCGCTCGCGGGCGACGGGCAGGGTGGACTGCCGCCAGCGCAGCGCCTCCGCGGCGGCCTCCGGCACGGTGCAGATCAGCAGGGGCAGCACGAAGACCTCGGTGTCCCAGAACGCGTGGCCGTCGTAGCCGGAGCCGGTCAGCCCCTTGGCGGGTATTGCGCGTCCCTCGGCGCGGGCGCCCGCCTGCAGGACGTGGAAGAGGGCGAAGCGGACGGCTTGCTGGATCTCCTCGTCGCCGTCGACCTCGACGTCGGCCCGGTCCCAGAAGTCGTCCAGGTAGGCCCGCTGCTCGTCGAGCAGGCCCGGCCAGCCGCTGTGCGCGGCGGCCGCCAGCGCGGCCTCCACCTGGTCGCTCATGGCGGGCCGGGAGCGGGCGCCGGACCAGCCGTGGGCGACGAGCTTCTCCACCCGCAGCCGCTGCCCCGGCTCCAGCACCGAGGTGACGGTCAGCCGGGACACGTCCTCGTTGCTCTCGCAGCCGGTGGTGGTGCGTTCGGGACCGTCGACGAGGTGGTCGGCGGCCACGGCGACCCTGAGGCCGCTGCGCCGGGTGCGGTGCACCAGGCGCAGCCGGTGGCCCTCGGCGAAGTGTTCCTCCGGCTCCAGCGGGGACTTCAGCACCCGGGCGGTCCGCGGGTCGCCGTCCGGCTCGGGCAGGCTCTCGTTGGCGACCAGTTCGGACTGCACCACCACGCGCGTGCGGCAGTCGACGGGTTCCACCTCGTAGGCGACGGCGGCGATCGCCCGCTGGGTGAGGGAGACCAGGCGGGTGGAGCGCACCCGGACCGTGGTCCCGGCCGGGGAGGTCCACTCGCACACCCGCTCCAGCACGCCCCGGCGCAGGTCCAGGGTCCGCTCGTGGCCGACGAGCCGTCCGTAGCGCAGGTCGAACGGCTCGTCGTCGACCAGCAGCCGGATCACCTTGCCGTTGGTGACGTTGATGGCCGTCTGGCCCGACTCGGGGTAGCCGTAGCCGGCCTCGGCGTAGGGCAGCGGGTGCAGTTCGTGCACGCCGTTGAGGTAGGAGCCGGGCAGGCCGTGCGGCTCGCCCTCGTCGAGGTTGCCGCGCCAGCCGACGTGGCCGTTGGAGAGCGCGAACACGGACTCGCTCTGGGCCAGGAGGTCGAGGTCGAGGTTCCGCTCGCGCACGGTCCACGGCTCGACGGCGTACGCCCGCTGCATGATCACTTCACGCTCCCGAGCTCGGCGAGGTCGGTCACGACCCGGTCGGCGCCGTGCGCGTACAGCGCGTCGGCCTGTCCCACCCGGTCCACGCCGACGACGTAGCCGAAGCCCCCGGCGCGGCCCGCGTCCATGCCGGCCTGCGCGTCCTCGAACACCGCCGCCCGGGACGGTTCGACGCCGAGGTCCCGGGCGGCGGCGAGGAAGGTGTCGGGCGCCGGCTTGCCGGGCAGGCCGCGTTCGGCGGCGACCACTCCGTCGATCCGGACGTCGAAGAGGTCCTCGGCGCCGATCGAGCGCAGGACGTCGAGGCAGTTGGCGCTGGAGGAGACGATCGCGGTGCGCAGTCCGCGGGCGCGGACCGCGTCGAGGTAGCGCAGGGTGCCGTCGTAGGCCTCCACGCCGTCGGTGCGGATCCTCTCCAGGAGCAGTTCGTTCTTGCGGTTGCCGAGACCGTGGACGGTCCCGGCGTCGGGCGGGTCGCCGGGCGTCCCCTCGGGCAGCTCGACGCCGCGGGAGGCGAGGAAGGTGCGGACGCCGTCGGCGCGCGGGCGGCCGTCGACGTACGCGTCGTAGTCGTCGTCGCCGAAGGGCCGGAAGTCCTCGCCGTCCCGCTCGCGCAGGAAGGCGTCGAACGTCTCCTTCCAGGCGGCCGCGTGGACGACGGCCGTTCTCGTGACGACGCCGTCGAGGTCGAAGAGGCAGGCGAGGATGTCGTCGGGCAGACCCAGATCCGTCATACAGGAGATCGTTCCCCCTGCGGCGCCGGACAGTGAGTGGCGCGGGCCACACGGCGGGGCGCCGGCTCCCCCGGCGGCGCGCGGGTGGCACACTCTCCCCCGTGGAGCCGACCTTCGACGACCTTCTCCGCCGCGCCCGCTCCCTGGTGCGGGGCGGCCGGCGCGCGATCCTCGGCATCGCCGGCGGTCCGGGGGCGGGCAAGTCCACGCTCGCCGAGTCGCTGGTGCGGGAGCTGAACGGCGGCGGGGAGCCGTGGGTCGCGCACGTCCCGATGGACGGGTTCCACCTCGCCGACGCCGAACTCGACCGCCTCGGCCGCCGCGACCGCAAGGGGGCCCCGGACACCTTCGACGCGGCCGGGTACGCGGCGCTGCTGCGGCGTCTGCGCGAGGAGGCGTACGAGGAGGTCGTGTACGCCCCCGGCTTCGAGCGGGTGCTGGAGCAGCCGGTCGCGGGGGCGGTCCCGGTGCCGCCGGCCGCCCGGCTGGTGGTGACGGAGGGCAACTACCTGCTGCTGGACACCGGTGCCTGGGCGCGGGTGAGGCCGCAGCTGGACGAGGTGTGGTTCTGCGCCCTGGACGAGGGGGAGCGGGTGCGGCGGCTGGTGGCCCGGCACGAGGAGTTCGGCAAGAGCCACGAGGAGGCGGTGGCGTGGGTCCGGCGCACGGACCGGCGCAACGCCGAGCTGGTGGACGCGACGCGGGACCGGGCCGATCTGGTGGTGCCGCCGTCCGCGCTGCCGCGCGGGGACGCCGGGGCGTGAGGGGCGGTCCGGCGGGGCCGCGCGCCGGGACGCGTCCCGGCCGCCGGAATCCACTGGACGCGGAGCGGTCCGGCGCAGCAGGCTCTCGTCCATGATCAGAGCAGCCACCGTGCACGACGTCCCCGAGATCCGCGCCATGATCCGCGAGCTCGCCGCCTACGAGAAGGCCGCCGAGCAGGCCCGCGCCACCGAGGAGCAGCTCCGCGCGGCGCTGTTCGGCCCGCACCCGGCCGCCTCCGTCCTGATCGCCGAGGACGACGCGACCGGCGCCGTCGAGGGGTTCGCGCTGTGGTTCCCGCGCTTCTCGACCTGGACCGGCACGCGCGGCATGCACCTGGAGGACCTCTACGTGCGCCCGCGCGCCCGGGGGGCCGGGCACGGCAGGGCACTGCTCGCCGCGCTGGCGGGGATCTGCCGGGAGAGCGGCTTCGAGCGCTTCGAGTGGGTGGTGCTGGACTGGAACGAGCCGGCGATCGCCTTCTACGAGTCGCTGGGCGCACAGCTCCTGAAGGAGTGGACGGTGTGCCGGCTGACCGGCCGCCCGCTGGAGGAACTCGCCGAGAGGGCCCCGGCCGTGGCGCGGTCGCGGTGACGCCCGGCGGGCGGGGGCCGGGCCCCGGGTGAGAGGGGCCGGCGCGGGCGGTCGCGGCGGCCGGACCCGGCCGGCGAGGCGGGTCACGCGGTCCGGATCCACCGGCGGTGGATCCGGACCGTCACTCCCCGGCCCGCTGGAAGGCCTCGGCGCTCACGTGCGGCGCCACGCTGCTCGCCACCCGGTACCGGCCGTTGGGCACGTCGCCGGACCTGCGCACGTGCACCGCGAGCGGGCCCGCCCAGGCGTAGCCGTGGCGCGCGGCGTGCCGGACCAGGCTGTCGGTCAGCGCCTGCCCCACCCGGCTGCCGCGGTGCGCCAGTTCCTCGTACACCTCGTCGGCGAGCTCCACGTCGTAGGCGTTGGGCACCATCACCCGGCCCTCGCGGCACACCACGGCGTGGCTGTCGCACTCCCGCCGCAGCGCGTCGACGAGTTCGACCGGGTCCCGGTCGGCCACCCGTGCCCGCAGCGCCTGCCAGCGGTTCTCCAGGGCCTCTTCCAGCGCGCTCAGGGCGCTCATGCTTCCACCTGCCGAAACGTATGCGTGTCGAGGACGGGGGTCAGCGTTCGTCGAAGTCGTCGGGCCGGACCTCGGCCTCCTCCAGCGCCTCGCGCATCGTGCGTCCGGTGGCGCCCTGGTCGCGCGTGTCCTTCTCCTCCCGCTGCTCGATGACCTCGTCGGTGTCCCGGGTCTTCGGCCGGTTCTCCTCGGGGACGGTCATGTCCGGTGACTCCTCGTGTGTCGTGAGGACTTCGGTCTGTCCTGCTCTCGGGCCCCGGGTTCCCCGGGGCCGCGGGGATATCCCCGGGGAGGCGGTCCGGCGCGTTCCGCGGGGGCCCGGCCGCCGCGGCGCGTGGGCTGTGTCGAACCCCCGGGGGGACGAAGGGGGCGCACCGGCGCACCGCCGCAGCAGGCGCGCGCACGGGCGTCCGCGCTCACCTCGGGGAGGACGGGCCAGGGCCCGGCGGTGTTCGACCGGCCCCGGCTCTCCTCCCGGCCAGCGGCGCATCGCCCCGCACCTGATCGAGCACCTCGCCGAGGCGGCGTTCCCGTCGATCACGGACCTCGCGGACCGGGCCGGGGTGAGTCAGTCCTCGGTGACCCGGTTCGCCCCGGCGGTCGGCTTCGGCGCTCACCCCGCGCGCCGGGAGAAGCTGCGGTCGATCGCCCTGGGGACCCCCGCCCACGAGGAGGGCCGGGGCAACGGACTCCGGGCCGCGGTCGACGCCGGGATCGGGAGCCTGGAGAACCCGCGGCGGGACCTCGCCGACGCCGACCGGGCCGTCGAGGCCGGCCGCCGCCTGTCCGCGTCCGCGCCGCTCACGGTTCCCGGCCCGCGCGTCTCCGTCTCCCCCGCCGAGTACTTCGCCCGCGCCGCCCGCCGCGTCCGTCCGGACGTACGGCTCGTGCCCCGGGGCGGCAGCGTCGCCCACGACGCGCCGCTGCGGTCGCGGGAGGCGGGCGGCACCTGGGGGCCGGCGTCCTCGATGCCCCGGCACACCCGGGAGACCCTGACGGCGGTGCGGGTGGCACGGGGCGCCGGGCTGAGGGCCGCGCTGACCCCGGGCCGCCGGCCCCGCGGGCGGGCGGCCCGCGGGGCCGGCGGGGCGCCCGGGATGCGGCGGGCGGCGCGGTGTTCCCGAAAAGGGCTTCCGGCCTGCTCGGCAGTGGGTTTCCGGCCGATGAACCGGCCGTCCCGTCCGGTTCCGTGTGCCATGCTCGACGCGTGATGAGCGAGCCCGTTACTCCGGCGGAGGCCGAAGCCGTACCCGACCTGGCCGAACTGGCCAGGGTCGTCGCCCGGCAGCGCGCCGAGATGGACCGGCTGCGCGAACGGGCTGCGACGTCGGCCGTCGTGGAGCGCGCCAAGGGCGTCGTGATGGCCCTGACCGGCTGTTCCGCGGACGCCGCGGGCGAGACGCTGCTCCGGCGGGCCAGGGCGGCCCGCCGCACCCTGCTGGAGGAGTGCTGGGTCGCCCTGGGCGATCCGGCGCCCGCCCGGTCCGGCTCCGGTGTGCCCTCGGCACGTCCCGTGACGGGCATACCCGGCGGGACGCCGGTTCTCCTCGAGGGCGGCCCGCCGGCGGAACCGTCCGCCCCGGACGACGTCGCCGCCGCCCTGGGCCGCCTCGGTCGCGCTCTCGTCCACGCGGACACCTTCCACGGCCTGGCCCGGTGCCTGCTGGAGCACCTCGCACCGGACCTGGGCGCGGACTCGGTCATGATCTACGCCCGCCGGACCGGCGGGCGACTGGAGCTGGTCGGTCACGCCGGAGTCGGCGAACGGCACGTCGCCCCGTGGCGCCAGATCCCCCCCTTCGGCGGGATCGCGGTGCTGGAGGCCCTCCGGTCCGGTGCGCCGCTCTGGCTGGAGGACCTCGCCGAGGACAGCAAGCGGTACCTGCTGATCGGCGATCCGCCCGAGCGGTGGCGGTCGCGGGCGTGGCTGCCCCTGCCCTCCGCGGACGGCGCCGAGGTCTGCATCGGGGTGCTGCGCGGCCGCTCCGGTCCGTTCACCCCGCGCGACCGCGCCCACCTGCGGGACGTCACCCGGCTGTGTGCCGGACGGCTGCGTACGCTCGCCGCCCCGCCGGAGCCCGCGGCCGCTTCCCCGGACCCCGTGCGGGCCCTGTTCGAGGCACTGCCCGTCGCGGCGATGCTGCTGACCCCGGTGCGCGGCCCCGCCGGCGAGACCGTCGACTTCCGCATCGGCGCCGCGACGGCGCAGGTGACCGCCGCGCTGGGCGACGCCGGGGGCGGCCCGGCCGGCCGGCGGCTGCGCGAGTACCGGACCGGCCTGACGGACGAGCCGCTGTGGCAGGGCTGCCTGGACACCCTGGCCACCGGGGAGCCGTACGAGGGCGAACCGTTCGCGCACCAGGAGGTGGTGCGCGGCGTCACGGCCCTGTCCACGTACTCCGTACGGGTCACCCGGCTGGAGGACTCGCTGATCGTCGCCTGGCTCCGGCACGCCTCCTCCGACCGGCAGGAGCAGCGGCTCGCCGACCTGCAGCGACTGGGCGACCTCGGCTGGGCGAACTGGAACCTGACCACGCGTGAGCCGTCCTGGTCCTCGCAGGTCTTCACGATCCTCGACCGGGACCCCGCGGACGGGCCCGTCCGGCTCGTCGACCTTCCCGGACTCGCGGAGCCCGACGACCGGCCCGCCCTGGGCCGTGCCGTCGGCGCCCTGACCCGCGAGGGGCGGCCGCTCGACGTCCCGTTCCGGGTCCGCACCGCACGCGGCGTACGGCACCTGCGCCTCGTCGCCGAGGCCGTGGCGGACCTGGACGGCACGCCCGTCGAGGTGCACGGCTTCGTCCAGGACCTGACCGCGCGGCGCCGGGCCGAACTGGCCCTGGTGGAGAGCGAACGGGAGATCCTCACCCAGCACGACGTCCTGCGGGCCGAGCGGACTCTGGTGGCCCGGCTGCAGAACGCCCTGCTGCCCCTGCCCCAACGGTCGATGGACCTGGCCGGACTGCGCGTCGAGGTCGCCTACCTTCCCGCCCAGGCGGGCGTACACGTCGGCGGTGACTGGTTCAGCGCCATCGAACTGCCCGACGGCGACGCCCTGTTCGTCATCGGCGACGTGGCCGGCCACGGCGTCGACGCCGTGGCCACCATGGCCCAGCTGCGCTTCACCGCCAAGGGCATGGTCATCACCGGCTCCTCGCTGACCGGCGCGCTCGCCCGGCTCAACACCCTGCTGCTGCACTCCGGGGACACCCACGGCACCGCGACCATGGTCCTGGCCCGCTACAGCCCCGGTGAACGGCTCCTGACCTGGGCACAGGCGGGACACCCCCCGCCCCTGCTGCTGCGCGGCGGCGCGGTGACCCATCTGCGCCGCCCCCCCGGCATGCTGCTCGGCGCGACCCCCGCGCCCCGCTTCGAGGAGGCCGAGTTCCGTCTGCGGCCGGGCGACCGGCTCCTGCTGTACACGGACGGCCTGGTGGAGCGGCCCCCGGAGAACATCGACGCGGGGCTGGAACGCCTCGCCGGTGCCGTGGCGGCCCACCCGGGGGGCGCGAGGGGTTCCCTGGGGCCGCTGCTGGACGCGATGCTGGAGGGCGAACGCCGCGACGACGTGTGCGTCCTCGACATCCACTTCCCCGGGGGACGGCGGGAGCGCGGCCGGCCGTAGGACCGGCCGGCCGCGGCTTCGCCGTGCGGGTCGGTTCCCGGGGAGGGCGACGTCCCCGACGGGGCCCGCGCCGGCCGTGCGGGACTCCAGCGCGAGCCGCGTGTCGTCGCCGTGGACGCCGCTCTCGTCGCCGCGGCGCCGTACCAGAGCCGGAAGCGGGCGACGGCCGCGGACAGGGTGGCGTCGTAGCGGCCGTCGGCGGTCCCCCGCGGTAGACGTCCGGGACGCGCAGCAGCCGCCTCCGGGGTTCGCCCACCTCGGGGCCGGAGTCTCCCTCGCGGGGGAACCCCGGGCGTTCCGGGGGCGGGCCGTCGCCCCGCCGCGGAGCGGACTCGGACGGTGTCGGCACGCTGTTCTCCCTCCGTCCCGTGAGGGAGGGCGGGGCCGCCCCCGGGAGGAGATACGGGTCCGGTGGCCGAGGGGTTCAGCCCCCCGTCACGCCGGCGCCGCGCAGGAAGCGGCGCAGGGACGCCGTCACGGCGCCCGTGAACGCCTCCCGGTCCGCCTCGTCGAGGGCGTCGAGGGACAGGTAGGGGTTGAGGTCCTCCAGCTCGACCAGCAGCAGCGTGCCGTCCGGCGCACGGCAGGCGTCGACGCGCTGGATGCCGTGGTCGAGGGTGTTCCAGCCGATGAAGTGGCGGGCGAACTCCAGGTCCTCGGCGGTGGGTTCGTACGGCCACAGCCGCCAGCGCCGGCCGGGGTCGGGGGCGTGGAGGGCGTACTGGAAGTCGTGGTCGACGAAGTAGAAGGAGACCTCGTAGGCGAAGTCGACATGCGGCTGCACCAGGACGCTTCCGTCGACGAGGCCGCGCACCTCGGCGGCGGGGACGACGCGCAGCCCCACCGAGTCGGCGCCGAGCTTGGGCTTGACCACGTACCGCCGCGCCGCGGGCAGCAGGTGCAGGTCGTCCGGGCGGTCGACGGTGGGGATCACCGGGTGGCCGGCGGCGCTCAGGTCGAGCAGGTACTGCTTGCCGGCCATGTCGCCCCTGCCGGTGAGCGGGTTGTAGACGGGCTTGCCGGTCGCCGAGGCGTGCGCCCGGAAGGCGTCGTAGGCGTCCCGGTACGCCAGCACGGGACCGCTGTTGCGGACCACGACGGCGTCGAAGCCGTCCATCAGGGCGGTGGCGTCGCGCGGATGGCACAGCGCCAGGTCGAAGTCCTCGCGCAGCCGGGAGGTCAGGAAGACGTCCTCGTCGCCGTAGCGGCGCCCGCGGGCCGGGTAGGCCAGGTCGGTGACGTACAGGAGGCGGGGGCGGGCGGGCGGCATGCGGGCTCCTCGGAGACAGGGAAGGCCCGATCATACGAACGTCCTGCCCCGGGGGGCCACGGCCACCCGCTGCGCGCCCGGCCGCGTTCGGGCGGCGGGACGACGCGGAGGCCGGCGGTGGCGCGACCCCCGGGGCGTGCGCGGGCCGTGTCCGGCGCCCGCCGGCCCACGACCGCGTCGCGCGGCCGGTGGTACGCAGTGCCTTTACGAGTGGCACTCAGTGCCATACTCTGTCGCTTGCGCGGTGGCACGGTGAACCGCGCACGCGTGTGTCCGGGGCACCGCACACACGGTTTTCCGGCCGAGTGCAGGGAGTTGACCAGCGTGTACCACCACTCAGGAAGCGTCGCTCAGCAGGCAGCCGGCTTCTCGACAGGCGTGCTCGATCCCCAGGACCCGGGCCGCGCGGAGGCCATGCTCTACCAGCGCTGCACCTGGTGCGGCACCGCCATGTACCACCGGCTGCTGTGTCCGGTCTGCCAGGGCAGCGACCTGCGCACGGAGCGCAGCGAGGGGGTCGGGACGGTGCGCCACTCCACGGTGGTCCACCGCAACACCCCGGCGGCCCGCAACGTGTCCCTGATCGAGATGACCGAGGGCTTCGTGGTGCGCGGCCGGGTCATGGGCCCGCCCATCGGCATCCACAGCGGCGACCGGGTACGGCTGTCGACGGCCAAGGACCCGGTGCGGGGCGAGCCCGTCTTCCAGCTCGTCGACGAGCCGTACCGGGCCTGGACCTGACGCGCCGCCGGGCGCCTGCCCGGGCGGCGCGACGCCCCGGGGCGCGGCGCCTCAGAGGGTGACGCGGATGCCGACCGTGCCGTCCGAGCCCCGGCGCAGACGGCTGCCGAGGAGGGTCAGCCGGCCCACGAGGCCGTACTTGCGGGCGATCAGCCCGCGGTAGCGGGCGGTGGTGGCCGGATCGCAGATCTCCGCGGTGGCGGGCACCTGCTCACCGGTCGGGTTGCCGCGCACGTCGCAGGGGCCGACGAGGACGTCGCCGCGGGCCCGGATCCGCTTCACCTTCCAGGAGTCGGCGGCGGTCCACACCCCGAGGGCGTCCCCGTCCCGCACCACCCACACCGGCGTGGCGACCGGTGTGCCGTTCCTGCGGTAGCTGGTGACCAGCAGGTACTTCCCCGCTCCGAGCCGGTCGAGCGACGCGTCATCCATACGGGCAGTCTAAAGCCCGCCAGCGAACGGTCCCGCCGCGCGGTCCCGCCGCGCGGTTCCGGCCGCGGGCGGCCCCGCCGGCCCCCTGCGGCACGCCCCGGACACCGCCCCGGCCCGCAGGGGCGGGAAGGACCGGGGCGACAGGGGGCCGGGGCCTTCACGCACCGTGCCCGGGTCCCCGGGCGCAGGCCGGCGGCCGGCGCAGGAACGGTGCGAGGAGGTCGCGGTAGCCGCTGCTAGGCGCCAGGCCCAGTTCGCTGCGCAGTTGCCGGCGGTAGGCGTCGTAGAACCGCAGCGCGTCGGCGACGTTCCCCTCGGCGAGATGGATCTCGCTCACGCAGCGGTGGGCGCTTTCGCGCAGGGGGTCCGCCTCCAGCGCGGCCATGGCGAACTCCATGGCCGCGTCCATGTGCCCGGACGCGCACAGTCGTCTGCTGCAGGTCTCCAGGGCGTGCAGGCGCGTCTGCCGGAAGTGCTCGCGCACCACGAACAGCCAGCTCTCGTTCCAGCCGGGCAGGAGGTCCTGGCGCAGGCAGCCCGGCACCGCCGGCGGACGGTCGGTGCGCCGGCCGGCGGTGAGGTCGCGCACCCTGTCGTGGGCGGCGTGCAGGTCGACCCGGACGTTCCGGTCCAGTCGCAGGTGCTCGCTGTCGCTGACGACCATCCGGCAGGGGCCGCCCGCGCGGGACAGCCGCCACAGGGCGGAGCGCAGGCTGGCGGCGGAGCGCCGGTCGGGCAGGTGCGGCCAGAGCAGTGCGGCCGCGCTGCCGCGGGCCAGGCCCTGCGCGTGGATCGCGAGCAGCACCAGCACCTTCTGCGTGGTGGGCGCCAGGTAGACGTGCCCGTGCGGGAGCCGGAGCGCGAAACGGCCGATCAGGGACACCTCCGCCCAGGGTCCGGACGGGCGGTCGCGGTCGGCTGGGGGGACGGTCATGCCGAGTTCTCCACGTGGTCTCCGGGAGACGAATGAGATTGTCCGAGTTGTCACGCGTCGTCCGGTTCATTCATGTTTCCCGCCGCAGGACTCCCGTCCCCGGCGTCCCGCCGGACGGATCCCGGCCCGGTGCGTCCGGACGGCGTCACCGGCCCTCCACCACCACGCCGTCCTGCGGTTTCCGCCGGAACGGGCCGGCCGCCGGGCGGAAACCGGGGCCGTCCGCACGGCCCTGCGGCGCGGCGGGGTGATCACCGGTAGGCGCACGGACACGTGGCGGTGACGGGGGCGGCCTAGCGTCGTGGCACGAGCGGACGAGCGCCGGCACCGGACTCGTCCCCGCCGCGGCCGGAACCGCACGTGCGATCAGGAGACCACCATGTTCCGACACACCCAGAAGCTCCAGTTCGAGGCCCGGCCGGAGAAGCCGGACCCCGCCTACGCGCACAAGCTGCAGGAACTCGTGGGCGGCGCCTACGGCGAGATGACCGTGATGATGCAGTACCTCTTCCAGGGGTGGAACACCCGCATCCAGGGCAAGTACAAAGACCTGATCATGGACACCGCCACGGAGGAGATCGGTCACGTGGAGATGCTCGCCACGATGATCGCCCGCCTGCTGGAGGGGGCCCCCGCCACCGCGACCGCCAAGATGGCGACCTCCGACCCGGCCCTCGGCGCGATCATGGGGGGCATGGACCCGCAGCAGGCCATCATCGGCGGCGGCGCGGCGCTGCCCGCGGACAGCAACGGGTACCCCTGGAACGGCCGGTACACGGTCGCCAGCGGAAACCTCCTCGCCGACTTCTACGCCAACGTCGCCGCGGAGGCGCAGAGCCGTCTGCAGACGGCCCGGCTCTACAACATGACCGACGACCCGGGCGTGAAGGACATGCTCAAGTTCAACCTCGCCCGCGACACCGTGCACCAGAACCAGTGGCTCGCGGCGATCGAGCAGCTGCGCGAGGACGGCCTCGAGAACGTGGTCGTCCCGGGCGGGTTCGAGGACGTGGAGTACCGCGAACACGCCCAGACGATATGGCACCTGTCCGACGGGACCGAGACCGAGCTCGGCCTGTGGGGCAGCGGCCCGACGCCGGACGGCGACCACGAGTTCAGCGTGCTGCAGTCCCCCGAACCGCTGGGCGACCTCGCCGTGCCCCCGCCGCCCGACCCGAAGCTGTACGCCACCTACGACGGCAGCCGGGGCGAGCCCCGGGGCCCGGCGCTCGGGACCGAGACCGGTCTGAAGGGGAAGATCAAGGACGCGATGACGCCGGACGAGTGAGCGCGCGGACCCGGCCCGCCGGCGGGCCGGGTCCGGCCGTCCTCCGAGAGGAGCACCACGATGCACCACTGCGCCGTCCCCGCACCGCCGCGCCGCCCGGTGGTCCGCCTCGTGCTGAGCGGCCTGTACGCGCTGTCCGCCGTCGTCGGACTCGTGTACGGCGGCCCGGGGCACCGGGTCCTGGCCGCGGTCCTCCTGGCCGCCGCCCTCGCGGGGCCGCTGTCGGCGAGGGCCGCACGCCGCCCGGGACCGCCGCGCGGCGGTCCCCTGCCGGGGAGGCGGCATGCTTGACCCGGCCTCCACCCGACGGGTGCCGGACACCCCGCTCGCCCCGCCGGTCCCCACGCCGTCCGTCACGACCAGGGCCTTTCGTGTGGATCGGGCCGGATCGGGGGGCGAGGTCCGGTGCCGTGCACCGCACGACGGAGGAGGGCGGCAGGGCGGAGTCCTGCCGACCGACGACCACGCGACGGGGTGCGGCACCGGACCCCGCGAGCCCGGCCCGATCCGAACGAAAGGCCCCAGGCCCCCGGCGGAGTCCGGCGCCGGGGACCGGCCCGCGACGGGAGCCCCGGCCGGCTCCCGGCTGCGACCGGTCCTGGCGACGCTCGGCCCGGCGTTCGTCGTGTCGGTCGCCTACGTGGACCCCGGCAACTTCGCCACCAACATGACGGCCGGCACCCGCTACGGGCCCATGCTGCTGTGGGTGATCGCCGCCGCGAACCTCATGGCCGTGTTCGTCCAGTACCTCGCCTGCAAGGCGGGCGTCGCCACGGGCAGGGACCTCCCCCAGCTGTGCCGGACGCACACGCCCCGTTCGCTGAACCGGACGCTGTGGCTGCAGGCGGAACTGGTCGCGATGGCGACGGACCTGGCCGAGTTCGTCGGCGGCGCCGTCGCCCTGCACATCCTGTTCGGCATCCCCCTGCTGCCCGCCGCCTTCATCGTCGCGGCCGCCTCGCTGCTGCTGCTGACCCTCGCCCCCGAAGGACGGCGCCGCTTCGAGATCGTGACCGCCGCCCTGCTCCTGGTCGTCCTCGCCGGCTTCGTCTACCAGGCGGCCGCCGCCGGTGCGTGGAGCGGCGCCCTGGCCGGGATGCGGCCCCGCTTCGCCGACACCCAGAGCATCCTGCTGGCCACCGGCATGATCGGCGCCACCGTCATGCCGCACGTCATCTACCTCCACTCCTCGCTGGCCCGCAGTCCCGCCCGGTCCTCCTGGGACCACAAACGCCACCGGCTGCGCGCCCACCGCTCCGCGCTGTTCATCGCGCTCGGCATCGCGGGACTGGTGAACGCCAGCATGCTCACCATCGCCGCCGCGACCCTGCACGGAACCGGCACGCAGGAGACGCTCGAGGCCTTCCACACCGGTCTCGGCAACGTCCTGGGCCCCGGCGCCGCGTGCGCCTTCGCGCTCGCCCTGCTCGCGTCCGGACTGGCCTCCTCGGGCGTCGGCACCTTCGCGGGCCAGGTCATCCTGCGCGGCTTCCTCGGACGCCGCATCCCGCTGACGGTGCGCCGCCTGGTGACCATGGCACCGCCCCTGGTCGTCCTCTCCCTGGGGGTCGACCCGACCCAGGCCCTCGTCCTCAGTCAGGTCGTGCTGTCCTTCGGCGTCCCCTTCGCGCTCGTTCCCCTGCTGGTCTTCACGGCCCGCAGGCGGATCATGGGGGACCTGGTCAACCGCCGCGTCACCACGGTGGCCGCCGTCGTCGTGAGCACCGTGATCAGTGTCCTCAACGTCCTGCTCCTCCTGCGCACCTTCACGGCGTGACACCGGTCGTTCGCGGGCCGGCCGCCGGACGCGGCCCGAGCCGGCCGGATCCGCCCCGGCCTCCCGCCGTCCGCGCACACGCGGCGCCGGCGCGGCACGACCAGGGTCCTTCCGAGGGATCTCCCGTGGGGAAGGAGCGGCGTCCGGTGCGTGCTCCCGGCGTGCCGCGCGGAAGCCCTTGCACGGGGTGCACTCGGGCTTTCGCGCGGTGCGGCGAGCGTGCGTGCCGGGCGCCGCGACGCCACGGAAGACCCGTCAGACGGACCCTAGGGGCTCTCCGCCCGCTCCACGGCCGCCGTCATCCTGCGCACCGCCTCCTCGATCACCTCGGGTGAGGTGGCGAGGTTCAGCCGGGCGTGGCCGGCGCCGCCCGTGCCGAAGGGGAGGCCGGAGTTGAGGGCCACCCGGCCGTGCTCGAGGAAGACCCGGGCCGGGTCGTCGCCGAGGCCCAGGGCGCGGCAGTCGAGCCAGGCGAGGTAGGTGGCGTCGCCCGGGCGGTAGCGGACCGCCGGCAGGTGCTCGGCGAGGAGGGCGGTGAGCAGCCGGCGGTTGGCGTCCAGGCCGGTGAGCAGGGCGTCCAGCCAGGCGGTGCCGTCGCGCAGGGCGGCGGTGTGGGCGAGGACGCCGAGGTGGCTGGGGCCGTGGCCGACCTCCTCGGGCATCCGGGCGAGGTCGTCGGCGGCCGCGGGCCCGGCGACGGCGAGCGCCGCCTTGAGGCCGGCCAGGTTCCACGCCTTCGAGGCCGACATCAGGGACAGGCCGCGCTCGCCGCCCGGCACGCTCAGGTAGGGCACGAAGTCCGCCCCGCCGACGACCAGCGGCGCGTGGATCTCGTCGGCGACGACGCGGACGCCGTACCGCTCGGCGAGGGCCGCGACGGCGGACAGTTCCCCGGCGCTGTGCACGGTCCCCGTGGGGTTGTGCGGGCTGCACAGCAGGTAGGCGGCCCGCCGGCCGCCCGCCGCCGCCTGCCGGAAGGCGTCCTCCAGGGTGCCGAGGTCGATGCGCGCGTCCGCGCCGAGCGGCGCCTCGACCACCTTGCGGTCCAGGTGCCTCACGAAGTCGTAGAAGGGCGGGTAGACCGGCGGGTTCACCACCACCGGGTCCCCGTACCCGGTGACCAGTTTGAGCATCTCCACCACACCCAGCATCACGTCGGGCACGACCGCGGTGCGCTCCACGGCGAGCCCGCTCCAGCCCCACCGCTCCCGGGCGAAGGAGGACAGCGCCTCGGCGTAGGCGGTGCCCGCGGGGTAACCGGTGTCGCCCGCTTCGAGCGCCTCGGTGACGGTGCGCACGACCGGCTCGGCGAGCGGCACGTCCATCTCGGCCACCCACAGGGGCAGCACGTCCTCGGGGTGGGTGCGCCACTTCATGCTGGTGCGGCGTCGCAGGCCGTCGAGGGTGAGGGCGGTCAGCGGATTCGGTTCACCGGACGTCTCGTGCGGGATCCTGGTCATGGGCACACGATAGGGGGCCGCGGGGTGAGCGGGAATCACGACGACGGGACGCGGGCGGCCGGCGCCGGCCCGCCGCTGGAGATCGCCTGCGACGAGTCGGGGTCGGACGGCGAGAACCTCACCGGCGGGAACACCGACGTGTTCGCCCACGCCGGCGTGCACCTGTCCGTGGCCGCCGGGGCCGCCGCCGTGCGGGAGATCCGGGACCGCATCCGCTCGCCGGCCGAGGAGTACAAGGCGACCCACCTGCTGCGGGAGAAGCACCGCGCGGTGCTGGAGTGGCTGCTGGCCGTCGGCGGGCCGCTCCACGGACGGGCCCGGGTGCACCTGACGGAGAAGTCGTTCTTCGTGGTGGACCGGGTCGTCGCCCTGCTGCTCGACGACCCGGCCGAGGCGGCCGCCCTGTTCCGGGCGGGGCGCCGGGACCTCGGCGCGGACGGGTGGCGGGACTTCCTCCTGGCGGCCAACCAGTTGCTGCGCATGCGCAACGGCGGGGCGCCGGGCACGTCCGTCCCGCTCTTCTTCGGCACGGTCGACGCCCTGCGCCAGGCGCACGCCACCGTGCCCGCGGCGCGGATCCTGGAGCGGCTCGCGGCCCGGCGGGAGAGGGCCGAGGCCTACCGGGCGGGGCTGCTCGACGGGTCGGCCGTGCGGATCCCGGTGCTCAATCCGCTGCTTCCGGCGGTCATCTCCACGGCCGCGTACTGGAGCGCGGGCGGGCGGCCCGTGCGGCTGGTGCACGACCGGCAGAACGACCTGACGCCGGAGCGCATCGCGTGGATCGAGCGGACGGCCCGGCGGGACGGGATCGCCCTGGAGGGGATACGGCTGGTCGCCGCACGGGCGGATCCGCGGGTGCAACTGGCGGACTTCCTCGCCGGGATCGCCCGGAAGGTCGCCTCCGACGAGCTGAACGGCCGGGGCGACCCGGTGCTCACCGCGCTGCTGCGCGCCTACGTGGACCCGGCGTCCGTGTGGGGCGACGCCCGCAGCCGGGCCGCGCTCGGCACCGGCCCGGCGGCGGACGCGGCCGGCTGACCCCGTCGCCCGGCACCGGATCGCACCGCCGCTGAACGCTGCGGCTCCCCGGCGCGTATGGGGGTGGGGCACTCGACTCAAGGGGAGGCCCCGCGGTGTTCGCGCCGCGCCGTTGAGGTTCTGGAGCCATTGCATGAGGCACGCACGACGACGGGCCGTCCGGCGAGTGACACGGCTGGCGGCCGTCGGCGGACTCCTCCTGGGGGCCACGATGGTCACACGCGCCGTCGCGAGCGAGCCCGCGCCACCCGGCGCGGCGGTGCGGGCGGTGCCGTACACGGCGGCCGAGGAGTCGGCCGGCCCCGGCGCCGACCTGGTGTCCCGGCTCGGCGCCTCCCGTACCGCGGGCAGCTGGCTCGACGCCGAGGGGCGGACGGTCGTCGCGGTCACCGACGAGGAGGCGGCGGGCGAGGTGCGGCGGGCGGGCGCCGAGCCGAAGAGGGTGCGGCACAGCATGCGCGAGCTCGAGTCGGCCACGAGGACGCTGCGTTCGGCGCCGCGCGTGCCGGGGACGGCCTGGGTGCTGGACTACCGGTCCAACGAGGTGGTGGTCCGGGGCGACCGCACGGTCTCCGCCGACGACTGGTCCGAGCTGACCCGGGTGGCGGAGGGCATCGGCGGCTTCGTCCGCATGGAGCGCACCGAGGGCGCCTTCACCACCCGCCTCAACGGGGCGCGGCCCCTGCTGTCGACGGCCGGCCGCTGCTCGGCGGGCTTCAACGTGACCGACGGCAGGCGCGACTTCATCCTCACGGCCGGGCACTGCGGGCCCGACGGCTCCGTGTGGTTCGCCGGCGACCGGGAGGGGGAGCAGATCGGCACGACGGTCGGCGGCAGCTTCCCCGGTGACGACTACTCCCTGATCGAGTACGACGACGGCCGGGCGGGCGAGGGCGCCGACGTGGTGGCGGTCGGCGGCGGCAAGGGCGTGCGGATCACCGGGGTGGCGGATCCCGCGGTCGGCCAGCGGGTGTTCCGCAGCGGCAGCACCAGCGGCCTGCGGGACGGGGAGGTGACCGCGCTCGACGCGACGGTGAACTACCCCGAGGGCACGGTCAGCGGTCTCATCGAGACCACCGTGTGCGCCGAGCCCGGCGACAGCGGCGGCCCGATGTTCTCCGAGGGCATCGCGCTGGGCGTGACCTCGGGCGGCAGCGGGGACTGCACGACGGGCGGCACGACGTACTTCCAGCCGGTGACGAAGGCGCTGGAGCAGCTGAGGGTGCGGCTCATCGTGTCCCCGCAGGCCGGCGACGGCACGGCAACGGCCTCCCCGGCGCCCGGGGGCGCGGCGGCTCCGGGCAGCGCCTCACCGGGCTCGTCGGCGCCGGCGGCGGGCGTCGCGAGCGCGTCGACGCTGCTGTCCCGGCTCGCCGATCCGCAGAACGCCGGTCCCGGCCTGCTGGTGATCGGGGGCAGCCTGGTCGCCCTGGTGGCGTCGCGCTGGATCCGCGCGGAGCAGGAGCGCAAGGCGTACCGGCGCCGCTACTCGGCGACCTGGGGCTGAACCGTCGCGACGGTGCCGCTCACCCGGCGGTGGGCCGGACCGCCGCGACGGCGGGGCACGGGGAGGGCGGTCCGGGCGGTGCTCAGGCCGCCTTCGTCCGCTGCGGGAGGGCCGAGGCCCACTCCTGGACGAGGCGCTGGTACTCCTCGCGCTGCTCGACGCTCAGTGTCCCGCCCGACCGGAGCCACAGGGCCCGGATCTCCTCGTTGACCTCGGCAGCCGATCGCTCGGAGGAAGGCTCAACAGTGGTGGACATGCTGTGAAGCATACGGCGCCCGAAGTGAAGGTGCCGTGAGTAATCGCACGCTTATCGGACATTCCGGACAGTGGCTCTGCTCACGTCCATCTGCCAAGGAACGTGGGGGAGTTCACATCCCGGACCGCCGGGCGGATCAGGTGCCGGGCTTGCGGCCGTACACGTACACGTCGTCGCCCTTCTTCAGCAGCGACCAGTACTTCCTGGCGTCGGCCTTCGTCATGTTGACGCAGCCGTGCGAGCCGGGCGGGTTCCACATGCTGACGCCGGCCGAGTGGAAGGCCTGGCCGCCGTCGAAGAACTGGCTGTAGGGCATCGGCACGTCGTAGAGGGTCGAGACGTGGTCGATGTTGCGCCAGTAGATCTTCTTCAGGCCGGTGCGGGTCTCGTGGCCGTCGCGGCCGGTGCGGACCGGCACCGGCCCGTACACGAGCTTCTTGCCGTCCTGGATCCAGCTGAGCTGCAGCGTGAGGTCCACGCAGGCGATGCGCCCCTTGTTCACCGGGCACTTGCCCGACCTGTCGGGGTTCTTCCCCACGGCCTTCTGCTTGTTCATCAGGTTCATCACCCCCCAGGTGACGGGGCCGGCGTACCCGATGTTCGGGGTGATGCCGTGCTTGGTCTGGAAGGCGCGGACGGCCTTGCAGTCGGCGGAGGACTGCTTGCCGTCGACCGGGCGGCCGAGGAACTTCTCCACCTGCTTCTGGTGCGGGCCCGCCTTGGTGGTGCAGCTCGCGGCCTGCGCCGGTGCGGCGCCGAGCGCGAGTGTGAGCGGGGCCACCAGCGAGGTGACCCCGAGAACGACGGCACCCCGTCTGCGCGTGTCGCCCATGGTCCGGTCCGCCTTTCCCGCGGGAGTTGGTGAGGGAACGAGCTGCGTACTCTGCCAGGTAGACGGACGAATCGGGAAAACGGTTGTGCTCCTTGCGGCCGAACGGCGGTATCCGGCCGGGCCGGACGCCCTGCCGGGCGTCCGCCGTCCGCACCGCCCGCTCGGACCCCGGGTCGGCCGCCGGGACACCGCCGTCGACGACGCGCGCGGTCCCGGTGATCGGAAACTCCGCCCCCGGAAACGCCCGGTGGCCGCCGTCACGGGGGTGAGCCGGTGACCGCCGTCACGGGGGAGGGTGACGCCGCGGCCGTCACCGCGGCGAGGGGCGGACGGGATCAGCGGTAACCGGTGACGTCCGCCGGCCTGCCCGCGTCCTGCACCTCGACGAGGTAGCGCCAGGCGTCCGGGCGGCTGCCGTCGAGATCGGTGAAGCCGTACTCCCGGGCGAGGCCGCCGCTGGAGAGCGACCTGCCGTTGAACCGGGCCACGTCCGGGTCGGCGGCGAGCGCGGCGACGGCCCGGCCGACGTACCGCGGGGTCTCCGAGATGGCGAAGTGGGGGACGCGGTCGAGGGCGTCGCGCCAGTTGTCCTCGCGCACCCCGAAGTGGTCGAGCATGATCTCCGAGCGCAGCCAGCCCGGGGTGAGGGCGACGGCCGTGGCGCCGCGGGGCCCGAGTTCGTGGCCGAGGGAGAAGCCCATGCGCAGGACGGAGGACTTGGCCAGGTCGTAGAAGAAGGAGTTGCGGTAGGTGTCGCGGTTGTAGTCGGCGGTGCCGTCGGTGACCTCGACGACCAGTCCGCCCGGGTGGCGCAGCAGCAGCGGCAGGGCGTGGTGGCTGGTGATCGCGTGGGTCTCGACCGCGAGGCGCAGCAGCCGCAGGCCCTTGTCGAGGTCGTGCTCCCAGACGGGGACGTCCCACTCGAAGAGCGTCTCGCCGCCCCAGACGTCGTTCACCAGGACGTCGAGGCGGCCCTGCTCGTCCGCGATGCGGTCGACCAGCGCCTTCACCTGCTCCGGCTCCAGGTGGTCGGTCGGCACCGCGATCCCCGTGCCGCCGGCCTCGGTGACCAGGTCGGCGGTGTCCTCGATGGTCTCGGGGCGGTCGTACTCGGAGCGGCGGGCGCGGGTGGTGCGGCCCGTGACGTACACGGTCGCGCCCGCCGCCCCCAGCTCCACGGCGATGCCGCGCCCGGCTCCCCGGGTCGCCCCGGCCACCAGCGCGACCCGGTCCTTCAACTGCTCCGGCATGTCCGGCCTCCCGTCACCAGCGTTCTGTCGTCCCTTCGAGGGTGACGGGTAAGCCGGACACCTCCTGTCGTCTTTCCGAACCGGTTCTCCGCGCCGGCCGTCCGGGGGCCCGGACGGCCTCCGCTCAGTGGCCGCGCGCGATCCACTCCTCCAGGTGCGGGGCCTCCGCGCCGATGGTGGTGCCCTCGCCGTGGCCGGTGAGGACCTTCGTCTCGGGCGGGAGGGTCAGCAGCCGGTCCCGGATCGAGTCGATGATCGTCGGGAAGTGGGAGTACGAGCGGCCGGTGGCGCCGGGTCCGCCCTGGAAGAGGGTGTCGCCGGTGAACACGGTGGCCAGCCCCTGGTCGTACAGGCACACCGCCCCCGGCGCGTGCCCCGGGGTGTGCAGCACCGTGAGGTCGGCGCCGGCCGCCTCGATCACCTGGCCGTCGACCAGCCAGGAGTCGGGGTCGCGGTCCGGGTGGGTCTGCTTCCACAGCGGCAGGTCGTCGTGGTGCAGCCAGATGGTGGCGCCGGTGCGCTCGGCGAGGGCGGGCGCGGCGTCGATGTGGTCGTTGTGCGCGTGGGTGCACACGATGGCCTTCAGCCGGCGGTCGCCGACGGCCTCGGCGATGGCGTCGGCGTCGTGGGCGGCGTCGATCACGACCACCTCGCGGTCGTCGCCGACGATCCACACGTTGTTGTCGACGTCCCAGGTCCCGCCGTCGAGGGTGAACTGGCCGGAGGTGACGAGTCGTTCGATGCGGACGGTCATCAGAGCACCACCACCGAGCGCAGGACGTCGCCGCGGTGCATCCGCTCGAACGCCTTCTCCACCTCGTCGAGCTGGATGGTCTCGGTGACGAACGCCGCCAGGTCCAGGCGTCCCTGGAGGTGGAGGTCGATCAGCATCGGGAAGTCCCGGGAGGGCAGGCAGTCGCCGTACCAGGAGGACTTCAGGGAGCCGCCGCGGCCGAAGACGTCCAGCAGCGGCAGTTCGAGCTTCATCTCGGGGGTGGGCACGCCGACCAGGACGACCGTGCCGGCCAGGTCGCGGGCGTAGAACGCCTGCCGGTAGGTCTCGGGGCGGCCGACGGCCTCGATGACGACGTCGGCGCCGAAGCCGCCGGTGAGCTCGCGGATCGCCTCGACGGGGTCGGTCTCGCGGGAGTTGACGGTGTGGGTGGCGCCCATGGAGCGCGCGGTCTCCAGCTTGCGGTCGTCGATGTCGACGGCGATGATCTTCGACGCTCCGGCGAGGCGGGACCCGGCGACGGCCGCGTCCCCGACGCCGCCGCAGCCGATGACCGCGACCGAGTCGCCCCGGCCGACGTTCCCGGTGTTGATCGCGGCGCCGATGCCGGCCATCACCCCGCAGCCGAGCAGCCCGGCGACCTCCGGGGCGGCGGCCGGGTCGACCTTGGTGCACTGCCCGGCGGCGACCAGCGTCTTCTCGGCGAAGGCGCCGATGCCCAGGGCCGGGGAGAGCTCGGTGCCGTCGGTGAGGGTCATCTTCTGCTTCGCGTTGTGGGTGTCGAAGCAGTACCAGGGGCGCCCGCGCAGACAGGCGCGGCACTTGCCGCACACCGCGCGCCAGTTGAGGATCACGAAGTCACCCGGTTCGACGTCGGTGACGCCGTCGCCCACCGACTCCACCACGCCCGCCGCCTCGTGGCCGAGCAGGAACGGGAAGTCGTCGTTGATGCCGCCCTGCTTGTAGTGCAGGTCGGTGTGGCACACCCCGCAGGCCTGGATGCGGACGACCGCCTCGCCCGGCCCGGGGTCGGGTACGACGATCGTCTCGATGCGCACCGGTTCGTCCTTGCCCGGTGCAATCACGCCGCGCACTTCCTGCGCCATGGTGCTGACTCCTTCGTCGGCCGCTGTTCGTCACCTCCGACCATACGTCGGGCTGATCGGCAAGGGCCCCCCGGCCTGGCGGAACGCCCTCCGCGCGAGTCCGCGGGGGCCGGAAAACGGCGGGCCCGGGCCGGGCGCGCCGACATAGTCTGAGGGCTCCGTCCGACCCGAAGGGATCCCGTGAGCATCACCGACACGGAGGCCGGCCCGCCCGCCTGGCGGCTCCTCCTGGAGTACGTCCGGCCGCACCGGTGGGCCCTGCTGGGCGGCGCGGCGCTGTCGCTGCTGACCGGCGCGACGGGGCTGATGCTGCCGCTCGTCGCCCGGGAGCTGATCGACGACCTGGCAAGGGGCCGGGCCGTCACCGGCGCGCTGCTGCTGATGTCGGCGCTCGTCGTCGCCAACGCCGTCCTGGGCGCGATCGGCGCGTACGTGCTGCGGCGCACCGCCGAGTCGGTGGTGCTCGGGACGCGGCGCGCGCTGTCGTCGTACCTGCTGCGGCTGCGGATCACCGCCGTGGACCGCAGTGAGCCGGGCGACCTGATGGCCCGCATCACCTCCGACACCACCCTGTTGCGCGAGGTCACCACGGACTCGCTGGTCGGGCTCGGCACGGGCGGGCTCACGCTGGTCGCGACCGTGGTGCTGATGGGGTTCGTGGACCCGGTGCTGCTGGGGGTCACGCTGGCCGTGGTCGCGGGCACGGCCACGGTGCTCGGCGTGATCGTGCCGCGCATCAACCGGGCCAGCCGGCGGGCGCAGGACGCGGTCGGCGCGATGGGGGCCTCGCTGGAGCGGGTGCTCGGCGCGCTGCGCACGGTGAAGGCGTCCGGCGCCGAGTCCCGGGAGGAGCGCACGCTGCACGAGGCCGCGCACGAGTCGTGGCGGCAGAGCGTGCGCGCCGCCAAGTGGTCGGCCGCGGCGGGCAACACGGCGGGGCTGGCCCTGCAGGTCGCGTTCATCACGGTCCTCGCGGTGGGCGGCGCGCGGGTGGCGACGGGCGCCATCGACATCGGGACGCTGGTGGCGTTCCTGCTGTTCGTCTTCTACCTCATGGCGCCGATCCAGGGCGTCGTCGGCGCGATCACGCAGTACCAGACGGGCAGCGCCGCCCTCGCCCGGATCCGGGAGGCGCTGCGGCTGCCCGCCGAACCGGCCGCCGGGCCCGCTCCGCTGCCCTCCCCCGGCGCCGCGCCCGCCGCGCTCGCCTTCGAGGACGTCCGCTTCCGGTACGCCGAGGACCTGCCGTACGTGCACCACGGGGTGACGTTCACCGTGCCGGCCCGGGGGATGACCGCGTTCGTCGGCCCGTCCGGCGCGGGGAAGACCACCGTGTTCTCCCTCATCGAGCGGTTCTACGACCCCGACTCCGGCGTGATCAGGCTCGACGGCCGCGATCTGGCCGACTGGGAGCTGTCGCACCTGCGGGCCTCGATCGGCTACGTGGAGCAGGACGCGCCGGTGCTGTCGGGCTCCCTGCGGGACAACCTGCTGCTGGGCAACCCCGAGGCGGACGAGGGGACGCTGGCGCGGGTGCTGAAGACGGCCCGGCTGGACGGGCTGGTGTCCCGGCTGCCGGACGGGCTCGACACCCTGGTCGGGCACCGCGGCACCAGGCTGTCCGGCGGCGAGCGCCAGCGCGTCGCCATCGCCCGCGCCCTGCTGCGCCGCCCCCGGCTGCTGCTGCTCGACGAGGCCACCTCGCAGCTCGACGCGGTGAACGAGGCGGCGCTGCGCGACACCGTCGCCGACGTGGCCCGCACCACGACGGTGCTGGTCGTCGCGCACCGGCTGTCCACGGTGACGGCGGCCGACCGGATCGTGGTGATGGACGGGGGCCGGGTCCGCGCGGTCGGCACGCACCGGGAGCTGGTGGCCGCCGACCCGCTGTACGCGGAACTGGCGGCGACGCAGTTCCTCGCGGGCGGCGGGTGAGCCCGGCCCGGTCCCCGCGGAGCGTCCGGGCCGGGCTTGCCGTGCCCGCCGGGCCGGAGGAGGCTCGTGGGTGAGGCCTTCACGGCCCGCCGGAGGACCGGGCCGCGGGCTTTTCGGAGGAGGTCATCATGACAACCGCGGCACACCCCGCCTTCGACACCGACACGCTGCGCCGGGGCATCGAGGCCGACACGCCGGAGTCCCTGCTGTCGCTGTACGCGGACGACGCGGAACTGCGCATCGTGGACCGCACCGCCCAGCCCAGCCACCCCAAGGTCCTGCACGGCAGGGAGGAGATCGCCGCCCTGCTCGACGACGTCTACCGCCGCGACATGACGCACAAGCTGGAGCAGTGCGTCGTACAGGGCGATCACGCCGCCTACAGCGAGAGCTGCGTGTACGCGGACGGGGTGCGGGTGCTCTCGGAGTCGATGCTCTCGCTGCGCGACGGCAGGATCACCGAGCAGACGATGATCCAGGCCTGGGACGAGTAGGAGCGAAGGGACGGAGCAGCGGGGGGGGGGGGGGGGGGGGTTGGTGGGGGGGCCCCCCCCCCCCCCCCCCCCCCCCCGTACCGCGTGCTGCCACCCGCCCGCGTCCGCACCGGCGGCCGACCGGCGCCGGCCGCCGGTGCCGGTGCCGGTGCCGGAGTTTGTCGCGTCCTCGTCCTTGTGGCCGAGGGGCCCCTTGCTTACCGTTGGTAACCCCCCTTCAGCCGGGTGCGTCCGGAAACCTCGTCCCCCTGCTGTGGCATGTCCCGTTCACTGCGTCCACCCCCCTCGCAGAGGAGAGAGCCGTCATGCCGGTCCGCGGAATCAGACACCTGTGCGCCCTCGCCGCCGCCCTCGCCCTCACCGTCGCCGCCCCCGCCACCGCCACCGCGGCCGGCCCCGCCCCGGCCGCCCTGCGCGAGGTGCTGTTCGTGGGCAACAACTGGGACGGAACCGCCGACGTCCTCGAGTCCACCGGCGACTTCGCGCGGATCGGCCGGATCGACGTCGTCCCGGACAAGGCCGAGCGGATGGCCGAGATCAACGCCGACCCGATCCGCTGGATCTACTTCATGGCCATCCGCAACAGCGTCGGCGAGGGCCACGACCAGTTCGTGGACGACATGTACTCCACGCCCGACGGCAGGTCCGTGGTCGTCTCCCGGCCCAGCTTCGCCGACGTGGTCTCCCTCGACCTCGCCACCGGCCGGATCAACTGGCGCTTCCCCGTCTCCGGTCACCGCTCCGACCACATGGCCGTCTCCCCCGACGGCACGCGCGTCGCCGTCTCGGCCTCCACCTCCAACACCGTGCACGTGCTGGACATCGTGACGGGCAGGCAGCTCGGTTCCTTCGCCACCGGCGACAAGCCGCACGAGAACGTCTTCAGCAAGGACGGCACGCGCATCTGGAACATGTCCATCGGCGAGGTGAACACCGCACTCGACGCGCCCTGGCTGGACTGGACGAAGGGCGACCGCCGCATCACCGTCGTCGACGCGACCACCTTCCGGCAGGTCAAGGTGATCGACATGCGCGACCGGCTCGACGCCGTCGGCCTGGGGGACCACTCGGACGCGGTCCGTCCGGCCGCCTTCTCCCCGGACGAGTCGAAGCTGTACTTCCAGGTGTCGTTCTTCCACGGATTCTTCGAGTACGACGTCGCCACCGACCGGATCACCCGCACCAAGACCCTGCCGAAGAACCCGGCCACCAGCGACGACCGCACCACCTGGATCAACGACTCGCGCCACCACGGCATCACCGTGGAACCGGACGGCGGCAGGATCTGCGTGGCGGGCACCATGGACGACTACGCGACCGTCGTCGACCGCGCGACCCTGCGGGAGGGACCGCTGGTCACCGTGTCGAAGCCGTACTGGGCGACGGTCAGCGGCGACGGGAAGTCCTGCGTGGTGTCCGAGAGCGGCGCGGACCGGGTGACGGCGATCGACTTCGCGACCGGGAGGAAGACCGGGTCCGTGCCCGTCGGCGACCATCCGCAGCGGGTCCGTCTGGGCCGGGTGGAGGCCGGCTGGACCGGCCCGTCCGGCGGCTGAACCGGACGGGCCGGGCCCCTCGCGCGGTGCGCGGGGGGTGTGCCGCGGGGTCCCCCACGCTCTCGGGCCGGCCGTCGCGGCGAGGCGACGAGCCCGAGAAGAAAACGGGACGAAAGGTGTGAGCCCGTCGAGGAGGGGTAAGCGCCCCGGTACCACTTCCGATCGCGGGAAGGAGGTCCGTGACAGCGCAAGCACTCGCAGCGCCCGGGCCGCTTCCACCGACAACGGAGCGGCCCGGCCTGTTCTCGCGCGGTCACCGCCTCGGGGGCAGCCGGTGGAGTTCCACCTCCTCTAGCCGGCCGTCGGTGATCACCGCGGTCATGTAGGTGCAGTGCGGCTGCCGCCGGCGGTCCGTCGGCGAGCCCGGGTTGAGCAGGCGCAGTCCCGTGTCGGCCGTGGTGTCCCACGGGATGTGGCTGTGTCCGAACACCAGCACGTCCAGCCCGGGGAACCGCGCGGCACACCGGGCCTCCCGGCCCCGGGCCGGTCCCGTCTCGTGGACCACGCCGAAGCGCAGCCCGTCGAGTTCCACGTACGCGACCTCCGGCAACCGGGCGCGCAGCTCCGGCCCGTCGTTGTTGCCGTACACGCCGACGAGACGCCGGCTGCGGCTCTCCAGCAGGTCGAGCGTGGCCGTGTCCACCCAGTCCCCGGCGTGGAACACGACGTCCGCGCGCGGGAGTTCGCCGAGCAGGGGCTCGGGCAGCCGCCTGGCGCGCCTGGGCAGGTGGGTGTCGGACGTCAGAAGCAGTCGCACGAGCCGCAGCCTAGTGCCGCTTCGTCGCGTCGGCCCTCTCGTCCCCCGCGGCGCTCCGGGGGGCCGCTCCCCCGGCGACGCGCCGCTTGAGCGGCTCCCACCAGGCGCGGTGGTCCCGGTACCAGGCGACGGTCTCGGCGAGGCCCTCGGCGAAGTCGCGGACCGGGCGGTAGCCGAGCTCGTCGCGGGCCTTGGTCCAGTCGACGGAGTAGCGCAGGTCGTGGCCCTTGCGGTCCTCGACGTACTCCACCCGGTCCCAGTCGGCGCCGCAGGCTTCGAGGAGCAGGCCGGTGAGTTCCCTGTTGGTGAGTTCGGTGCCGCCGCCGATGTTGTACACCTCGCCGGGCCGGCCCTTGGTGCGGACGAGTTCGACGCCGGCGCAGTGGTCGTCGACGTGGAGCCAGTCGCGGACGTTGAGGCCCTCGCCGTAGAGGGGCACCTTCCTCCCCTCGAGGAGGTGGGTGACGAAGAGCGGGACGATCTTCTCGGGGAACTGGTGCGGGCCGTAGTTGTTGGAGCACCGGGTGACGCGGACGTCCAGGCCGTGGGTGCGGTGACAGGCCAGGGCGAGCAGGTCGGAGGAGGCCTTGGAGGCGGAGTACGGCGAGCTGGGCCGGAGCGGGTGCTCCTCGGTGGCCGAGCCCGACGCGATCGATCCGTAGACCTCGTCGGTGGAGACGTGCACGAAGGTGCCGACCCCGTGGCGCAGGGCGGCGTCGAGCAGGACCTGGGTGCCGACCACGTTGGTGAGGACGAAGTCGGACGCGGCGCGCAGGGAGCGGTCGACGTGGGACTCGGCGGCGAAGTGCACCACCTGGTCCGCCTCGGCCGCCAGTTTGTCGACCAGGTCGGCGTCGCGGATGTCGCCGTGCACGAATTCCAGCCGCGGGTGGCCGAGTTCCAGGTTGTCGAGGGTGCCGGCGTAGGTGAGCGCGTCCAGCACGGTGATCCTCGGCGCGTCGGGCGCCTCGGAGGCGAGCAGCGCGCGGACGTAGCGGGAGCCGATGAAGCCGGCGGCACCGGTGACGAGGAGGTTCATGAAGGGATCCGCGCCTTGCCGCGGTCCGCGGAGGCGAGTCGGTGGACAATGGGGACACGGAGGGCCGAGGTCGCATCGAGGGGGCCGGTGGTGCCGCCGTGGAGCGGGCGACCGGTCCCGGCCGGATTCCGGTACCGGCCGGACGCGACGAGAGCCTCCACCCGCTCACCCTAGTCGTGCTCCGGCGGACGGACACCACCCGCCCCGCTCGCGCACGACCGGGTCCCGGGAGGAGGCCGGCGGGCGTCCGGACGGCGACCGCTCCCCGACTCGGATCACCGGGGTCCGTCTGAACGGTTCTTCCGTGGGAAGGAGCGGCGTCCGGTGCGTGGCTCCCGGCGTGCCGCGCGGAAGCCCTTGTACTGGGTGTACTCGGTGTACTCGGGCTTTCGCGCGGTGCGGCGAGCGTGCGTGCCGGGCGCCGCGGCGCCACGGGGATCCGTCAGGAGGACCCTAGTCCTCGCCCCTCACGATGTTCCCCTCCGTGCCCTTGTCCGGGACGCCGGCGGCACCGCGGTCCACGGCGGGCAGGCAGGTGCGCAGGGGCTGGTCCTCCCGCAGCCGCCGGGCCCTCGCCCAGCCGGTCTCCGGTCGGCGGAGGCGGGATTCGTCACTGGTCTCCGGGATCACGGCACATCATCTTCCTTCTGCGTCCGGCCCCCCGGGTCCCCCGCACCCCACCGGGCAAACACCCGGTCACCGGGTGGACCGCCTTTCACCCGGCTCCGGCCCCCTTGCCGGGCAAGGGGGCCACCGGGTCGCGGGCGGGGCGGCCGGGTCAGGTGCTGGGCCGGGCCACGCTGATGTCGCCGAGCGCGGACTCCGGGTCGCGCTCCATCGCCAGGTCGCCCAGCGCGACGATGCCGACGGGGTGCCCGCCGTCGACGACCGGGACGCGGCGCACCGCGTGCTCGCGCATCAGCCGCGCCGCGCGGTCCAGGTCGTCGTCGGGGGCCACGGTCACCAGGTCCTCGCTGCAGGCCCCGGCCACGGTGGTCTCCTCCGGGTCGTCCCCCCGGGAGACCGACCGCACCACCAGGTCGCGGTCGGTGACCAGCCCGCGCAGCCGGTCGCGGACGAGCGCGACGTGGGGGTTGTCCGAGGTGCCGGGCCGCCGCACCAGGAAGCTGGTGTTGACCGGGGCGTCCTGCGGCTCGTCGAGGAGGGCCGGGGCGCCGCGGGCCGGTTCCCCGGCGCACGGGCGGCGCGGCAGCACGCTGAAGCCGGCCCCGGCCACCACCGGGACCGGCACCGCCCGCGGGTCCGGGACGGAGACGGCGGCGCGGGACGGGGCGGCCGGGGGGTGCCGGCCCGGCCCCGCCGGGTGGCGGGGCCGGGCCCCGGGGCGCCGTACCGTTCGAGGTGCCGTCAGTGGGCCGGTGTCCAGCCGGTGCCGTCCGCGGCCCCCCGGCCGGCTTCCCCGCCGGTCCCCTCACGGCCGGCCTGGCCGCCCGTACCGGCCTCCTGACCGGCGGTCCCCTGACCGGCGGCCTCCTGACCGGCGGCCTCCTGAGCGCCGGCTCC
This sequence comes from Streptomyces sp. NPDC034670, assembly GCF_055574875.1. NCBI lineage: Bacteria > Bacillati > Actinomycetota > Actinomycetes > Kitasatosporales > Streptomycetaceae > Streptomyces > Streptomyces sp. NPDC034670. Next base: position 48,582 of record NZ_JBVITR010000002.1, read on the forward strand.
CTCGTCTCCCGCCTGGCCGCCGTCGTCCGCGTCGAGGGTCGCGCCGACCGCCGCCAGGGCCGTGGTGACCGGCTGGAAGAACGTCACGCCGCCCGAGGTGCAGTCGCCGCTGCCGCCCGAGGTCAGGCCGACGGCGAGGCCGTCCCGGGTGAACATCGAGCCGCCGCTGTCGCCGGGCTCGGCGCAGACATCGGTCTGGATGAGACCGGTGACCGTGCCCTCCGGGTAGTTCACGGTGGCGTTCAGACCGAGCACCCGGCCGTCGGCGAGGCCGGTGGTGCTGCCCATCCGGAACACCTCCTGGCCGACGGTGGCCTCCGCGGCCCGGCTGATCCGCACGGTCTGCTCGCCGAGGTCGACCTCGCTCGGCGCCCGGGTCGCCGGGTCGTCGTAGGTGAGGAGCGCGAAGTCGCCCTGGCCGGGGAAGAGGGCCTGGTCGACGGTGGCGATCGGCTGTCCGCCCTGGCTGTCCGACCACCGGTCGCCCGCGAGGGCGCAGTGACCGGCGGTCAGGAAAGCCGGGGAGCCGTCACCCGCGGTGACGTTGAAGCCGAGGGAGCAGCGCGAGCCGCCGGCGAAGATGGCGTCACCGCCGGAGGCGAACGTCTTGAAGGTGCCCGCGGACTTCTCGATGGTCGCCATGCCGGCGCCGAGGCGCCGCACGGTGGACTCCAGTCTGTCCCACTTGTCGCCGGTCACCGTGCGGTCGGCGGTGACCAGGATCTTGTTGGTGCGCGGGTCGACCGCCCACGAGGTGCCGGGGATGGACGCCTGCTCCTGCAGCGTCTGCGCCCCGGTCTCCAGCTCGCTCATGCTGTTGTCGACCTCGCGGACGACCGCGCCCGCCTTCTCGGCCCGCGCGACCGCGTTGCCGTCGCCCGCCACGACGTTGACGACGAGCCGCTGCTCGTCGCCGTCGTAGTAGGAGCCGGCGAACGCGTCGCCGAGGAGCCGGGCGAGCTGCGGGGCGAGGTCCGAGGCGTCGGTCGCCTTCAGGGTCTTCGGCGCGGCCGCGGCGCCGTCCGACGCGCCCTCCTGCGACGCGTTGGCGTGGGGGAGCAGGATCGCGGCGGCTCCGAGTGCCACCGCGCCGCCCGCCGCGATCGCGGCCCTGCGCTTCGGGATTCGCTTGTGACTCAAACTTCTCGACCTCCTGAGGGACCGGAGTCGTGCCGCCGTTCGGCGGCTGTGGGGGCGCCCGGACGGCTGTTGGTACGCACGGGCCGCGCCGGGCGTTCAATCCCGCCGCGGGAAGCCCCGGTGACGGCGGGACATCACCGGCCCCGCCGCCGTCCCCCGAACTCGGTTCTCGGGTAAGGGCGTTGAGCCAGAGCCGCACGAGCGCGCCCCGCGCATCCCGAACCGGCACGTTGCGTGAAACCGCTTGGGCGGAGCGTGGCGGACCGGGAGCGGAATCCCCGCTTCAGCGAATCTGCACACCGAATGCCCAGGCCGGTCACCGCGGTCCGGGTCCCTTCACACGCCGAGGGGGCGGCCGCGCCCCCGGGTCCGGTGTGCCGGATTCCGCCCCGAGGGGTGCAAGGGGCCGGACGAGCCGATGCGGTGACGCATGTGAAGAAGTCGCCACCGAGCCGTGCCGCCCTCTGCACGCCTGCCCCTCAGGAGGGCGCAAGTCGCCTGGTGAGGCGGTTGGTTGATTGGAAGCCCGCGCCCGCCGCGTGCTTTGATCCATCGCACCGCAAGGCCGTTCCGGGCTCCCGGCGACGGGCGCCCGGCGCCCGCGGTCGCGGCCTTCGTCTGTCCCCAGAGGGGGCCGCTCCCCCCTTGTGAAGCACCCCATAAGAAGGGAAGTTCCATCATGAACTCCACCCCCCAGGTCGAGACCGCCGAGATCTCCGACGCCGACCTCGACGGCGTTTCCGGCGGCCTGTCCGTGAACGCCGTGAACACCCTCACGAGCGCGGTGGACGGCATCGCCCCGGTCTCCGGCCTGGTCGACACGGCCGTCGGCACCGTCGAGGGCGTCACCGGCCTGAACACCGCCCCGGTCACGAACCTGGTCGCCGGTCTCTGACCGCGCCCCGGTGTCACCGGGTCCCGGAGCCGCTCCCCGGCTCCGGGACCCGGCGGTGCCGTCGCTCCCCCGGCCGGCCCACCGGTCGGCGCGCCGGCCCGCCCCGCAGTACGTCGCAGAGTCCGCCGCAGGTGGGGGAAGACCCGTGCAGTTCCGCCAACAGGCCCTCGTCAGGCTCCAGTCGCCGGAGGAGCTCGACCTCCCGGTGCGCTTCGCCCGGCCCCAGGGCTGGCTGGTGCTGTCCGTGACGGTGGTCGCCATGGCGGCGGCCTCGGTGTGGGCGGTGACCGGATCGGTGCCGTCCACGATCGGCGCGCCCGCCGTCCTCACCCACGGGCAGGGCAGTTACGTCCTGCAGAGCCCGGTCTCCGGCCAGGTCACCGAGGTCCTCGCGGAACAGGGCGAACGGCTCCCCGCCGGCTCCCCCGTGCTGAAGGTCCGCACCGGGCAGGGCGACACGGTCGTCCGCACCCTCGACGCGGGCCGGATCACCTCCCTCGCCGCCGACGTCGGGCAGATCGTCCGCACCGGCGCGGACGTCGCCGCCGTGGAGAAGGTCGCCGGCGCGAAGGACCCGCTGTACGCGACGGTGTACGTCCCCGCCGAGAGCGCCGCCGGCATCCCCGCGCGCGCCCCCGTGGACCTCACCGTCCAGTCGGTGCCGAGCCAGGAGTACGGCGTGCTGCGCGGCGAGGTGAAGTCGGTCGACCGCTCGGCCCAGTCCCCCCGGCAGATCGCCGCGTTCCTCGGCGACGGCCAGCTGGGCGAGCAGTTCACGAAGAAGGGCAGGCCGGTGGCCGTCACGGTCGCACTGGAGAAGTCCTCCGCCACCAGGAGCGGTTACGCGTGGTCCACGGCGGACGGCCCGCCGTTCCGGCTGACCTCGATGACCCTGGCCACAGGCTCCGTCCGGCTGGCCGACCGGCGTCCCGTCGACTGGCTGCTGCCGTGACCACCGTCCGGGAGACCCGGGGCCGGCGCCGCGCCGCCCCGCCCCGGCGCACGGCGCCCGGGGGCCGCGCGAGGAGCGTCCGCACGCCCACCGTGCTCCAGATGGAGGCCGTCGAGTGCGGTGCCGCCTCCCTGGCGATGGTGCTCGGCCACCACGGCCGCCACGTCCCGCTGGAGGAGCTGCGCATCGCCTGCGGTGTCTCCCGCGACGGCTCGCGCGCCAGCAACCTGCTGAAGGCGGCGCGCGGTTACGGCCTGACCGCCAAGGGCATGCAGATGGACCTGGCCGCGCTCGCCGAGGTGAAGGCGCCGGCCGTCCTCTTCTGGGAGTTCAACCACTACGTCGTCTACGACGGCATGGGCCGCCGCTTCGGCCGCCGCGGGGTGTTCGTCAACGACCCCGCCAAGGGCCGCCGGTTCGTCCCCCTGGAGGAGTTCGACGGCAGCTTCACCGGTGTCGTCCTGGTGATGGAGCCCGGCGAGGGCTTCACCCGGGGCGGCCGCAGGCCCGGTGTCCTCGGCGCGATGCCGGCCCGCCTGCGCGGCACGGCCGGCGCCCTGCCCGCCGTGGTGCTGTCGAGCCTGCTGCTGGTGGCGGTCGGCGCGGCGGTGCCCGGGCTGAGCCGCGCCTTCATCGACGACTTCCTGATCGGCGGCCGGACCTCGGCCCTGGGCGTGCTGTTCACCGCGATGGGCGCGTGCGTCCTGCTCACCCTGGTCCTGACCTGGCTGCAGCAGGCCAACCTGCTGCACGGCCGGATCATCTCCTCCACGCTGTCCAGCGCCCGCTTCCTGCGCCATCTGCTGCGGCTGCCGGTGACGTTCTTCGCCCAGCGCAGCCCGGCCGACCTGGTGCAGCGGCTGCAGTCCAACGACGCCGTGGCCGAGACGCTGGCCCGCGACCTGTCGGCGGCGGGCGTGGACGCGGTGGTGGTCGTGCTGTACGCGGTGCTGCTGTACACGTACGACCCGCAGCTGACCTTCGTCGGCATCGGTGTGGCCCTGCTGAACATCGTGGCGATGCGGATCGTCGTCCGGCTGCGCGCCACCCGCACGGCGAAGCTGCGCGCGGACACCGCGCGGCTCACCCACACCGCGTACACCGGTCTGCAGCTGATCGAGACGATGAAGGCGACCGGCGGTGAGGACGGCTACTTCCGCAAGTGGGCCGGGCAGCACGCCACCACGCTGGAGGAGCAGCAGCGGCTCGGGGTGCCGAGCGCCTGGCTGGGCGTCGTCGCGCCGACGCTCGCCACCCTCAACAGCGCGCTGATCCTGTGGATCGGCGGGATGCGGGCGGTCGAGGGGCACGTCTCGGTCGGTCTGCTGGTCGCCTTCCAGGCGCTGGTCGCCCGGTTCACCGCCCCCCTCACCCGGCTGAACGGCGTCGCGGGCCGCATCCAGGACTTCGCGGCGGACGTGGCGCGGCTGAAGGACGTGGAGGACTTCCGGACCGATCCGCTCTACGGCCGTCCCGGCGCCGGCGGGTCGACCCGCCGGCTGCACGGCCACGTGGAGCTGCAGAACCTCGCCTTCGGCTACAACCCGCTGGACGAGCCGCTGCTGACCGGGTTCGACCTGACCGTGGGTCCCGGGCAGCAGGTGGCGCTGGTGGGCGGCTCCGGCAGCGGCAAGTCCACGGTGTCGCGGCTGATCTCGGGGCTGTACACGCCGTGGGAGGGCGTGATCCGCATCGACGGGCGGCGCGTCGAGGACATCCCGCGCGGGGCGCTGGCCGCGTCCGTCTCCTTCGTCGACCAGGACGTGTTCCTGTTCGAGGGCACCGTGCGCGACAACGTGGCGCTGTGGGACCCCTCGATACCGGACGAGGCCGTGGTGGAGGCGCTGAAGGACGCGGCGCTGTACGACGTGGTCGCGCGCCGGCCGGGCGGCATCCACAGCCCGGTCGAGCAGGACGGCCGGAACTTCTCCGGCGGTCAGCGCCAGCGCCTGGAGATCGCGCGGGCGCTGGTGCGGCGGCCGAGCATCCTGGTGCTGGACGAGGTCACCAGCGCGCTGGACGCCGAGACCGAGCAGGTGGTGATGGACAACCTGCGCCGGCGCGGCTGCGCCTGCGTGGTGATCGCGCACCGGCTGAGCACGGTGCGCGACAGCGACGAGATCGTCGTCCTGGACCACGGCACGGTCGTGGAACGCGGACGGCACGAGGAGCTGGTGGCGCGCGGCGGCACGTACGCGGCGCTGGTCGGGGAGCGATGAGATGACAGCCGTGCACGAGGACCGGGGCGGCGACCTCGTCCTGGGCGCGCTCGGGTCGCTGGGCACACCGGTCGACTGCTCCGGGTCCGGCCGGCTGGACCTGGAGGGACCGCAGGTGCTGTGGCTGGTCGCGTCCGGCGCCGTGGACCTGTTCGCGGTGGACGCCGGGCAGCGGGGGCACTGGCACCACCTGGGCCGGCTGGAGGCGGGCTCGCTGGTGCTGGGGCCGGTGGCCGGTCCGGCGCACACGCTGGTGGCGCGGCCGCTGCGGGACTGCGTGGTGCGCCGCATCGGGTTGCGTGAGCTGTACGGGCCGGCGGGCACCCAGACCTGGTCGTACGACGAGTACGGTACCCCGCGGTGCGTGCCGCCCGCGACGAGCCCGCTGGAGTACGCGCTCGCGCTCGGCGCGGGCCGCGGCCTGGCGGTGCTGTTCCAGGCCCCGGTGGCCGCGGAGCGGGCCACCGCGCCCGGCGACGACGACGTGTTCTGGATGCAGGTCCCGCCGGGCAGCGTGCGGTACGGCTCGCTGTACGGCGCGGAGGCGGCGGCCGACCTGCTGGTGGATCCGGCGCTGTGGCAGAGCATGGTCGACCAGCAGTACCGGCTGATGACGGCGCTGGACCGGTGGATCGAGCAGGTGGAGGACGCGCACGAGGCGCGGACCGCCGAGGGCATCAAGGCCGGTGAGGCGGTGCGGGACCGGGCCGACCGGACGCTGCTCGCCGCCATCGGCAAGCGGCCGGGGCGGCACACGACGGCGGCCGACGCGGACGCCACGTACGCGGCCTGCAGGCTGGTGGCGCGCGCGGCCGGGATCACGCTCGCCGAGCCCGCGCAGCCGGGCACCGGCGGCGACCGCCTCGATCCGGTCGAGCGGATCGCCCTGGCCTCCCGGGTCCGTACCCGGGAGGTGCGGCTGGACGGCCGCTGGTGGCGGGAGGACGTCGGGCCGCTGGTCGGTCACCGGGCCCTGTCCGGCGCCCCGGTGGCGCTGCTGTGGCGGCGCGGCGGCTACGTGGCGGTGCACCCCGCGACCGGCCGGGAGACACCGGTCGAGAAGGCCAACGCCGAGCAGTTCGAGCCGCGCGCGGTGATGTTCTACCGCCCGCTGCCCGAGCGGCGCCCCAGCCCGCTGCGGCTGCTGCGGTTCTGCCTGGCGGGCACCGGCGGTGACCTGGGCGGACTGCTGCTCAGCGGTCTGGTGACCGTGGCGATCGGGGCCCTGGTCCCCGTCGCGACCGGCAAGGTGCTCGGCGAGTTCGTGCCGAAGGCGCGGACCGACCTGATCGTGCAGATGTGTCTCGCGGTGATCCTGAGCGGTGTCGTGGCCGCCGCCTTCCTGCTGCTGCAGAACCTCACCCTGCTGCGGCTGGAGGGCCGGGTGGAGGCGACGCTCCAGCCGGCGGTGTGGGACCGGCTGCTGAGGCTGCCGACGACGTTCTTCGCCGAGCGGTCGACCGGTGAGCTGGCGAGCGCCGCCATGGGCGTCAGCGCGATCCGCCGGCTGCTGGCCGGGGTCGGCCCCACGGTGGCCCAGTCGGTCACCGTGGGCGCGGTGAACCTGGGGGTGCTGCTGTGGTTCAGCGTGCCGATGGCGCTGGCCGCGATCGGGATGCTCACCGTCGTCGCGGGGGTGTTCCTCGGGCTCGGGCTGTGGCAGGTGCGCTGGCAGCGGCGCCTGGTGGTGCTCACCAACAAGCTGAACAACCAGGCCTTCCAGACCCTGCGCGGCCTGCCGAAGCTGCGGGTGGCGGCGGCGGAGAACTACGCGTACGCCGCCTGGGCCGCGCAGTTCGCGCGCAGCCGGGAGCTCCAGCAGAAGGCCGGGCGCGTCAAGAACCTGACGGCGGTGCTGGGCTCGGTCTACCTGCCGCTGTGCACGCTGGCGATGTTCATGCTGCTCGCGGGGCCGGCGCGCGGTTCGATGACGGCGGCCGAGTTCCTCACCTTCAACACGTCGGTGACGATGGTGCTGACCTCGGTCACCCAGCTGACCGGCGCGTTGGTCTCGGCGGTGGCCGCGCTGCCGCTGTTCGAGCAGATCAGGCCGGTGCTGGACGCCACGCCCGAGGTGCGCGCGGCGAGCACCCGGCCGGGGCCGCTGTCCGGGGCGATCGAGGCGCGGCGGCTGTCCTTCCGCTACTCCGACGACGGCCCCCTGGTCCTCGACGACGTGTCCTTCGAGGTGCGGCCGGGCGAGTTCGTGGCGGTCGTCGGCCCGAGCGGCTGCGGCAAGTCCACCCTGCTGCGGCTGCTCATCGGCTTCGACAGGCCGCTGTCCGGCAGCGTGCTGTACGACGGCCAGGACCTGGCCGCCCTGGACCGGTCGGCGGTGCGCCGCCAGTGCGGGGTGGTGCTCCAGCACGCCCAGCCGTTCACCGGCTCCGTCCTGGACGTCATCCGCGGCACCGAGCCGTACACGCCCGAGGAGGCGATGGCGGCGGCCGAGATGGCGGGGCTCGCCGAGGACATCAGGCGCATGCCGATGGGGCTGCACACCATCGTCTCGGGCGGCGGCGCGGTCTCCGGGGGCCAGCGGCAGCGGCTGATGATCGCCCAGGCGCTGATCCGCCGGCCGCGGATCCTCTTCTTCGACGAGGCGACCAGCGCCCTGGACAACGAGACGCAGCGCACGGTGATGGAGAGCACCAGGGCGCTGCGGGCGACCCGGATCGTCATCGCGCACCGGCTGTCGACGGTGCTGGACGCGGACCGGGTGGTGGTGATGGAGGACGGCAAGGTGGTGCAGCAGGGCCCGCCCGCCCTTCTGCTCGCCGACCCGCGGGGCCGGCTGCACGAGCTGGTGCGGCGGCAGATGGCGTGACGGGGCGCCGGGGACGGGACGGCCGGGACGCGCCGCGGCGCCCGGCCCCCGTCCGGGAAGGGTCGACGGAACGTCACCGTCCGGCCACACGTGGGACGCTTCTTCGCCGTCCGCCGTCCCCCCTCCGTTGGCCCGCGCGGTAAGTGGGTACCCACGGGCCATGCGAACCAGCGTGGTGGATGTCGGCTCGAAGACCGTCAGACTCGTCGTGGCGGACGCGCAGGGCGGGGTGCCCCTGCCGGTGCACACGGCCAAGTGGCCGATCCGGTTGTCCGAGCAGGTCGCACCGGGGGCCCCGGTGCCGGACGGGGCCGTGGAGCGGCTGGTCGACGCCGTGGCGGCGGCGGACCGCACCGCCGCGCGGTGGGGCGCGCCCGGCCCGCTGGCGTTCGCGACGGCCGTGGTGCGAAGCGCGCCGAACCGGCGGGAGGTGCTGCGCGCGGTCCGGGACCGGACGGGCGTCGCACTGTGCACCCTGCCGGGCGAGGTCGAGGCCGAGCTCACCTTCCTCGGGGCGCGCCGCTGGATGGGCTGGCGCTCCGGGCCGCTCGCCCTGCTGGACATCGGCGGGGGGTCGCTGGAGGTCGCCTTCGGGCGCGGCCGGCTGCCCGACTTCGTGGCCTCGCTGCCGCTGGGCGCGGGCCGGCTGACCCACGAGTACTTCGAGGACCGGGACCCGCCCTCCCCGGAGCAGGTGCGGGCGCTGCGCCGCAGGGTCCGCCACCAGCTGCGGGACGTGGCGGCGCGGATCCGCTGGGAGGGACCCCGGACAGCAGTCGCCACCTCCCGCACCTTCCAGCAGCTGGGGCGGTTGTGCGGTGCCGCGCCCGGGCGGCACGGGCCGTTCGTGGAGCGGGAGTTGTCCTGCGCCGACCTGCGGGGGGCGATCGACCGGCTGGCCGGGCTGCCCGCCGCCGAACGCGCCCGGCTGCCCGGCATCTCCGCCCCGCGCGCCCAGCAGAGCCTGGCCGGCGCGGTCGTGGCGCACACGGCGATGAAGCTGACCGGGCTGCGGACGGTGACCATCTGCCCCTGGGCGCTGCGCGAGGGGGTGCTGCTGCGCCACATCGAGGACGGCCCGTCCTGGTGGGCGGAGGTCACCCGCCTCCACGAGAAGGAGGCGGCCCCCGCCGCTCCCGCACCGCTGCACATCGCCGCCGCCCGCGGACGGAACTGACCGCGGGCGCACGGCGGGACCACACCGACGAAAGGAGACGTCCGTGTCCGAGCACGACGACCGGGAGGAGCCCCGGACGGCCCTCGAGGAGGTGCTGCACGAGGTCGAGGAGGCCGAGCGCCGCACCCGGGAGGAGGAACCCCCCGAGCACCACCGGCGGGGCGGGGACGGGGACGCCGTCACGCCCAGTCCCCGGGCACAGGAGGAGGCCCGGGAGGACTGAGGAGGGCGTCCCGTCACTGCGGCGGCGGCCCGAGCGGCCGCGCCGCCAGGGCGCGGGCCACCCCCAGCAGGTTGGCGGCCATGGCGCGGGCGGTCTTCCGCGACCAGTCGTGGCCGCTCCCGCCCTCGAGGAAGCTGGGCCCGGGGCCGGGGCCCTGGTTCCAGTAGGTCCACGCCTGGCCGGGGATCGTGTAGCCGATGTCCTGCAGGCCGCCGGTGATCTCGCTGATCACGTGGTGGGCGCCGTCCTCGTTGCCGGTGACGACGACGCCCGCGACCCGGTTGTAGGCGACCGGCCGGCCCTCGTCGTCGGTCTCGGAGAGCATGGCGTCCATCCGCTCCAGGACCCGCTTGGCCACCGACGACGGCTGGCCGAGCCAGGTCGGCGAGGCGATGACGAGGATCTCGGAGGCGAGGATCCTCGCGTGGACGTCCGGCCAGGCGTCGCCCTCGTGCACGGCCTCGCTGACCACGCCCGGGGCGATGTCCAGGTCCACCGCGCGGACGACGTCGACCTCCACGCCCTCCTTCTGCAGCTGCTCGGTGACGGTGCGGAAGAGCGCCTCGGTGTTGGAGGTCTCCGGCGACTTCTTCAGGGTGCAGTTGATCACTAGTGCCTTCATACCGGCACAAATTACCCCCGGTCGGGCGCCCGGGCGGGCAGGCAGGCGGGGTGCCCCGGCGCGCTCCGGGTACCCGGGGGCCATGGAACACCGCCTCGAAGAACCCCTGCTGCCCGCGCCGCGCGGCCCGCTCAGCGCCGCCGTCGAGGAGTACCTGCGGGCCACCGGCCCGCTGCCCGCGTCCGGGCAGGTGGCCGCCGCCCCCGTGTACGGCGACGATCTCCAGCTCGCCCTGTACCTGTGCTACGAGCTGCACTACCGCGGTTTCGCGGGCGTGGCGCCCGACCTCGAATGGGACCCGGAGCTGCTGCGGACCCGCGCCGCCCTGGAGGAGCGCTTCCTCGCCGCCCTGCGCGCGGACGTCCCCCGGCGCGACACCGTCGACGACGCGCTCGCCCCGATCCTGCTGGAGCCGGTGGACGGCACCGGCGTCAGCCACTTCCTGCGGGACGAGGGGGAGCTGTGGCACGTGCGCGAGTACGCCGCGCAGCGGTCGCTGTACCACCTCAAGGAGGCCGACCCGCACGCCTGGGTGCTGCCCCGGCTGCAGGGGCGCGCCAAGGCCGCGATGGCGGCGGTGGAGTTCGACGAGTACGGCGGCGGCCGTCCCGACCGGGTGCACGCCCGCCTGTTCGCCGACCTGATGACGGACCTGGGCCTGGACACGACGTACGGCCGCTACCTGGACGCCGCGTGCGCCGAACTCCTGGTCACGGTGAACCTCATGTCGCTCTTCGGGCTGCACCGCTCCCTCCGGGGCGCTCTGGTGGGCCACTTCGCGGCGGTCGAGATCACCTCCTCCCCGGGCTCCCGGCGGCTCGCCGAGGCGATGCGCCGCACGGGCGCGGGGCCCGCCGCCGAGCACTTCTACGACGAGCACGTGGAGGCGGACGCGGTGCACGAGCAGGTGGTCCGCCACGACGTCATCGGCGGCCTGCTGGAGGACGAGCCCCATCTCGCCCCGGACATCGCCTTCGGCGTCGACGCCACGGTGTTCGTGGAGGACCGGCTCGGCGACCGGCTGCTCTCCGACTGGCGCGCGGGCCGGTCGTCACTGCGTACGCCCCTGTCCCGGGAGTTCACCCATGTCTCTTGAGGACGGGGGTACCCGGGTGGCTGTGAATCCACTGGCACTCCCGGGCGTGTACGCCCCCCAGGAGGACACCGAGCTGCTGGCCGGTGCCCTGTCCGACGAGCCCGTCCCCCCGGGCGCCGACGTCCTCGACCTGGGGACCGGGTCCGGCGCCCTGGCCCTGGAGGCCGCCCGGCGCGGCACCCGCGTGACCGCGGTCGACGTCTCGTGGCGGGCGGTGTGCGCGACGCGGCTGAACGCGCTGGCGGCCGGCGTCCCGGTCCGAGTACGGCGCGGGAACCTGTTCGAACCGGTGCGGGGCCGGTCGTTCGACCTGATCCTCGCCAATCCCCCGTACGTCCCGGCGCCCGGCGCCGGGAGGCCGCCGCGCGGTGCGGCCCGGGCCTGGGACGCGGGCGGTGACGGGCGGCTCGTGCTGGACCGGATCTGCCGGGAGGCGCCGGCGATGCTGCGCCCCGGCGGCGTGCTGCTGCTGGTGCAGTCCGCGCTCAGCGGCCCCCGGACGACGCTCGGGCATCTGCGGGAGGCCGGGATGAAGGCCGCCGTGACGCGGCGCCGGCACATCGCGTTCGGCCCGGTGCTGCGGTCCAGGGAGCACTGGCTGCGGGAACGGGGGCTGCTGTCCCCGGCCGAGGACAAGGAAGAGCTGGTGGTGGTCCGTGCCGAACTCCCCGTCTGACGCCCCGCGCCGCGTCACCGTGCAACGCAAGGGCCCCCTGCTGGTGGAGGGGCCAGTGGAGGTGGAGCTGGAGGACGGCACGCTCGTGTCCTCCGACCGCTTCCGCGTGGCGCTGTGCACCTGTCGTCGCAGCCGGCGCTACCCGTGGTGCGACACCAGTCACCGGGACCGGCCCCGGGAGTCCCGGGAGCCCTGAGGTCCCCCGGCGCCGGACGACCGGGCCGCCGTGAGGCTCCGGAGGCCGGCGGGCGGCCCCACTCCGCCCGCCGGCCTCCTCGCGCGGGATCGCACGTTCCGCGAGGTGGTCCGCACTCCCCAGTCCGCGGGCCACCGCGCGGTCACGGGAACCGTGCGATCCCGGTCTCAGAACGTGAAGACGCCCGAACCGTGGGCGTTCATCACGCACTCGTTGGGAAAGATCCGTTCATAGGAGACGCGCTGTCCCCGCCACACCCCGTCCACGGTGACGACCACCGGGTCGTACTCCTGGGTGCAGAAGACGCCCTCCCGCATCGTCAGCGCGTCGAGGTCGCCGCCGACGCCGTTCAGTTCCGCGCAGGCCGACGCCGCGGACGGGTGGGTGCCCGACGGCCCGGGGGCGCAGGTCAAGGTGACCGCGCGTTCCGGCGTGACGGTGGCCGCGCTCTCGCCGTGCCCCAGGGTGAGCACCAGGGCCGAGGGGGCGTAGAGCGCGGAGGGGCCGCTTCCCGGGGCGGCCGAAGCGGCCCCGGCCAGGGGGGCGCAGACGGCGGCGGCCGTGAGGCCGAGGGTGGTGGCCCAGCGCGCGGTGTTCCGCATTGTGTGCATCCTTCCGCTCGTTTTGTGAGTCGCCGCCCCGTGCTCGGTCGGTGCCGGGCCGGCGAGCGGGAGTCTGCCGAGTCCGCGACGGAAACTCATCTCGACCGTGTGGATTTCGGTAACATTGCGTGTTGAATCAGTGGCGGGAAGTCACAGAAGATGTGGACGTCGGCCCCGCAACCGCACGGTTCCCGACCGCGCGAAGTGGCCAGATGGCCGAATACCGGCCGCTCGTTAATCGGCTGGAAACATTCCGATTCTGCTGTCGGCAGACCATTCCGCGACGCCTTGTGTTCATGAGAAGCGCGAGTAATGGTCATTACATGATTACCGAAGAACAGCGAGAACGACTGCGGGGCTGGTTCGCGGGCCGGCTCCCCGACGACCTCTTCGAGGAGCTGACCGAGGTCACGGTCGACCGCGAGGAGATCACGGTGATCGGCCGCATCCCCGGGCCCCGGCCGGCCGAGGACGCCTCGCCCGCCGAGCGGGAGGCGGCGGTCGAGGGCCGGATCCAGGAATTCCGGGAACGCACCCGGGAGACCCGGATGTCGGTCGCCCGGGACGCCGAGCACCGCTTCGGCCGGAAGGTCTCCTGGGGCGTGGAGTGCGACGGCCGCCGCGCCCTGTTCACCCATGTGGCCGCGCCCGTCATGACCCGGCTGCGCCAGCCGGAGCGGCAGGTGCTCGACACCCTCATCGCCGGCGGGGTGGCCCGCAGCCGCAGCGAGGCGCTGGCCTGGTGCGTCCGGCTGGTCCAGCGGCACACCGACGACTGGCTCACCGAACTGCGCGAGTCCCTCGAGCACGTCCAGCGGGTGCGGGACCGGGGGCCGGGCGGCGAGCCCGGGGAGGAGGGGCCCGCCGCCGGCGACGGGTGAACGGCGTTGTCGGTGGCGGCCGTCACGGTGCCGCCATGACGCGGTTCATGTGGGTGGCCGGTGCCCGGCTCGCGGCGTGGGCGTGGGACGAGGTGGCGGCCGGGCCGCGCGCGGCCGGGCACGAGGCCCGCCCCCTGACGCTGTCCGGTCTCGCGGAGGAACAGGACCGGCCGGCCGGACAGCAGACTCACGTCCGGGACGTCGTCGAGGAGGTGGAGCGGCTCGCTCCGGGGGACGTGGTCCTCGTCGGCCACAGCTACTCCGGTGTGCCGGTCGGCCAGGCGGCCGGGCTGGTCGGTGACCGGCTGCGGCGGGTGGTGTTCGTCGACGCGAGCGTGCCGGTGGCCGGCGAGCCGTTCCTCGCGGGCCGGCCCAGCGACCACGTCCGCCGGGCGATCGAGGACAACGGCGGGTTCCGGCCGCCCCCCGAGGCCGCCGACTGCGCGGGCCAGGGCCTGACGGACGAGCAGATCGCCCGCCTCGTCGGCGGCGCGAGCCCGCACCCGGGCGCGACGCTCACCGAGCCGGCGGTCCTGGAGCGGCCGCCCGGCGTGCTGCCGGCGACCTACGTCAAGTGCCTGCTGGACGGCGAGGAGCCCCCGCCCGCGGCGGCGGAGCCGCTGAGGAGCGGCGGCTGGGAGCCGGTCACGATGGACACCGGGCACCGGCCGATGTCCTCCCGCCCGCGCGAACCGGCCCGCGTCCTGCACGAGACGGCCGCCGACGGCTGAACCCCGGCCGCCCGGCGCTGGACGCGCCCGGCGCATACCGACCAGTATGCGTCGGGACCACGCGGCTCGACGAGACAGGGCGGAACGGATGGCGAGGCACTGGGCGGACTTCCAGTACGAGATCTACCTGAACGGGATGGCGGGCGCCGTGCCCCGGCTGCCCACCGACCTCACCCGGCTGGAGGAGCTGACCGAGCGGCGGCTCGGGCCGGGCCCGTTCGGTTACGTGGCGGGCAGCGCGGGAGACGGCAGCACGGCCCGCGCCAACCGGGCCGCGCTCGAACGCCGCCGGATCGTCCCGCGCATGCTGCGGGACGTCCACGCGCGCGACCTGTCGGTGGAGGTGCTGGGCCGCGCGCTGCCGGCGCCGCTGGCGCTGGCGCCGGTCGGGGTGCTGTCGATCATGCATCCGGACGCCGAGTCCGCCGCCGCCCGGGCCGCCGCCGCGCAGGGCGTCCCGTTCGTCCTGTCCTCCGCGTCCAGCACCCCGATGGAGCAGGTCGCCGAGGCGATGGGCGACGCGGAACGCTGGTTCCAGCTGTACTGGCCGAAGGACCCGGAGGTGGCCCGGAGCTTCCTGGAGCGGGCGAGGGCCGCCGGGTTCACGGTGCTCGTCGTCACCCTGGACACTCCCCTGCTGTCCTGGCGGCCGCGCGACCTGGACCAGGCGTACCTGCCGTTCCTGCACGGGGTGGGCACCGCCAACTACTTCTCGGACCCGGCCTTCCGGGCGGGACTGGCCAAGCCGGTGCACGAGGACCCGAACGCGGCGGTGATGCACTTCGTCGGCATGTTCGCCGACCCGGCCAAGACCTGGCCGGACCTGGCTTTCCTCCGGGAGAACTGGGACGGCCCGATCGTCCTCAAGGGCGTGCTGCACCCGGACGACGCCCGCCGCGCCGCCGACGCCGGGATGGACGGCGTGGTGGTGTCCAACCACGGCGGCCGCCAGGTGGCCGGATCGGTCGCGGCGGCGGACGCGCTGCCCCGCGTGGCCCGGGCCGTCGGCGACCGGCTCACCGTGCTGTTCGACAGCGGGGTGCGCACCGGCGACGACGTCTTCAAGGCCCTCGCGCTCGGCGCGCGGGCGGTGCTGCTGGGCCGGCCGTACGTGTACGGGCTGGGACTCGACGGGCAGGCGGGCGTGGAGCACGTGATCCGCTGCCTGCTCGCCGAGCTGGACCTCACCCTCGCCCTGTCGGGACACGCCGCACCGGACACGGTCGGTCCCGCCGACCTCGTGGAGGAGCCCGCCTGATCCGCCCGGTGCGGGCCGCCGGGGCGGGAGGGGGCTCCTCCCGCCCCGGCGGGGGACGGCTCACATCACCGGGCGGGTCAGCTCCGCGTGCCGCGCGGCCGGGGCCCCGGTGCCGCTGATTGACAGGGAACCCCCGGCCGACCGCACCGGCTCGGCCGCCCAGCGCTGGTCCGCGGTCCGGCTGCGCACCTTGACGACGATGTCGGCGTTCGCGTCGAGGGCGGCCGGGGTGAGGGCCAGCTGTCCGTCCCAGCGGGGCAGCAGCTCCCCCTGTCCGGTGAGGTCGTAGCGCACGTCGTCGCCCCGCCGGTCGCCCTGGTCGGGGCAGGCGCCGAGGACGACCACGCCGGCGTCCTTGTGCGAGTCCAGGCACAGGCCGGGGTCGGCCACGCTGCGCAGCCGCCCGTCGTCCTCGTAGGTCCACTGCTGGGTCCACTGCGCGGAGCACTCCGCCAGCCGGGCGCCGACGCCGTCCCGGGGCTCGGCCCGGGTGTCGAGGCACAGGCCGGAGGCGACGTTGCGCAGCCGGGTGCGCTCCGGCGCCCTGGGGAGTCCGGCGGCCCCGGGCGGGGACGCCGACGGCACGGCGGCCCTGCCGCCCGCCATCCCGGTGGCGCCGGTCGGGTCGGCGGCGCCGCCGTCCGGTGTGGAGGACCCGGCGATGAGCACGCTCACCAGCACCCCGGCGGAGACGGCGCCGAGGCCGGTGAGGAGCGTGCGGGTGGAACGCACCGGATCCGGGAGGGCGATGCCCGTGAGACGGTCCGGGACGGGGATCCGGGACAGCAGGCGGTGCCGGTGACGGCTGCCGCCGGAGGG
The DNA here is from genome assembly GCF_055574875.1 of Streptomyces sp. NPDC034670. Taxonomy (NCBI): domain Bacteria; kingdom Bacillati; phylum Actinomycetota; class Actinomycetes; order Kitasatosporales; family Streptomycetaceae; genus Streptomyces; species Streptomyces sp. NPDC034670. Next base: position 64,896 of record NZ_JBVITR010000002.1, read on the forward strand.
CCCGCCGCCGCGCCGACCGCGGCGGCCCGCGCGGCCACCGCGGGGGCCCGCCGCCGCGCGGCCGGGACGTGAGTCGAGGTAGCGCCGGGCGCCCCAGCCGAGGACCGCCTCGGCCAGCAGCGTGCCCAGCCCGCCCTCGAAGTGGCTGAGTTGCTCCGCCGCGTTCCGGCAGTGACGGCACTCCGCCAGATGCTGCCGGACGTCCGGCAGCAGGGCCCCGCCCCGGCGGATGGGGACGTCGAGGAGGCGGTTGTAGAAGCGGCAGTCCTTCGTCGGTGACAGTTCCTGATGGGCGTGGACACATCCGCGACGGAATGTGTCACGTGCCCGTTCGAGTGCGCCCGACGCGAGATCGGGATCCATGCCGAGCAGACCGGCCGGGACGGAAATGGGCTCCGCCTCGACCTCGACGTGCCACAGCAAACAGCGCGCGTCCGCGGGCAGGGAGCGGAATGCCCGCTGGGCGAGGGCGCGATTTTCCGGCGTCATGGTCGCCGCCGTGCGCATACCGCGTCCACCCGCCGGTTTCCGCAGCACGGGCAGAACATCGGCTATTCGGTCGTCGGCGGCCCACTCCCGGACCGTGTCCCGCACGGCCGCCAGGAGCGCCGGACGCAGCGCGACGGCCGGTTCGCCCAGGGCGACCCGGTCCAGGACCCGGTGCAGGGCGGCTCCGGTGACCATCGCCGCGGTCTGTCCGGACGAGGCGAGGCAGACGGCCGCGTAGTCGTGCGCGGACTGCCAGTGCCGCGCCGTCAGCAGCGCGACGGCGCGGGCGGCCTCGCCCTCCGGACGGCCTCGCAACCGGGCGGCGAGACGTTCGTCGGACTCCCCCGGGTCCCCGCCGGGTGGGGGGTACGGAGGTCGAGGGGGGTGGGGGGTGGGCACTGAGATGGTTCCTTTCCCACGCGCAGTGACGCAGATGTTCCGACGCCGAAAAGGGAGGCCGAATGGTTTATACCTCTTTGGCGCGGCGGGGGCGAATTCACCGACGGTGAATCGGGCCCGGTTCATCGGCTTGGCGCGCGCCCCGGCTTTACCCCCCGCACGGGTGGCTCACTCTCGCACAACCCGCGCGGGAGCAACAAGGCGGTTGAGCAAGATCTGCGCGTTGACAGAAAGTCAGAAAGGGAAGGGGGGTCCGTGCCCCCGCGCACCGGCTTTCGGCCCGGGTTTTCCCTCGCTCACATCCGGTGCGGCAAAAGGGGCGCGCGAGCGCGCCGGGGGCCTTTCGCGCCCCGTGCGAACCGCGCACACCCACCGGGTGGGCCGCGCACGCTCCCGGCGCGCACCGGGGCGTGGTCGACTGGTCCCGGCTCTCCCCTGAGGTCACCGCGCAGGCCGGCGGCTCCCCCGCGCACGGCCGCCGGCCCTGTTCCCCCGCCCTCGGAATCCCCTCAGATCTGCCAGGACCGCAGCCGGTCCGCCGCGCCGTAGACGTCCGTCGTGCCGGACATCAGATCGCGTGCGAGGTCGACGAGGGCGCCGTAGGGCGGGTCGATGCCGACGCCGCTGACGAACATGTACGCCACCGCCGTGGCGCAGGCGAAGCGGGCGTTGGCCGACGGCAGCGGCCGGAGCACGGCGAGGGTGTGCAGCAGGGCCGCGGCCCGCCAGGCCGGATCGGAGTCGACGCCGAGGCGGGGCGGGTCGACGCGGTGCCGGGCGACGGCGGCGACCAGCGCGGAGAAGTCGTTGATGCTGGGCTGGTCCGGAAGGACCTCCTCGTGCCGCTGGAGCAGCCAGGGCACGTCGATGTGCAGGACGGGGGCCATCGGTCAGGCGGCCCGTCCCTCGCCCTTGGCGGGGGGCTCGTCGTCCGGGAACGCGGCGGCGAACTCGTCGGCGTGGGACGCGAAGAACCGGCGGAACGCCTCCGCGCCCTCCTGCAGCGCCCGGTGGCGGGCTATGTCGGCCGCGGCCGCCTCCCGCACGAGCGCCTTCATGGACGTGCCGCGCTCCTTGGCGATCTGCCGCAGGTCCTCCAGTTCGCGGTCGCTGAACTCCACATTGAGAGCAGGCATGCCCCCACGGTACCGCTCGGGTACTGAGACGTAAATAACCCCAGGTCAAGGCATGTTCCGAGCGGTACCTCCCGGGGTGGGGGCGGGCCCGGCCGAGAGGCGCGGGGGGGGGGGGGGGGGGGGGGGGGGGGGGGGGGGGGGGGGGGGGGGGGGGGGGGGAGGGGGGGGAGGGGGGGGGGGGGGGGGGAGGGGGGGCTAGT
>NZ_JBVITR010000002.1:67129-92472 GCF_055574875.1 Streptomyces sp. NPDC034670
CCTCGCCCCCCCCCTCCGCGGCCAGAACACCCCCCCCCCCCCCCCCCCCCCCCCCCCCCCCCCCCCCCCCCCCCCCCCCCCCACGGCCCTACCCCTGGTCGGCCACGAAGGACGCCATGCGGGTCAGGGCGGCGTTCCAGTTGATGGTGTGTTCGTTGGTGGACCAGGACTGGATGTCGTCGACGAAGCAGAACTGGCCGACGCAGCCCTGGAGCAGGGACTGGGCGTAGGGGTCCTGGATGCTGGAGTTGGGTCCGCCGGACAGGGTGCCGGCCGGCGGGTGCGGCAGGTCCGGGTCGAGCTGGCGGGCGTACCAGCGGCTGTGCTGGTTGTGCGCGCTGACCTCGCCGTAGCCGGTGACGTACGAGATGTTCAGCGCGTTGCGGCCGAGGACGTAGTCCATGCTCTCCAGCGCGCCGTCCCGGTACTTCGTGGCGCCGGTGAGGTCGTAGGCGGTGGCGAGGACGACCGCGTTGTTGAGGATCTGGTGGCTGGAGCCCCAGTCGTAGACGTGACCGGGCGGTGCGTACGGCATGCCGTACGGGTGGGCCTTCAGCGTGGCCAGGTAGCGGTCGGCGCCCTGGATCACGGAGCGGCGGACCTTGTCCCGGCCGGGCAGCTTGTTCGGCACGGTCGCGAGGTCGAGCCGGCCGGCCGCCGCGGTGCGCGCCCAGTCGAAGCCGAGCGGGCCGAAGATGTCGGCGGTGTGCACCGGGGAGTTCAGCACGTACTGCTCGAACCGCCGTTCACCGGTGGTGAGGTACAGCTCGGCCGCGGCCCAGTAGAACTCGTCGGTGACGTCGTCGTCGGGGTAGGCGCCGCCGCCGATGCCGTCGTCCGGGTCGGCGTACCGCTCCGGGTGGGCGAGGGCCGCCGTCCAGGCCTTGCGCGCGGCCGTCAGGGCCTTCGCGGCGAACTCCCTGTCGTAGGGCCGGTACAGGCGTGCCGCCTGGGCGGCCGTGGCCGCGAGGTTGAGGGTGGCGGCGGTGGTCGGCGGGTGCAGTTCCCGCTTCTGCGGGTCGTCGCTGGGCAGCAGGGGCAGCCCGGTCCACTGCTCGTCGTGGATCTTGTGGTGGGCCATGCCGGCCAGCGGCTCGCCCTCGGGCACCTGCATCTTCAGCAGGAACTCCAGTTCCCAGCGGGCCTCGTCGAGGATGTCCGGAACCTTGTTGCCGCTCTCCGGGATGTCCAGCGTGCCGTCGCCGAGCTTGTCCGCCTCGCCGGTGCGGGCGTGCCGGGCGCGTTCGTAGGTGCTGAGCACCTCCCAGGTGCTGATGCCGCCGTTGACGACGTACTTGCCGTGGTCGCCCGCGTCGTACCAGCCGCCGGTGACGTCGAGGGTGTAGTCGCACACGCCCGGCTGACAGGGCACCGCGCCGTCGCCCCGGTTGGGCGCCACGTCCACGTGTCCGGCCGGGCGCCCGTAGCCGGGGCGCAGGTCGTCGCGGATCGGGGTGCCGCTGCGCTGGGTGTAGTAGTACTTCGCCGAGTCCAGCCGCAGCCGCTCGTAGGCGCTCGCGTCGATGTCGAAGGGCCGGCTGGTCTCGCCGTCCGCGGTGAGCGTGTAGCCGGTGCCGCGCCCCCGGTGGGCGCCGAAGTCGAGGGAGTGGACGTTCTGTCCGGAGGACGCGTCCACGCCCCGCGGCACGGTCCAGCCCCGCCGGACCACCTTGCCGGCGGCGTCCTTCAGCTCCCAGGGCAGGCGCTCGACGGCGTCGGTGACGAGGGTGGCGTTCTTCGGTCCGGCGGGCAGGTAGGCGACCTGGTTGACGCGGACCCGGGGCCCGGTGTCGGGCACGTACGGCTCGGGCTCGACCCCGCCGAGCAGGGACACGTCGTCCACGCAGAACCGCCAGGGGTCGGCGCCGCCGCCGAGCTGGAAGCCGACCTGGCCCTGGGCGGTGTCGACGGGCGAGGTGAAGGTGTAGGTGTACGTGTCGCCGGAGACACCGAGCTGCGGGGTGACCTCGTAATAGGTGTCGTACGGGGCCGCCGACAGGCCGACGATCGCCCGGACGGCGTGCCCCGCGGGCGAGCCGGTCGCGGTGAAGGAGAAGCGGTACGACTCCCCCTTCACCAGCGTGATGTCGTTCTGCCCGACGGCGGCGTCCCAGCGGTTGGCGGTGCCGCCGGGGACGTCCGCGCACAGGCGGCCGTCGGACGGGCCCGCGGTGACGTTCGCCGAGGCCCACCAGGAGTCGATGCCGGTGTCGAAGGTGCCGTTCCTGACCTGCTCGGCCTCGTCGGCCCCGGCGGGTGCGGCGGGCAGCGCGGTGAGCGCGGCCGCCAGCAGGCCGGCCAGGGGCAGCAGGGCGGTTCTGCGTCTGTCCACGTCTGGGCTCCTCTGGGGAGGCGGGAGTGGCGCGGGAAGGGGCGCACGTGTGGTGGGAGCGCTCCCACCTGCCGTACGCGGACCATGGTTGTGGCAGGAGTGACACCCCGTCAACAGGGGGGACCGAACCGCACGGCGCGGCGGCCGGGCGGGGTTCCGCTCCGCGCCGGGCCGTGACGCACTAGGCTGGAACTCAGGCGGTGCACCGGTTCACGGTGAGTGTGCGCGATGGAGTGGCGACGATGAGGCCGGACGACCCGTTCGACGATGCGGTGACGGCCCGGGCCGTCATCGCCGCCGACGGCACGCTCACGCGGTGGAGCGAGGGCGCGCGCCTGCTGCTCGGGCACAAGGCCGAGGAGGTCGTCGGCCGCCCGGCCGCCGAGCTGCTGGCCGACCGGGCCGGGACGCCCCGCCTCCCGGTGGACGCGCGCTGGAGCGGCTCGCTCACGCTGCGGCACCGCGCCGGCGGCACCGTCACCGTGTGGGTGCTCGCCCACCGGCGGCAGCCGTCCGACGGCGGCCCCGGTGACTGGCTCGCCGTCACCCCGCTGAAGATCACGGAGCACGCGCTGCCCGACGACCCGCTGGTCAGAAGGGCGGTGTTCCAGTCGCCCTGCGCCACCATGGTCTTCGACGACCGGCTGCGGCTGCGCGGGGTCAACGACGCCATGGCGGACCTCCTCGGACTCCCGCCCGACCACCTGCGCGGGCTCAGGCCCACCGACATCGGCGGCCGCCCCCAGCACTCCGAGCTGGAGCGGCACCTGCGCCGGGTGCTGCGCACCGGCCGGCCGCACGACATGCAGACGCACATGAAGGCCACCAGCGAGGACCACTCGCACGCCTGGCTGGCCCGGCTCGCGCCGCTCACCGACGACTCCGGCCGGGTGCGGGGCGTGTGCGTCACGGCCCACGACTTCACCGAGCAGTTCCGGGCGCGGGAGCGGCTGCAACTGGTCAACGAGGCCAGCATCCGCATCGGCACCACCCTCGACGTCACCCGTACGGCGCAGGAGCTGGCGGAGGTGTGCGTGCCCGCGCTCGCCGACTTCGTCAGCGTGGACCTGCTCGAGCCCGAGGAGCCCGGCGGCGACTTCGCCGGCCCGCCGGCCACGCCGGTCTCGCTGCTGCGGGTCGCCCACCACTCCCTCACCCCGGACAGCCCCGAGTCGGTCGTCCACGTGGGCGAGGTGGTCGTCTACCCGGCCTCGGCGCCCCAGGCCGACTCGCTGATCGCCGGCCACAGCATCGTGGCCTCGAGGGAGTCCGGCGACCTCGACCCGTGGCTCGCGGTGGACGAGGCGCACGCCCGGCAGGTCCGGGAGTTCGGCGTCCACTCGATGATGTCCGTCCCGCTCCAGGCGCGCGGCACCACCCTCGGCGTCGCCGCCTTCACCCGCTTCCGGCACCCCGAGCCCTTCACCCACGACGACGTGCTGCTGGCCGAGGAGGTCACCGCGCGCGCCGCCGTCTGCATCGACAACGCCCGCCGCTACTCCCGCGAACGCGAGACCACCCTCACGCTCCAGCGCAGCCTGCTCCCCCGCACCCTGCCGCGCACGGCGGCCGTGGAGGCGGCCACCCGCTACCGGCCGGCCGCGCGCTCCGGTGTGGGCGGCGACTGGTTCGACGTGATCCCGCTGTCCGGGATGCGGGTGGCCATGGTGGTCGGGGACGTCGCCGGCCAGGGCATCCAGGCCTCCGCGACCATGGGCCGGCTGCGCACCGCCGTGCGCACCCTCGCCGACATCGACCTGGCCCCCGACGAACTGCTCACCCACCTCAACGACCTGGCCCAGCACCTGGCGTACGAGTGGAGCGGCGACACCGGCCCCGGGGAGGTCGGCGCGACCTGCCTGTACGCGGTGTACGACCCGGTGTCGCGGCGCTGCACCCTGGCGCGGGCGGGGCACCCCCCGCCGGTGCTGATCCCGCCGGGCGGTCCGGCCCGGCAGCTCGACCTGCCCTCCGGCCCGCCGCTGGGCACGGGCGGGCTGCCGTTCGAGTCGGCCGAGTTCGAGCTGCCCGAGAAGACGGTGCTGGCGTTCTACACCGACGGGCTCGTCACGTCCTGCGGGCGGGACGCGGAGGTGGGCCAGGCCCTGCTCCGCGAGGCGCTGTCGCAGGCCTCCGGCTCGCTCGACAAGACCTGCGACCGGATCCTGGGCACCCTGCTCCCGCCGGGCGGCACGCCCGAGGACGTGGCCCTGCTGCTGGCCCGGACCCACGGACTGCCCTCGTCCCAGGTCGCCACCTGGGACGTCCCCGCCGACCCGGCGCTGGTCGCCCCCGTCCGCAAGCAGGTCCTCGACCAGCTGGCCGACTGGGCGCTCACCGAGGCGTCGTTCACCGCCGAACTGGTGGTGAGCGAGCTGGTCACCAACGCCATCCGGTACGGGGCTCCGCCGATCCGGCTGCGGCTGATCCACGACGCCTCGACGCTGATCTGCGAGGTGTCCGACACCAACCACACGGCCCCGCACCTGCGGCGGGCCAAGACCTGGGACGAGGGCGGCCGGGGACTGCTGCTGGTCGCGCAGCTCACCCAGCGCTGGGGCAGCAGGCACACCGCCGACGGCAAGACCATCTGGGCGGAGATGACCCTGGTGGACGAGCTGTAGGGCGTCCTCGGCCGGCCGGGCGTCAGCTCCGCCGCACGAGGTCCAGGACCTGCTCCCAGCCGAACTCCGGCGGCCCGCCGTCCGGTTGCGCCGGTGCGGTGGAGGGGTCGCCGAAGCGCACGCCCATGCCGCGCAGCCGCGTCAGGCTCTCCCGGTAGGCGGGGTGGGCCGCCAGCGCGTCGGCCACGCACGGCAGGGCGGCGATCGGCACGCCGAGGCCGGCGGCCTCGCACAGGGTGGCGAGGGCGAGGGTGTCCGCGATGCCGGCCGCCCACTTGTTGAGGGTGTTGAAGGTGGCGGGCGCGACCACCACGGCGTCGGGCGCCGGGAAGGGCCGCGGCTGGCCCGGGGTGCGCCAGGCGGACCTGACGGGGCGGCCGGTCTGCGCCTCGACGGCGGCGGTGTCGAAGAAGCCGTTCACGGCGACCGGGGTCGCGATGACGCCGACCTCCCAGTCCCGCTCCTGCGCGGCGGTGATCAGCTTGCTGACGCCCGCGGCGACTCCGGCGGCGCAGACCACGACGTAGAGGAAGGGTTTCCCGTGTTGCTCGGCCAGTTCGGTCACCCGGAAACCCTAGCGGCCCGAGGGGCCACCGGCGCGCGGCGCCCGGCGCGGCGCCGGCCGCTCCCCCGGCGCCCGCGGGGCCCGGTCCCCGACCGGGTCACCGGAGCGGAAGGCCGCGGCCCCGCTCCGCCTCGGGGCGCGGTCCGAGGATGCGGCGGTCCCGCTCCGCGATCGGCACGTCGTTGATGCTCGCCTCGCGCCGGGTCATCAGGCCGTGCTCGTCGAACTCCCACAGTTCGTTGCCGTAGGAGCGCCACCACCGGCCGTCGGCGTCCCGGCACTCGTACTGGAAGCGCACCGCGATGCGGTTGCCGTCGAAGGCCCAGAGGTCCTTGCGCAGCGCGTACTCCCGCTCCCGCTCCCACTTGGCGGTCAGCAGCTCGACGATCGCGTCGCGGCCGGTGACGAAGGTGTCGCGGTTGCGCCACACCGAGTCCGGCGCGTAGGCGAGGGCGACCCGGTGCGGGTCGCGGGTGTTCCAGGCGTCCTCGGCGGCCTGGACCTTCTGCGCGGCGGTCTCGCGGGTGAACGGGGGCAGGGGCGGGCGAGCGGTCACGGTGTCTCCCTGGGAGGGGCGGGCCGGGAAGGACCCGGGGAGAACGAGCGTTCTCCCCGGGCTTGCTACCGTAGGAGAACGTTCGTTCTCACGTCAAGGAGTGGTCGGTCCATGGACAGCGCAGCCGCCCGCGAACGGGCACTGGACGCCGCGGAGAGGCTGTTCTACGGGCGCGGGGTGCACTCCGTCGGCATGGACGACGTGCGCGGCACGTCCGGGGTCTCCCTCAAGCGCCTCTACCAGCTCTTCCCCTCGAAGGAACTGCTGGTGGAGGCGTACCTGGAGCGGCGCGACACACGCTGGCGCGAGCGGCTCGCCGCCCATGTCGACCGGTACGAGGACCCGGAGCGGCGCGTCCTGGCCGTCTTCGACCGGCTCGAGGAGTGGTTCGCCGAACCGGACTTCCGCGGCTGCGCCTGGGTCAACGCCCACGGGGAGCTCGGCGCCACCTCTCCCCGTGTGGCCGACCGCGTCCGGGCGCACAAGCGAGCGTTCCGCGCCTACCTCGCCCGCCTCGTCGCCGACGCCGGGCGGCCCGACGCCGTGGCCGGGCAGCTGTACCTGCTGGCCGAGGGCGCGATGGTCACCGCGGGCATCACGCGCACCACGGAGCCCGCGGTCCGGGCCCGCGAGGCGGCGGTCCTGCTGCTGCGGGCGGCCTGACCCGGGCGCCCCCGGGACCGACCGGGTGGCCCGGCTCGGATGAACTCCGGGTGCGGAGGTGTTGCATGTGTGATCGAGTCGGCCGCAGGACGCGACAACGATGGGACGGTTGCCATGCCTCTCGAGGGCGAGTACGAACCCAGCCCGACGCAGTGGGTGCGCGAACAGGTGGAGCTGTACGAGAGCTCCGGCGGCACGGAGGGCACCACGCTGGGGGACACGGGCAGGCCCGTCGTCGTGCTGACCAGCCGGGGCGCGAGGAGCGGCAAGCTGCGCAAGACGCCGGTGATGCGGGTCGAGCACGAGGGGCGCTACGCGGTCGTGGCGTCGCTGGGCGGAGCGCCCAAGCACCCGGTCTGGTACCACAACCTCAAGGCCGATCCGCGGGCCGAGCTCCAGGACGGGCCGGTGAAGCGGGACATGACCGCCCGTGAGGTCACCGGGGACGAGAAGGCCGAGTGGTGGAAGCGCGCCGTCGAGGCCTTCCCCCCGTACGCCGACTACCAGAGGAAGACGGACCGGGAGATCCCGGTGTTCGTGCTGGAGCCGGACGACGGGGCCTGACGCGAGGGGCCGCCCGGCACGCACCGCCGCGGGGCGGCCGGGCGGCCCGGGGGAACTTTCCGGGACCGGGCGCGCATGAAGCGCCGGCCGCCGGGCACGCGTGGGTCAGGCCCCGCCGCGTTCCCCCGTCGCGGCGGGGCTCTCCCACGCCTCCCGCGCGTCGGGGGCGTGCCGGTCGGTGACGTCGAGGAAGACCTGCTCCGCCTCGGGGACCAGACCGGCGATGGACCGCTTGATGCGTACGGAGACCTCCTCCACCCGCTCGCTGTCCAGGCCGGGCACCAGATCGACGCGGGCGGCCACCAGGACGGTGTCGAGGCCCGTCTTCATCGTGAACAGGGCCTCCACGCTGTCGATCTCCGGCTGCGCCCGGAGCAGCTCCCGGATCCGCCCGCTCACCTCCGGGTCCGCGGCCTCCCCTATCAGCTGGTCGCGTGCCTCGCGTCCCAGCCGGTAGGCCACGTAGACCAGCAGCGCGCCGATGGCGAGCGAGGCGGCCGCCTCCCACACCACCTGTCCGGTGGCCATGTGCAGCCCCATGCCCGCGATGGCCAGGGTGACGCCCACCACCGCGGTGCCGTCCTCGGCGACCACCGTGCGCAGCGCCGGGTCGCGCAGGGCCCGGACCGTACCGCCCTGCCCGCGCACCTGGTACAGGGCCCGCAGCAGCGAGCCGCCCTCGGCGAGGAGGGCCACACCGAGCACGACCAGTCCCGCCACGTAGCCGCCGAGGTCCTCCTCCTCTCCGCCGCGGAGCGCCTCGGCGCCCTGGTAGAAGGAGAAGCAACCGCCCATCACGAAGATCCCGACGGCGGCGAGCAGCGACCAGAAGAACCGTTCCTTGCCGTATCCGAAGGGGTGCCGGCGGTCGGCCGGGCGCCGGCTGCGCCGCAACGCGGCCAGCAGGAACACCTCGTTCAGGCTGTCGGCCACCGAGTGCGCCGCCTCCGACAGCAGCGCCGGAGAGGCCGCGACCAGTCCTCCGACGGTCTTGGCGGCCGCGATCACCAGATTGGCCGCGAGCGCCACCAGCACGGTGACCCGGGTTCTGCGATCCGATCGTGTACTCACGTCGGGCGATTGCCCCGGCCGGGCCGGGTCACACCGTGCCGACCGCCGAAAACGGGGAACGTGGTGACAGGGACATCCGCACGGCGAGGAGGAGAGCACCATGACCCGCGACGACGGGGGCATCGGCAACAGCTCCTACGGCAGGAAGGCGTTCAAGCGGTCGAAGGCGCACTTCGCCGACCGGATCACCGCCGACGGCGGGGACGGATGGCCGGTGGAGGCCGGGCGCTACCGGCTCGTCGTCAGCCGTGCCTGCCCGTGGGCGAGTCGCGCGCTGGTGTCCCGGCGGCTGCTCGGACTCGAGGACGCGCTGTCCCTGGCCGTCGTCGATCCCCTCCAGGACGACCGCAGCTGGCGCTTCACCCTGGATCCGGACGGCCGGGACCCGGTCCTCGGCATCCGGTACCTGAGCGAGGCGTACGACCGGCGGGAGACGGACTACCCGGGCGGGGTGAGCGTGCCGGCGATCGTGGACGTGCCGAGCGGCAGGCTCGTCACCAACGACTACCAGCAGATCACCCTCGACCTCGCCACCGAGTGGACGGCCCTGCACCGCGAGGGGGCTCCCGACCTGTACCCGCGGGCGCGGCGCGACGAGATCGACTCGGTCATGGAGGACGTCTTCCAGGACGTCAACAACGGGGTGTACCGGGCGGGTTTCGCCACCGGCCAGGAGGACTACGAGGCCGCGTGCACGGACGTGTTCCGGCGGCTGGAGTGGCTGGCGCGCCGGCTGGAGGGGCAGCGGTACCTCGTCGGCGACACCCTCACCGAGGCGGACATCCGCCTGTTCACCACCCTGGTGCGGTTCGACGCCGTGTACCACGGCCACTTCAAGTGCAACCGGTGGAAGCTGACGGAGGACCGGGTGCTGTGGGCGTACGCCCGGGACCTGTACCAGACGCCCGGCTTCGGCGACACCGTCGACTTCGACCACATCAAGCGGCACTACTACCAGGTGCACACCGGGATCAACCCGTCCGGCGTCGTGCCGCTCGGCCCCGACCTGTCCGGCTGGCTGACGCCCCATCACCGCGAGGAGCTGGGCGGCCGGCCGTTCGGGGACGGGACCCCGCCGGGGCCGGTGCCGGCCGGCGAGGAGATCCCGGGCCGGGGCCGTCCCTGACCGCCCCGTCCCCGTCCACCGAAGGCAAACGGATCAAGGAGACCCACGTGGCGAAGAAGAGCAAGAAGAAGAAACTCCCCCTGGCGTACAAGCCCGTCGGGTTCGCCCTCGGCTGGGCCAGCGGTACTTTGGCGGGCCTCGCCTTCCAGAAGACCTGGAAGGTGATCCGGCACGAGGACGACGCGCCCGACGCGCTGGACCGGGACCGCCGCTGGGGCGAGATCCTGCTGGCCGCGGCGATCCAGGGCGCCATCTTCGCGGTGGTGCGCAGCGCCGTGGACCGTGCGGGCGCCAAGGCCATCGAACGCTCCACCGGTGTCTGGCCGGCCCCCGACGGGGGCGGCCGCGACTGACCCGGCCGCGACCGGCCGCACGCGACCGCCCCTTCCGCGCCGTCCTCCGGGACCGGCGCGGGAGGGGCGGTCGCGTGCGCGGTGGAGGGTCAGCCCTGCTTGGGTGCCGTCGGTGCTCCCCGGCGGACCGTGAAGGAGTGGCCGGCCGGGTCGGAGTAGCCGCGCTCCTCCGTGGGGCCGAAGGCGTCGCCGGTGTCCACCGGGCGGCCGCCGAGGCTCACGATCCGGCGTTCCACCGTGTCCAGGTCGTCCACCACGAACTCCAGGTGCACCTGGAGGGAGTTCTCGGGGCGGGGCCAGCTCGGCGCGGTCGCGTTGACGTCACGGCGCAGGGCGAGGCGGAAGCCGTCGGCGGTCCGGACCTCCACCCGGTTGGCGTGGGCGTCGACCGCCTCCGCCGCCAGCAGCTCCTTGTAGAACTCGGCGAGTTTCTCGGGTTCGGCGCAGTCGAGCACCACGACGCCCGCAGTCACCAGTGCCATGTCTCCTCCGCAGGGTCCGGGGCGCGGGGCGCTCCTGCCCCCGCCCGGTAGGTGACACCTATCCCCGCTCGCGGGATTCAGTCGGGTCCCGCGCACGGGGGCTTCCGCGGGGAACACGCTCGTACAGCGCCCAAGTGGCTTGTCCTTCAAGGGTGTTCGCTCCGCCCGGCGCGCCGTCGGAGCGGGCGGCGGCAGGCCAGCGGCGACGCCCCCGGGGGGCGCGCCCGGGGCGGACGGGCGCCGGGGGCGCCGCCCTTCAGCCGGACACGCCCCCGGCTTCACCCGAACGGGTGAAACCGGTGCGCTCACGGCCGTGTCCGCCCCGCCCGGCGCGGAAGGAGCGAACGCCGCTTCGGACGGGGGCCACGACCCGTCCGGGGTGCCGTGCCGGTTCCTCGTCCGCCGGGGGGTGGCCGGCCCCCCACTGTCCGACCGGCGGCCGGTCCGGCAGGCTGAACGGCATGAGCAACGACAACACGATGCGCGCCATCGGCCAGGACGTCCTCGGCGGTCCCGAGGTCCTGAGGGAAATGCGGCTCCCGCGTCCGGTTCCGCGCCCGAACGAGGTACTGGTCCGGGTGCGGGCCGCCGGGGTCAACCCCACCGACTGGAAGCACCGCGAGACGGGCGGCTTCCTCGGCGAGCCGCCGTTCGTGCTCGGCTGGGACGTCTCCGGGGTGGTGGAGGAGGTGGGCGTCGGCGTCGCCCTGTTCGAGCCCGGCGACGAGGTCTTCGGCATGCTGCCCTACCCGTTCGGCCACGGCTCGCACGCCGAGTACGTGACCGCCCCGGCCCGCGCCTTCGTCCGCAAGCCGGCCGGTGTCGACCACGTCCGGGCGGGCGCGCTCCCGCTGGTCTCGCTCACCGCCTGGCAGGCCCTGGTGGAGCGGGCCGGCCTGCGGTCGGGACAGCGGGTGCTGGTCCACGCGGCGGCCGGCGGGGTCGGGCACGTGGCCGTGCAGATCGCGAAGGCGCGCGGCGCGTACGTGATCGGCACGGCGAGCGCGGGCAAGCACGACTTCCTGCGCGGCATCGGCGTGGACGAGCCGGTCGACTACCGGGAGACGGACTTCGCCGAGGTGCTGAAGGACGTCGACGTCGTGCTGGACACGATCGGCGGCGACTACGCGCTGCGTTCCCTGCGCGTGCTGCGCCCGGGCGGGATCGTGGTGTCGATCCTGCCGGTGGGGTCCCCGGAGTTCCACGAGGAGGCCGGGCGGCTCGGGGTCCGGGCGGTGCGGATGCTGGTGGACGCCGATCACACCGGTATGCGGGCGATCGCCGAGCTGGTCGAGGCGGACAAGCTGCGCGCCACGATCGCCGGCACGTTCCCCCTCGCCGACGCCGCCGAGGCGCACCGCCGGGGTGAGACCGGCCGGACCACCGGGAAGCTGGTCCTGGTGGTCGACTGACCGCCGCCCGGGCCCGCGCACGGGCGGAGCCGGACCGCTCGCGCGCGGGCCCGCACCGTGCGCACGTTCCGCGAGAACGGGGGAAGAACTCGATCGCAATTCAAAGACATATGTCAATCGAGCATGCTCAAATTCTATCGGTCGAGGGTAACTTGCAGGGCGGGAAGCGGTGTTGGAGCCGGCGCCGCCCCTTCACGGAGCAGGCTGGAGGAGATGGCGTCGTGCGGTACGGACCTGCACCGCTCACCCGGCATCTGCGCGTTCGTCAGGAGCGGGGACACACGGTGCTGGAGTTCCGCGGTGAGATCGACATCGCCGCGGCCGAGGAGATCGTCCCGCACCTGGACGCGGCGACGGCGGTCCCGGACGCCCGGATCGTGATCGATCTGACCCGGGTCGAGTTCTTCGACTGCTCGGGCCTGCGCCTGCTGTTCCGCGCCCGGCACCGCGTCCCGGCCGCCCAGGGCCGGCTGTCCCTGGTCTGCGCCCATCCGCTGACCCTGCGCATGCTGCGGATCACCGACCTGGCCCGTCTGCTGCCCCCGCTCCCGACGCTGGACGCGGCCCTGGCACAGTCCAGAGCAGCGTCCGGCCCGGCGTGAGGGCCAAGAGCCCCGCTCGGCGGGCGGTGCGCCGGACGGGGCCCTGACGGACCCGCCGTGGACGCGCCGCACCCTCGGCGGGCGCGGCGGCGACGGTTCGGCGCCGGCCGTGCGGGGCGTGCGCCCCCCGTGCCCCCGGCGACGCCGCCCGGCCGCCGGCTCCCTCCAACTCCCTTGTCTGCGCCGCCCGTCGAGGGGCATCCGGACAGGAGGAAGGAGGGCCGCCGCCATGACACATCCCCCCGGTCGCCTCCCCGCCCGCGTGCCGGGCTGGGGGAAGGCGCTGATCGCGGTGGTACTGCTGCTCGCCGTGCTGTTCGCCGGCATCCGGCTGAGCGTGCTGCCGGGCCTGAAGGACCTCTTCGGCACGGAGACCCGGGACCGCTCCGGCCCCGCGCTGCTGGAGTCCGTCCGGGACATCAGCCGTTACGACGCGGCCTCGGGGAACTTCCAGGTCGTGGTGGACCTGGAGAAGGACGCCAGGTTCCTGCCCGACGCCGTCCGCGGCAGCCGCACGCTGTACGTGGGCGCGGGCACCGTGGACGCCTACGTCGACCTCGGCGGGCTGGACGAGGACGACGTGCGGGTCGACGAGGACCGTACGTCCGCCGTGCTGCGGCTGCCCCGCGCCCGTCTGGGCACTCCGGCCCTGGACCCCGAGCGCTCCTACGCCGTCTCCAAGCAGCGCGGGCTGCTCGACCGGCTCGGCGACCTCTTCTCGGACAACCCGGGCAGCGAACAGGCCGTGCAGAAGCTCGCGGTGCGGCACATCGGCGAGGCGGCGAAGGAGAGCGGGCTGACCGCCCGGGCCGAGACCAACACCACGGAGATGCTCGAAGGCCTGCTGCGTTCCCTGGGGTTCGAGGAAGTACGGGTCACCTACGGCGATTGACCGGGTGACCGGGTTGGCACACGAAGAAGTCGAAGACTGGAGGATTCCATGGCCCGCGCCGCCCCACGTCCGCGCTCCCTGACGCACCGGCGTCCCGCACCGTCCGGGCGCGGAGGCGGGGAGGAGGACGGACGGCGTCCGCTCCCGCTGCCCCTGAGACTGCTGGCGATGCTGTGCGCCTTCGTGGTCATGGTCGCCTTCGCGGTGGTCCTGGCCCGGCTCACGCTGCAGCCCTCCCCCGCCTCGGAGGCGCTGACCCACACCAACCTGCACCCGGGCCGCTCGCTGCGGGCCTACCTCGACCAGCCCGCGCTGCGCGACGCCGTGCGCCAGGTGGGCGGCAACATCCTGCTCGGGGTGCCCTTCGGCGTCCTCGTGCCGGTCGTCGCACCGCGCACCCGCGGGTTCCTGCGGGTCCTGGTGCTGACCGCCGTCGTGATGCTGCTGGTGGAGACCGCGCAGGGCGCCCTGGTGACGGGGCGCGCCTTCGACGTCGACGACGTCATCCTGAACACCTCCGGGGCGCTGATCGGTTACCTGCTCGTGGGACGGCGGCTGAGCCGGGCCGTGCACGCGCGCAGGCCTAAGGAGTGACGGCGGACCCGGCCCCGGACGTCCTCGTCGCCCGGGGCCGGGTCCGGTGCCGCCCGGGGGCCTTCGTGTGGACCGGGCCTCGCGAGCCCGGCCCGGCCCACCCGGAAGGCCCTAGTGCACGGTCCAGGTGAACTTGTCCCCGCCCACCCAGCGGACCACGTCCGGATCGTCCAGGTCGTGCACCGTGATCCCGAACGCGGCGGCCGCCTGCAGCACGTCGGTGACGGCCCTGGCCTCGCCGACCACCTGCCCGTCGATCTCCACGATCCGGAACGGCGGTCTCCCGGGCTGCACCCCGAGCACCATGATCCGCGGGAACGACAGGTGCGGGCTCGCGCTTTCGGTCATGTCTCGAGGGTAGAGCGCAAACCGCGCGGGCGCGGTGTGCACGTCCCGGGCCGCCGCGCGGGGCCCCGCCCCCTCAGGGCCGCCGCCAGTCGTCGCTCGTCAGGTGCGAGCCGGCCTGCGGGCCCATCCTGAGCATGCCGCCGTCCACGCTCCAGGACGCGCCGGTGACGTACGAGGAGTCCGGTCCCGCGAGGAAGGCGATGACGGCCGCGACCTCACGCGCGTCGCCGGGCCGCCCGAGCGGGACGCCGGGGCGGCTCTCGGTGTGCGGGTCGGTGTCCTCCTGGCCGGTCATGGGCGTGGCGATCTCGCCCGGGGCGACCGCGTTGACGGTGATGCCGTGCTCGGCGAGCTCCAGCGCCATCACCTGGGTGAGCAGCCCCAGGCCGCCCTTGGCCGCGCAGTACGGCGCGGCGCCCACCCGCGGCTGGTGCTCGTGGACGGAGGTGACGTTGACGATGCGGCCCCCGTCGCCCTGCCGGATCATGTGCCGCGCCGCCTTCTGCCCGCACAGGAACGGGCCGACCAGATCGACGTCGAGGACCTCCCGGACCTTCTCCGGCTCCAGCTCGAGGAAGGGCGTCATCGTGCCCGTGCCGGCGTTGTTGACCAGCACGTCGATACGGCCCAGCCGCTCGCCCAGCTCGTCCACGGCGTCCGCGGCGGCGGGCAGCCGGGTGAGGTCCATCTGCGCCGCCTCCGCCCGGCGCCCGTGCGCCCTGACCTCCTCGGCCGTCCGCTCGGCGCCCTCGCGGTCGCTGTGCCAGGTGATGCCGACGTCCATGCCCGCGGCGGCCAGGCGTACGGCGGTGGCCCGGCCGATGCCGGAGTCGGCGCCGGTGATCACGGCGACCTTGCCGCGGGGGTCGGTGGGAGCGGACATGCGGGCCTCCTGGTCGGCTCGGGACGGAACGAGGCATCGCAGTACCCGGGGGCCCGCCGGACAAACCGCGCTTCGGCCGTGCGGGCGTACGCCCCCTCGGGGGGCCGGGGGTCCGCGACGGGGAGGCGGTGGGGGGGAGCCGGCCGAGGCGCCCGGCCGGGGACGGAGGGCGCCTCCGGCGTGACCGGCGGCCGATGTGGTACCCGGAGGGCCGGTGAGGAGACGAAAGGACCGCAGATGGAACGGGCTGCCGTATTCGACGTCGACGGCACGCTGGTCGACACCAACCACCTGCACGTGACGGCGTGGTGGGAGGCCTTCCGGCAGGCGGGCCACCGGGTGCCCATGCACGCCGTCCACCGGGCCGTGGGCCTGCCCTCCTCCGACCTGGTCGCCCATCTGCTGGGCGAGGACCGGGACAAGGACCGCGACGGGGAGCTGAGCGCCGCGCACAAGGCGCTGTACGGGCAGTACTTCGACCGGCTGCCCGCGCTGCCGGACGCCGGCCGGCTGCTCGGGCGGCTGCACCGGGACGGCTGGAAGGTCGTGCTCGCCACCTCGGCCGGCGGTGCCGAGCTGAGCGCGCTGCGCCGGGCGATCGACGCGGACGAGGCGATCACCGCCACGGCGAGCGCCGACGACGTCGCCGAGGGCAAGCCCTCGGCGGAACCCGTCGAGCACGCCCTGGAGCTCGCCGGGGTCCCCGCGGAGCGCGCGGTGTTCGTCGGTGACACCGTGTGGGACATGCGGGCGGGCAGCCGCGCCGGAGTGCGCTGCGTGGGCGTGCTGTGCGGCGGCATCCCGCGCGCCGACCTGGTGGAGGCCGGCGCGGACGCGGTCTACGACGACCCGGCCCACCTCCTGGCGTCCCTGTCGCGAAGCCCCCTGGCGTGAGGGCGCCGGGACGTGGATCACGGGGGCATGAGGCCCCGCGCGACCGGGATACCCGCGGCGTATGACGTACGCGAGGGATGAGGTGCGGCTCGGAGAGGACACCGGGCGGACGAACCCGGTGTCGCGGGTGGCGGACGCCGTACGGCGGGAGGCGCAGGGCGTCCACCGGGCGGCGCGCGCCGCCCGGCGGGGACCCGGGCGGGAGCGGGACCTGTTCGTCCAGTCGTTGAAGGCCGCCGCGGCGGCCCTGCTCGCCTGGCTGGTGGCGCAGGTGTGGCTGGACGACCCGATGGCCCTGATGGCGCCCTGGGTGGCGCTGGTCCTGGTCCAGGCCACCGTGTACAGCTCGCTGGTGCAGGGGACGCGCCAGTTCGCCGCCATCTGCGTCGGGGCCCTGGTCGCCTCGGGGGCCCAGGCGATCACCGACGACACGACGGGCGCCCTCGCCCTGTCCCTGCCGTTGCTGGTGCTGCTGTCGAACTGGCCCCGCTTCGGCGACCAGGGCATCTACGCCGCCACCACGGCGGTGTTCACGATCGCCTCGGGGACGGTGAGCGCCGTCGCCGTGGGCCACCGGCTGGGGCAGGCGGCGCTCGGCGCCTTCATCGGCGTGGCCGTCAACGCGCTCGTCCTGCCGCCGATCCACCTGCGTGACGTGCGGGAGAACCTGGCGGCGCTCGCCCGGGAGGCGGGTGACGTCCTGCGGGACGTCGCCGGGGACCTGCACGGGGGCGAGTGGGACGCGAAGAGCGCGGCCGACCGGCACGCCGCCTCGGTCCGCCTGCAGGACCGCGTGGACGCGCTGCGCTCGGCGCGCGGCTGGAGCGAGGAGAGCCTGCGGCTGACCTCGGGGATGCTGCGCGCCCTGCACCGGGCGCCGGCCAAGGCCCTGCCGCCGGAGGAGGAGGACGAGCGGTTCGGCCGCGTCACCGGGCACGTCATGTCGCTCACCCGCACCCTGGCGGTGGCCGCCGACGAGAACCGCACCCCCGCCCCGCCCGACGCGTCCGTCCTGCGCTGCTACGCCGACCTGCTGGACCTGCTCGGTGACGCCTGCCACGCGGAGGCCGACGGCCTGCTGGACGGCGGCGGGCCGCCGGACCCCCGCCTGGACGAGCGGACCGAGACGGTGATGCGGGAGCTCCACGAGAGGCTCCAGGAGGGGCTGCGCGAACAGGCCGGGCAGGGCTCCGCGCGGACGGCCGTCCTGGGCACGCTGCTGCTCCAGGCGGAGAACCTCTGGGCCGACCTCGCCCCCGACACCCGGGACGGGTGACGCACATCACCCCAAAAGGGGCCGGACCACGGAACAGCCGGGAGCGGTCTCCCGTTGAACGAGGCGTGGGTGCGGACGGGACAGTGTCCCCGGGCCTCACCTTCCGCCCACAGGGACGATCGTTCGGCTGAAGCCCTGTGGAGCCTTTCGCCGAGAGGCGACCGCCGTCCGCGCCCACACCCCTCGACCGCCCCGGCCGTGATCCCCCCGTCACGGCCGGGGCTTCCTTTTTGCCCCGCGGCAGGAGGGGTACCCGGCCCGCTCCGCCGGAGCACGCGGTCGAGAGGAGCCGAAGGTGAGCAGTGGAACGGGCATGAGGGTCGTCGTCACGGGCGCCACCGGCAACGTCGGGACCAGCGTGGTGCGCGTGCTCTCGGAGGAGCCGCGGGTCGCCTCCGTCCGGGGGCTGGCCCGGCGGGTCCCCGAGTGGTCGCCGCCGAAGACGCAGTGGTCGGCGGTGGACCTGACCTCGCGGCGGTTCGATCTCGTCGAGGAGTTCACGGGCGCCGACGCGGTGATCCATCTCGCCTGGGCGTTCCAGCCGACGCACGACCCGGCGACCACGTGGCGCACCAATGTCCTCGGCAGCATCCGGGTGTTCGACGCGGTGGCGGAGGCGCGGGTGCCCGTGCTGGTGCACGCCTCGTCGGTCGGGGCGTACTCGCCCGGCCCGAAGGACCACGCGGTGACCGAGTCCTGGCCGACGCACGGCTGGCCGGACGCCGCGTACTGCCGGGAGAAGGCCTACCTGGAGCGGACCCTGGACACGTTCGAGCGCGACCACCCCGGGACGCGGGTGGTGCGGATGCGGCCCGCGTTCCTCTTCAAGCGGGAGTCGGCGAGCGAGCAGCGCCGCATCTTCGGCGGGCGCTTCCTGCCGGGTCCGCTGGCCCGGCCCGACCTGCTGCCCTTCCTGCCCGACGTCCCGGGGCTGCGGCTGCAGGCGCTGCACACCGACGACGCGGCCCACGCCTACCGGCTGGCGGTGCTGTCCCCCGACGCCCGGGACGCCTACAACCTCGCCGCCGACCCGCCGGTCGACGCGGAACTGCTCGGCGAGATGCTCGGCACCCGCCGCGTCAGGCTGCCGCGCGCCGCGGCTCGCTCGGCGATCGCCGCCGCCTGGGGGCTGCACCTGCTGCCCGCCTCCCCGCACCTGTTCGACGCCGTGCTGAGGCTGCCGCTGATGGACTCCACGCGGGCCCGTGCGGAGCTGGGCTGGCAGCCGACGCGGACGGCCACCGAGGTGGTGGAGGAGTTCCTGCAGGGGATGCGGGAGGGCGCGGGGGCGCCCACCGAGCCGCTGCGGGGGCGCAGGGCGAGCTGACGCCCCGGCCGCCCGGGCCCCCTCGCGCTCTCCTCCCGTGTCCGCGTCGGCCGGTCACGCCGACGGCTCGTCCGGCACGGGCTGCTCCGGGTTGCCGGAGGCCGAGTGCGGGGCGCCCCGCCGGCCCGTGCCGGCCTCGTCGGTGTCGGGGACGTCAGGTCCGGCGTCGTCGGACTCCGGCGGCTCGGCGGACTCGCCGGCCGCCCTCTCGCTCTCCCGCTCCGCGGCGTCGGGCGCGACCTCCCAGGGGTCCTCGCCGGCGCCGGCCTGCTGGTCGGGCAGGTCGCGGGGGGTGCCCGCACCGCTCCCACCCGGTCCTTCGAGGCGGTGATCGGTCACGGCGTCTCCCTTCGTTCGTACGCGTCGCGCGTGGACGGCCCTCGCGGGTACCTCCGCCGTGACCGGCGAAACCTCAGCGCGGCACCCGCTCCCGGAGCGCCGTGCGCCAGGCGGGCGGCGGGGCCTGGGGGCTCGGTTCGGGGCGCCGTCCGCCCCGGGCGAAGAAGTCGGCGAGCGGCAGGATCGCGGCACCGACGGTCACCGCGTCGGGTCCCAGGCGGCCCAGCTCGATCGTCACCTTCTCGGCCGGGTGGCGCAACGCGTACGACAGGGCGTGCCTGCGCACGGCGGGCAGGAAGCGGGAGCCGAGCTGGAGGCCGGCCCAGCCGCCCATGAGGATGCGCTCCGGCTGGAAGAGGTTGATCAGGTCGGACAGGCCCGCCCCCAGGTACTCGGCGGTCTCCTCCAGCACGGCGAGGGCCACCGGGTCGGCGGCGGTGCCGTCGGGCGGGTAGGCGGCGGCGAGCATCGCGGTCAGCGCCGTCTCCTCGTCGGCGGCCTCCGGCACGCCGCCGCCCTCCTCACGCCACCGGGCGAGCAGCGATTCGGCACCGGCGTACGCCTCCAGGCAGCCGAGCGCGCCGCAACGGCAGCGGCGCCCGCGCACCCGTACGGTCAGGTGCCCCCACTCGACCGCCCGGCCGTGCTCCACCTCGGGGGTGACGAGGCAGGCGCCGACGCCGGAGCCGAAGAGCACCACGAGGGCGTTGCGGGCGCCGCGGCCGGCGCCGAACCACATCTCGGCCTGGCCGAGGGTCCTGGCCCCGTTGTCGATGAAGCAGGGCACCGTGCCGGGCAGCGCGGACCCGCCGCGCAGCAGGGACTCCAGGGGGACCGCGTCCCAGCCGATGGTCTGCCCGTGCACGACGGCGCCCCGGTCACCGGTGTGCTCGACGATGCCGGGGACGCCGATGCCGACGCCGAGCAGCCGCTCGGGGGCGAGTCCGGTGGCGGTGAGCACCTCGGCGACGCCGGAGCGGATGTGGCCGGCGATGACCTCGACGTCGTAGCGCTGCTGTTCCAGCGGGCGCTGCGCGCGGGCGAGCTCGGTGAGGGTCAGGTCGAACAGTTCGACGCGCACCCGGGTCTCGCCCACGTCGACGCCGATCATGTGGCCGCTCCCCGGCGCCACCCGCAGCAGGGTGCGCGGGCGCCCGCCGTCGGAGTCGACGCTGCCGGCCTCCTCGACCAGGCCGTCGGCGACGAGGTCGGCGACGACGTTGCTCACCGACCCGGAGCTGAGCCCGGTCGCCGGGCCGAGTTCGAAGCGGCTGAGCGGGCCGTCGAAGTAGAGCCGCTGCAGCACGGCCGTGCGGTTGGCCCGCCTGAGGTCGCGCACCGTGCGCCCGCTCCGCCCCGCCATGCGGCTCCTTCCCGAACACTGCCCGGCCTGCAACATACCGCCGCGCAGCAGCCGGGCGCGACTTTCCTCTCCCCTTATTTCATGATGTGAACTAACGGGTCCGCGCTTCCCGGCGTCACCGGGCCGCGCCGGGGACGGGGCCGGCGAGCGGATCGCCGGCGGGGCGCCCCGCGCCCGCGGCACGGCACCTTCCGGAAAACCGTTGGCCTCCCCTCCCGCGGGAAATCTACCCTGACCGAAAACCTAAACCCTCTAGGTTCTGCAGGACCACACCGGAGATCCCATGAAACCGCTGACCGAACAGGACGTCCGCGCCTCGTTCATCAACTGCTCCAAGGGCGACGCCAAGCGCCTGGCCGTCCCGCGCGATCTGGGAGAACTCCCCTGGGACGACCTGGACTTCCTGGGCTGGCGTGATCCGGGCGCGCCCGACCGGAGCTACCTCGTCACCGAGCGCGGGGACCGTCTCGTCGGGGTGGCCATGCGGTTCCAGCCCGGCCGGCGCGGCTTCCTGCACCGCAGCCTGTGCTCGCTGTGCCTGACGGCCCATCCGCGCGGCGGCGTCTCGCTGATGACCGCGCGCAAGGCGGGCCCGGCCGGCCGCGAGGGCAACTCGGTCGGCGCCTACATGTGCACCGATCTCGCCTGCTCCCTCTACCTGCGCGGCAGGAAGGTCCCGGAGAGCGGGCCCCGCTTCGAGGAGAGCCTCACCCTGGAGGAGCAGGTCGCCCGCCTGCGGGGCAACCTGTTCGCCTTCCTCGACAAGCTATAGGTCCGCCCGTCCCCCGGCGCCCCGGCGCTAGGGCCTGTCGTTTGGATCAGCCTGGCTGTGGCCGACGGTGCGTCTCGGTCGAGCCGAGCGGGGTCTGGTGCGTGCAGATGCAAGGCGGAGGAGGGAGTCGACGCGGAGCGTCGGCGACCGACGACAACGCGGCAGATGTGCGCACCAGACCCCGCGACGCCAGGGTGATCCAAACGACAGGCCCTAGCGGTCCAGCGGCCGGGCGGCCCGCACCTCGTGGAGGTGGACCAGGACGTCGTGGCTGCGGCCCAGGGCGACCTCGTAGGGGCCGTCCGGGTAGTCGGTGCCTATCCGCCGGGTCGGCCGGGCCCGGCTCAGCCACGCGTCGGCCGGTGCGCCCACGGTCCGCAGGTCGATCACGTGGTCGCGGTGGCGGACCCGGTCGAGGGCGTGCTCGTTGCTCCCCGGTTCCGCGGGCCCCAGGGTCCAGCGCCGGACGGTGCCGTCCGGGCCGGTGGCGTTGAACGAGCCCCGGCCGAAGGACACACCGACGCTGACGTAGCCCGGGCCGAGGCGGTCGCGCAGGTACGCCCCCTGCACCTTCGGGTAGTGGGCGGGGTCCGCGGAGACGTAGCCGAGGTGGTCGTTGTGCGCGGAGACGACGGCCCGGGTGCCGGTGTGCCGCTGCCACCAGAGGACGTTGGCGGCCATGGCCTCGTCCCGGTGGCGCATCGCCTCGGCGATCTGCTCGGGCGAGGTGAAGTCGAAGGCGTACTGGCGGGCGGTCCGGTCGATCGCCCGCGCGTGCTGCACCGCCCAGGCGTGCGCCTCCCGGTCCTCCCCGGGCTTCCGCTCCCGCAGCAGCCGCAGCGCCTCCCCCGTGCGCTCCGCCATCTCCCGGCGTTCGGCGTACGGCCTGGCCAGGTACCGCTCGATGTACTCCCCGGTGGCCACGGTCGGACGCAGTCCCCGGTACAGCGCGGCGAAGCGGGCCGAGAGCCCGGGACGGTGCTCGGCCACGTACGCGGCGACCCGGTCGTACAGTTCGGGTCCGGTCCAGGCGGTGTCGTCGCCCGCGAACCGCACGGGATCGTCGGGGTGGCGCACGTTGTACGCGCGCATCCACTCGATGAGCCGCAGGTGGTCCGTGGTGTTCCACCACCGGTAGTCCCGCTGGAACTCCTCACGCATGATGCGCCGGGGGTCCCCCTCGCCGTGCACGACGTACGCGTCGAGGCGCAGGCCGGTGCTCCAGGGCGCCTCCAGGACGAAGGTGCGGAACCCCTTCTCCTCGACGAGCCGGCGGAAGACCCTGTCCTTGAGGGCGAAGAAGTCGTGCGAGCCGTGGGTGGCCTCGCCCAGGCCGACCACCCGCGCGTCGCCGACCATGCGGTCCAGCGGGCGCAGGTCGCGGGTGTCGCCTCCCGGCTCGACGGAGCGCAGCGGGTGCGCGGCGCGGTCGAGCGCGGCGACGACCGCCGGGGGCGCCTCCCCGGAGGGGGCGGCGGGAACGACCGGCGCGGGAGGGGGCGGCGCCGCGGGTCCGGCCTGCGCTCCGGGGGCGGCCGCGGCGCCCGCCGTCATCGCGCCGAGCGTGGCGCACGTGAGGATCATGGCCGGAACGGTTCGGGTCCGATGACGTCTCATGGGACCAGGCTTGCGCGCCGCGCCGCACCGCACCATCCGGTCCGCCCCCGTCCCGGGGTGCGGAAAACCGCGGTGCGCCCGGGGGTTTCCCCCAGGACCGGCACGGGTTCCCGGCCGCCCCGGCTGTCCTCCGGCCGACTACCTTCGGCCACAAAGACGTTCGATATCTCTGAGGAAGGGGAACCGTCCGGGGATGCAAGAGGTACGTGAGTGGACGGCGGCGGCCGTACGGTTCGTCAAGCAGCGCAGGGACCCGGTGGCCGTGCAGACGCTGCGCTCGACCGCCGCGGCGACGGTCTCCTACGTGATCGCGGTGCGACTGAGCCCGGAGGCCGCACCCCTCACCGCGCCCCTGACCGCGCTGCTGGTCGTCCAGGTCACCCTGTACTCCACGCTCACCACCGGGGTGCGGCGGGTGAACGCCGTGGTGGCCGGGGTCGTCGTGGCCATCCTCTTCAGCCTCCTGGTGGGTCTGACCTGGTGGAGCCTGGGCCTGCTCATCCTGGCCTCGCTCCTGGTCGGCCGTCTCGTGCGCGTGGACGAGTTCGTTCCCGAGGTGGCGATCAGCGCGATGCTGGTGCTCGGGGTGACCGCCCACGGGGACCTCGCCTGGGCCCGGATCGTGGAGACGCTGATCGGGGCGTTCGTCGGGATGGGGTTCAACCTGCTGCTGGCCCCGCCGGTGTGGGTGGAGGAGGCCGGCCAGTCGATCGAGGAACTGGCGCGGCGGATGAGGCAGTTGATGCTGCGGATCGGTGAGGAGGCGGCGGGCCGTCCGCCCGCGGAGCGGGCGACGGAGCGCCTGTACGAGGCCCGCCGCCTGGACCACGACATCTCCGAGGTGGACGCGGACCTCCGGCAGGCGGAGGACAGCCTGCGGCTCAATCCGCGGGTGCGCGAGGGCCTGCTGCACCGGGTGGTGCTGCGCACCGGACTGGACACGCTGGAGATCTGCACGGTGGTGCTGCGGGTCCTGGCGCGCTCGCTGACCGACCTGACCAAGGCGCGCGAGCCGGAGCGGCTGTTCGAGCCGGAGACGGGCGCCGTCTTCGAGCAGCTGCTGTCCGAGATCGCCGACGCCGTGGTCAGCTACGCGGTGCTGGTGACCACCAGTGTGAGCACGAGCGCCGAATCGGCGGAGGAGCGGCTCACCTCCGAGCTGCGGCAGGCCCGCGCCACCCGCGACAAGCTGGCCCAGCTCCTCCTCGAGAACGTCCGGCACTCCCCCCGCCAGTGGCAGCTGTACGGCGCGGTGCTGACCGAGGTCAACCGCATCCTGGACGAGATGGACACCGAGCACCGCGCGCGCCGCCTGCTGGAGGAACTGGACCACCACACCCGCCAGCAGCGCGAGCGGCGACCGCGGCTCACCCGGCTGCGGGACCGGCTGCGCGCGCCGGACCGGCTGCGCCGGAACCGGCACGACGCCGCCCGCCGTTCCGTGTGACGGAGCCCCGCAGGCGCGGCGCGCGTTCGCCCGCCCGGCCGGGGCCGCCGGACGCCGTCAGCGTGTTCCACGGGGGCGAGGACTGCGGCGGGCCGGGGTCCGCGGGCGGGCCGTTCGCCTCACCCGTCGCGGTCCGCGCGCTGCCGCCGCAGGGGGCGGGGGCAGGACACGGCGCTCGCCTGGGAGAGCAGCACGCGCATGCGTTCGGTGAGTTCGGCGACGTCGTCGGCGGGGGCGTGGAACGGCAGCCGTACGTCGCCGTCGGTGCGGACGCGCTCGACGCGCAGCGTCAGCCCGTGCCGGTCGACGGCGAGCGGCCGGACGCGGACCGCGCCGTGCAGGCTGCGGGCGTCGACCAGGCGGGTCAGCCGTTCGACCGCGTCGGCGTGGCAGTCGGCGAGATGGGTCAGCAGCCGGGCCTCGGCCGTGGCGAGGGGGTCGGGGGCGGCCGCGGCGAACTCGTCGGGGTCGACGGCCACCGCGCCGGACCTCCGGCGCAGCACCACCCGCGTGGGCTTGAGGACGAGACGGCCGTCCTCGGCGCGGAACCGGCCGGCGAGCCACAGCCGGGCGCGGATCCTGCCGCGGACCGGGACGGGGGCGACGTCGGCGAACTCCAGCACGGCGGACGGTTCGCCGCGGGGCGCGCAGAGCGCGGCGGCGGACAGGGCGCTGTCCTCGGGCACGTGCAGCAGCACGCGCCCGTCGTCGGTCACCGTGTGCGCGCCGACGAGTTCCTCCCGGGCGCCCTCGGCGGTCACCGCGCAGGACCACGCGGCGGCGAGCACCGAGCGGGCCCGCTCCGCCGTGCCCGGCGCGGCCGTCCAGCTCTGCCTGTCGTCACCCATCCCGAACCTCCTCTTAGGTAAGCCTTGCCTAAGTTATCGGAGATCGGGGGGCGCGCCAACCGGGTGACGCGTCCTCCGCGGGACCTTCCGGCCCGGCCGGCCCGGTCCGCGAGGACGCCGGGCGGGGCGCGGGCGCACAGGCCGCGCACCTGCCCCCGGCCTCATTCCGGGCCGCGCGGCCACTCCGGGCGGACGGCGGCGGTGAAGGCCCGCCGCGCACGGCGCGGCGGGCGTCAGGCCGCGCCCCGAGGTCCGGGCCGGACTCGGGCTCCCCGGCCGGGGCCGCCGGGATCCGCCGCGCCGGCGCGGGGGGGGGGGGGGGGGGGGGGGGGGGGGGGGGGGGGGAGGGGGGTGGGGGGGGGGGTGGGGGGGGCGGGGCGGAGCGAGAGGACA
>NZ_JBVITR010000002.1:92482-99104 GCF_055574875.1 Streptomyces sp. NPDC034670
CCACGCGGTGCTGAGTGAGGAGGGCGGCCCCCCGAGTTCTGGGCATGCTCGGGCCTCCCCGGCTGGGTCCTCCGGGCCCCTCCCCACCGCCGCCCCCAGCGCCCGCCCCGGTCCACGGCCGTCCCCGCACCGTACTTGACGCCGATTCAGCGGCGGGACCAGACTGAACCGCCCCGTTGAACCCGCGTGCGACACGTCGCGGGCGCTCGCCGGACCGGAGGGGATCGAGCATGGCGGAGACGACGACGGGCGCGGGGCTGCCGGGAGGATTCCGCAGCGCCGAGCTGGGCTGGCCCGAACTGCACCGCATTCCGCACCCGCCGTACCGTCTCCCGCTGCTCGGCGACCTGCTCGGGGCGAGCCGGAGCACACCCGTGCAGGACTCGCTGAAGTACGCGCGCCGCCTGGGTCCGATCTTCCGGCGGAACGCCTTCGGCAAGGAGTTCGTGTTCACCTGGGGCGCCCGTCTGGTGGCCGACCTCGCCGACGAGAGCCGGTTCGCCAAGCACGTCGGGCTGGGCGTCGCCAATCTGCGGCCGGTGGCGGGCGACGGGCTGTTCACCGCCTACAACCACGAGCCCCACTGGCGGCTGGCGCATGACGTGCTGGCCCCCGGCTTCCGCCGCGAGGCCATGGCGGGCTACCACACGATGATGCTGGACGTGGCGGGGCGGCTGACGGACCACTGGGACCGCGCGGCGGCCGCGGGCCGGACGGTGGACGTGCCCGGCGACATGACCAGACTGACCCTGGAGACGATCGCGCGCACCGGGTTCGGGTACGACTTCGGCTCGTTCGAACGGTCCCGGCCGCACCCCTTCGTGACCGCGATGGTGGGCACCCTGACGTACGCGCAGCGGCTGAACAACGTGCCCGCGCCGCTGGCACCGCTGCTGCTGCGGCGCGCGGGCCGGCGCAACGCGGCCGACATCGGCCGTCTGAACCGCATCGTCGACGAGGTGGTCCGCGCCCGGCGCGCCCACGGCGGCGGGGAGGGGGACCTGCTGGACCGGATGCTGGACACCGCCCACCCGGAGACCGGCGAGCGGCTCTCGCCCGAGAACGTCCGGCGCCAGGTCATCACCTTCCTGGTGGCCGGCCACGAGACCACCTCGGGCGCCCTCTCCTTCGCCCTGTACCACCTCTCCCGGCATCCGGACGTCGCGGCCCGCGCCCGCGCCGAGGTGGACCGCGTCTGGGGCACCGCGGCGGCGCCCGGCTACGAGCAGGTGGCCAGGCTGCGGTACGTCCGCCGGGTGCTGGACGAGTCGCTGCGGCTGTGGCCGACGGCGCCCGCCTTCGCCCGGGAGGCCACGCGGGACACGGTGCTGGCCGGGGAGCATCCGATGCGGCGCGGCGCGTGGACGCTGGTGCTGACGCCGATGCTGCACCGGGACCCCGGGGTGTGGGGCGCGGACGCCGAGCGGTTCGACCCGGACCGTTTCGACGCGCCCGCGGTGCGGTCCCGCCCGCCGCACGCCTTCAAGCCGTTCGGGACGGGGCTGCGGGCCTGCGTCGGGCGGCAGTTCGCCCTGCACGAGGCGGCCCTGGTGCTCGGGCTGCTGCTGCGCCGCTACGAGCTGCGCCCCGACCCCGGCTACCGGCTGCGGGTGGCCGAGCGGCTCACGCTGATGCCGGAGGGACTGCGGCTGCGTCCGGAGCGGCGGACGGCGCCCGCCGTGCCCGGGAGCCGCCGGGCCGGCGGCGACGCCGCGTCAGACTCCCGCGGTCCAGTGCGCGGGACGGGCGAGTGACCCCGGCAGCCTCGTGCCGGCGCTCCCCCGGGCCGCCTGGAGCTGGGGCTGGGTGAGGAAGAACGCCCCGGTCAGGTCGGCGTCCGTGAGGTCGGTGTCGCGCAGGTCGGCGCCGATCAGGTCGGCGCCCCGCAGATCCGCCCCGGTGAGGTCGGCGGCGATGAGGCAGGCGCCGCGCAGACTGGTCCCGCGCAGGTCGGCGCCCCTGAGCCGGGCGCCCGCCAGGTCGGCGTTGCGGCGGTCCCCGCGGCGCCCGCGCACCCCCGCCCGGGCCAGCTCGCTCGCCTTCAGCAGCAGCGCGTTGACGTCCTGCCGGTGGGCGGCCACGTCCAGCGCGGCCAGTTCCTCCGGGGCCTGCCGGGTGAGCCGCTCGGTCTTCTCCCTCGCCCGGCGCAGCCCGGCGTGCACCGGACGGGCCGCGGGCAGGGCCAGCGCCTCGGTGAGGTACCACAGCAGCTCGTGCAGCTGCCGCACGACCGGGAACACGTCGAACATGGCGCGGGCCCGCTCCGGCGGACCGGTGCGCCAGTCCCGTCCCCCGAAGGTGACCTGCGAGACCTTCTGCCCCGCGCCGAAGCAGTCGTAGACCGTGCAGCCGGTGAAGCCCTCCTGCCGCAGGCGGGCGTGGATGCCGCACCGGTGGTCGCCCCGCAGGTGCCGGCACGGCGTCCCGGCGCCCTTGTCCACCGCGAAGTCGGCCGAGGCGGTGAACGGCAGGGCCACGCAGCACAGCCCGAAGCACCGTGCGCAGTCACCGCGCAGTTCCGACCGGTCGGCCCTCTGTTCCCGCATGGCGTTCAGCATACGGAACGGCCGGCCGGCGCTGGTCCGCCGGCCGGGTTCACGCCCCGCCGTCCGGCACCTCCAGGCGGGCCAGCCGCTCCGGGTCGGCCAGGACGTACAGGCCGGTGATGCGGCCGTCGGCGACGGTGACGGACAGGACCGACCGGATCCGGCCCCCCACCACGCCGACCAGGCCGATCGCGTCGTTGACCAGCGCCATCCGCGCCGCCGCGTTGTGGCGGGCGAACAGGAACGCCGACTCGGCCACCGGCCTCGCCCCCCGCAGCGCCTTGGACCCGGCCGCGCCGCGGACCAGGGCGCCCGCGTCGGCCCGCAGGACCACGTCCGGATGCAGGACGGCGAGCAGCGCCTCGAAGTCGCCGCCGCGGGCGGCGGCCCTGAAGGCCTCGAGGACCTCCTTCTGCCGGCCGAGGTCGGGCTCGGAGGGGGGTGTCGCGTCCCGGACCCGGCGGCGGGCCCGGCTGGCGAGCTGCCGGGTGGCGGCCGCGGTGCGTTCCACGACCGGTGCGATGGCGTCGAAGGGCACGGCGAACAGGTCGTGCAGGACGAACGCGAGCCGCTCGTCGGGCTCCAGCCGGTCCAGGACCACCAGCAGGGCCATGCTCACCGCGTCGGCGCGCAGCGCCTCCTGTTCCGGGTCGGACCGGGGCAGGGGCCTGACGACCGGGTCGGGGACGAAGGTCTCGTCGATCGGCTGCTCGCGGCGCGCGGCGCGCGACCGCAGCAGGTCCAGGCAGACGCGGCCGGTCACCGTGGTCAGCCAGCCGCCGAGGTTGCCGATCTCGCCGGGGTCCGTCCGGCCCAGCCTCAGCCAGGCCTCCTGGACGGCGTCCTCCGCCTCGGTCAGCGATCCGAGCATGCGGTAGGCGACGGCCCTCAGACGCCCCCGGTGCTCCTCGAAGCGCTCGGCCAGCGGCTCCCCGCCGTTCGCGGTGTTCGCGGTGTCCACGTGGTTCACACCGTGGCCCGGGGGAACAGTTCGAAGGCGACCGCGGGCCGGCCGCCGAACCGCCGGCCCGTCTCCTCGGCGCTCCGCGTCAGCAGGCCGCGCGCGTAGGCCTCCGGGTCCTCGTCGGTCAGCGCCTCGATGTAGGTGCGGTGCTCGAGCAGGGAGCGCACCGCCCGCTCCAGCCCCCCGGCGGCGTCCACGGCGTGCGTGGGCGTGCCGGAACCGGCGACGGCGACCCAGCGGACCCCGTCCCACGGCGCGAGGCCCCGCTCGGTCAGCTCCGGGAAGATCCAGCGGTTGCCGGCGTCACCGGCCGCGTCGAGCACGGCACGGCCGACGGCCACGTGGTCGGGGGTGTTCCAGTAGGCGCCGTCCCAGGTGTCCCGGTGGTTCAGGGTGATCACCAGTTCGGGCCGGTGGCGGCGGATCGCGGCGGCGATGTCCCGGCGCAGGGCGGGGCCGTACTCGATCACCCCGTCCGCGTGGTCCAGGAACTCCACCGCCGACACGCCGACCACCGCCGCGCTCGCCCGCTGCTCCCGCTCCCTGAGCGGGCCGCACTCCGCCGGCGCCAGGGTGTCGATGCCCGCCTCGCCGCGGGTCGCCAGCACGTAGGCGACCTCGCGGCCGGCGTCGGTCCAGGAGGCGATCGCCGCCGAGCAGCCGTACTCGAGGTCGTCCGGGTGGGCCACCACGGCCAGAGCGCGCTGCCAGTCGTCGGGCATGGGCTGGAGTTGACTGATCGTCGGCTCGGTCATGCCCGCAGCCTAGGGCCTTTGGTCGGGATCGGGCCGGGCTCGCGGGGTCCGTTCCGAACGAAAGGCCCCAACCCGCGGCACCGACGGCGCACCGGGGTCCGTCCCGCCCGGCTCAGACCTCGTCGCGCGCCAGGGCGAGCAGCCGGTCCAGGACGCGGGGGCCGCCGGCCCGGACGCCGTCGTGCTCGAACTCGTCGGTGACCCAGGTGCGCAGGCCCCGGATCGCGCGGGCGGTCTCGAGCGAGTGGGGCGTGTGGACGTACATGTCGTCGTGGTAGACGGCCGCCGCGACCGGGACCCGGTTGGCGGCGAGGCGGGCCGGGTCGTACAGGGGCGTCCAGTCGGTGCGGGCGGCGAGCAGTTCGGCGGTCTCGCGCAGCGGCCGCAGCGCGGGGTCGCAGTCGAACATCCAGGGGTGGACGGTCTCGCCGGTGAAGAGCAGCGGCGCACCGGCGGCGAGCGCCCCGGCCGCGTCGAACCGCGGGAACTCCGACCGCACCCGCTCGGCCGACCAGGCGGTGGGGCGGGCGTCCTGGGCGTAGATCACCTCGTGGACGAGCGCGTACAGCGGGTGGCCGGCGTACGAGAGCAG
Organism: Streptomyces sp. NPDC034670; assembly: GCF_055574875.1. Lineage (NCBI taxonomy): Bacteria > Bacillati > Actinomycetota > Actinomycetes > Kitasatosporales > Streptomycetaceae > Streptomyces > Streptomyces sp. NPDC034670. The sequence goes on from NZ_JBVITR010000002.1 coordinate 97,340, forward strand.
GCCCTGCACCTGCTCCTGGAACGCGTCGGACAGCTCGGGCCCCGACGGGGTGCGGACGAAGGCGTCCTCCAGCAGGTGGTGCAGGCGGTGGCTGCCGTCGCCGCTGCCCAGGAGGATGCCGAGGGACTGGAAGGCCTCGACGGTGAGCCGGTAGCCGTTCGGCAGGACGACGTCGTGGGCGAGGAGGTGCTCCGCGATGCGGCGGGCGCGTTCGACGTCCTGCGGGTAGCGGGCGTAGTGGGCGGCGACCTTGCGCTCGACGCGCGGGTAGGCGGCCCGGTAGACGTCGTCGGCGTGGGCGTCGAGGGAGGGCAGTCCGCCGGTGACGAGGGCGGTGTCCAGGCCCTCGGGGGCGGTGGACAGGTAGGTGACGGTGCAGAAGCCGCCGAAGCTCTGGCCGAGGACGGTCCACGGGGCGCCGCCGGTGACCTCGGGGCGGATGGCCTCGCAGTCGCGGACGATGGAGTCGGCGCGGAAGCGGGTGAGGTACTCGGCCTGCTCGGCGGGGCCGCCGCACAGCGGGAGCGTCTGCCGGTTGGCAGGGGTGGAGCGGCCGGTGCCGCGCTGGTCGAGGAGCAGCACGCGGTACTCCTCCAGGGCCCGGCCGAGCCAGGCCTGCTTTCCGATGAAACGGTTCGCCCCGAAGCCGGGGCCGCCCTGGAGGTACAGCAGCCACGGCAGGTCCCGGTCCGCCTTGCCGGCGTCGACGACCTCGCGCGCGTACAGCCCGATCGTCTCCCCCGAGGGGTCGTCGTGGTCGAGGGGCACGGTGAAGCGGCGGTCGGTGAGGACGACACCGGGCTGGCGGTAGCTGACGGTCAACGGGGCTCCCGGGACGGACGGACGGTCGGGCCGTGCCCCAGTCCAGCACATGCCCCTCCGGCCGGCGGACCCGGGACCACGGCGCCCCTGCGGAGCGGCCGGTCAGCGGGCGGACAGGCTGGAGCGGCGGACCACCAGTTCGGGACTGAGGACGACCCGCCGGTGCTCGTGCGGCCTCGCCGCGGCCCCGGTCCGCGTCTCCTCCAGCAGCAGCTCCGCCGCCATGGTGCCCATGGTGACGGCGGGCTGCCGCACCGAGGTGAGGGGGACGGCCGCCGCGGCGGCGAACTCGATGTCGTCGTAGCCGACGATCGCGAGGTCGTCGGGGACGCCGACCCCGGCCGCGTACATCGCCTGGAGCACGCCGAGGGCGAGCAGGTCGTTGGCGCAGAACACGGCGGTGGGGCGGTCGGTCAGGCCGAGCAGGCGGACGCCGGCGTCCCGCCCCGCGGCGACGTCGGGGCGTTCGGTGGGCAGCTCGCGCAGGCGGTCCGGGCCCAGTCCGGCCTCGGCGAGGGCGGTCAGGGCGCCGGTGCGGCGGTCGCGGACCTGGTTCAGGCCGGGCGGTCCGCTGACGTACGCGATGCGGCGGTGCCCCGCGTCGACGAGGTGCCGCACGGCCAGCGCGCCGCCCGCCACGTCGTCCACGGAGACCGAGCACTCGGTGGTGCCTTCGGCGACCCGGTCGACCAGGACGAAGGGGATGCCGTGGCGGCGGAAGGCCGCGATGTTGCGGCCGGTGGCGTCCGCCGGTGTGAGCAGCACGCCCCGGACCCGCTGCTCGGCGAAGAGGGAGAGGTATTCGGCCTCCTCGCCCGCGTCCTGGGCGCTGTTGCAGACCATCACGCCGAGGCCGGCCCGGGGGGGGGGGGGGGGGGGGGGGGGGGGGGGGGGGGGGGGAGGGGGGGGGGGGGGGGGGGGGGGGGGGGAGGGGGAGGGGGAG
>NZ_JBVITR010000002.1:99114-120338 GCF_055574875.1 Streptomyces sp. NPDC034670
AAGGGACCCGCTCTTCCCCCCCCCCCCCTTCTCCCTCTCCCCCCCCCCCCCCCCCCCCCCCCCCCCCCCCCCCCCCCCCCCCCCCCCCCCCCCCCCCCCCCCACGTCGACGAAGAAGGGGTTGCCCATGTCGAGGACGAGCAGGCCCATGATCCGGCTGCGGCCCGCGCGCAGCTGGCGCGCGGACTCGCTGCGGACGTAACCGAGCCGGTCGATGGCGGACAGCACCCGCGCCCGGGTTCCGGCGGCGACCGTGTCCGGGCGGTTGATCACGTTGGAGACCGTGCCGACGGAGACTCCGGCGACGCGGGCGACGTCCTTGATACCCACCGGCTGGGCCATCGGGCGAGGACCTCCAAGCGGACGGGGCGGCGGGGCCTTCACACTACCGGCACGGCCTCGCGGGGACGCTTTCCGGCCAGGGGGCCGGTCCGGCGGCCCGTCCGTGGTCAGGCGAGGTGGAAGACCCCGGTGAGCGGCTTCATCGCCCCGTCGGGCCGGGTGCCGTCGAGGGACTCGAGGAAGGGGGCCGTCTCGGCCTGCCGGCGGGGCGTTGACCTCGGTGGCCCCCCTGCCTACCGCAGGGCGGTGGAGGACGCGCAGCGGCTCGCCGGGCGGCCGGTGGACGTCGTGCACGTCGGCGGCGGCGCCCGCAACGCCCTGCTGTGTCAGCTGACCGCCGACGCCTGCGGGCTGCCGGTGGTGTCCGGGCCGACGGAGGCGGCGCTGGGCAACGTGCTGGCGCAGGCCCGTGCGCACGGGCTGGTCGGCGACCTCGCCGGGATGCGGCGGCTGCTCGCCCGCACCCAGCTGCTGACGCGGTACGAGCCGCGCGGCGGCACGCGGCGGTGGCGGGCGGCGCAGGCCCGGCTCGCCCGGGACTGACCGCGACGCCCCCGCACCCACACCCGCACCCGCACCCGCACCCGCACCCGCACCCGCACCCGCACCCGCACTACCCTGCCTTCATCGGAGGATCGATCGCACGAGGAGCCGCGATGCGTGTCGCCCTGTTCCTGACCTGCGTCAACGACACGCTCTATCCGGACACCGGGCGCGCCGTGGTGAAACTCCTCACCGGGCTCGGCGTCGACGTCGACTTCCCGGTGGCGCAGACCTGTTGCGGCCAGGCGCACTACAACACCGGGTACCGGCGCGAGGCGGAGCCGATGGCCCTGCGCTTCTCCGAGGTCTTCCGGGACCACGAGGCGATCGTGACGCCGTCCGGGTCGTGCGGGGCGATGGTGCGGGAGCTGTACCCGCGGCTGGGCGAGCGGGCCCGGGCGGAGGGCCGGGGCGACACCCTCGCGGCGGCGCTGGCACCGGTGGTGCCGAAGACGTACGAGCTCACCGAGTTCCTGGTGGACGTGCTGGGGGTGACGGACGTCGGGGCGTACTACCCGCACAAGGTGACCTACCACCCGACCTGCCACGGGCTGCGCGCACTGGGCCTGGGCGAGCGGCCGCTGCGGCTGCTGCGGGCGGTGAGGGGGCTGGAACTGGTCGAACTGCCGGGCGCGGAGGAGTGCTGCGGCTTCGGCGGCACCTTCGCGCTGAAGAACTCCGACGTCTCGGCCGCGATGGGCGCCGACAAGGTGCGCAACGCCGAGTCGACGGGCGCCGAGGTGCTGTGCGCGGCGGACAACTCCTGCCTGATGCACCTCGGCGGAACGATGACGCGGCTGCGGACCGGCATGCGGCCGGTGCACATCGCGGAGATCCTGGCGAGCACGGAGGAGGAGCCGGCCCCATGAGCGGAACGTTCGTCGGAATGCCCGCGTTTCCCCCACCCGCCCCCACGGCGTCCTCCCCGCCCGCCCCCGCGTCGTCTCCCCCATCCGCCCACCCGGCGTTCCCGGTGGCGGCGCGGGACGCCGTGCGCGATGCCGCCCTGCGCGGCAATCTGCGGCACGCCACGCACACCATCCGGGCCAAGCGCGCCGAGGCCGTCGCGGAGCTGGCCGACTGGGCCGGACTGCGGGAGGCGGGCAAGCGCATCAAGGACCACACGCTGCGCCGTCTCGACCACCACCTCGTGCGGCTGGAGGAGTCGGTGACGGCGGCGGGCGGCACCGTGCACTGGGCCGCCGACGCCGACGAGGCGAACCGGATCGTCACCCGACTGGTCAAGGAGACCGGCGAGTCGGAGGTCGTCAAGGTCAAGTCGATGACCACGCAGGAGATCGGGCTCAACGAGGCCCTGGAGGCCGAGGGCATCCGCGCCTACGAGACCGACCTGGCCGAACTGATCGTGCAGTTGGGCGGGGACCGGCCCTCGCACATCCTGGTTCCGGCGATCCACCGCAACCGCGGGGAGATCCGGGAGATCTTCGCCCGCGCGATGGGCGCGTGGGGCCGCCCCGCCCCGGAAGGGCTCACGGACACGCCCGCCGAACTCGCCGAGGCGGCGCGGCTGCACCTGCGGGAGAAGTTCCTGCGCGCCAGGGTCGGCATCTCCGGCGCCAACTTCATGGTCGCCGAGACCGGCACGCTGGTGGTGGTGGAGTCCGAGGGCAACGGGCGGATGTGCCTGACCCTGCCCGAGACGCTGATCTCGGTCGTCGGCATCGAGAAGGTGGTGCCGACCTGGCGGGACCTGGAGGTGTTCCTGCAGACCCTCCCCCGCTCCTCGACCGCCGAGCGGATGAACCCGTACACCTCGATGTGGACGGGCACGACGGACGGCGACGGCCCGCGCAGCTTCCACCTGGTCCTGCTGGACAACGGCCGCACCGACACCCTCGCCGACGAGGTGGGGCGGCAGGCGCTGCGCTGCATCCGCTGCTCGGCCTGCCTGAACGTGTGCCCGGTGTACGAGCGGGCCGGCGGCCACGCGTACGGCTCGGTCTACCCGGGACCGATCGGCGCCGTCCTCAGCCCCCAACTGCGGGGCACGGGCAGCGAGATCGACGCGTCCCTGCCGTACGCCTCGTCGCTGTGCGGGGCCTGCTACGAGGTGTGCCCCGTCGCCATCGACATCCCCGAGGTGCTGGTGCACCTGCGGGAACGGGTGGTGGAGGGCGGCCCGGCCACCCGGGCCGGCAACAAGGTGGTGCTGCGCCCCGCCAAGGGGCACGCCGCCGAGCGGGCGGCGATGCGCGCGGCCCGCTGGGCGTTCACGCACCCCGGAGCCCTGGCGGCCGGCCAGCGTCTCGCCTCGCGCACCCGCCGCCTCCATCCGCGCACCCTGCCGGGCCCCGGCCGGGCGTGGAGCGGGACCCGCGCCCTGCCCGCGGTGCCGGCGGAACCGTTCCGGGACTGGTGGCGGCGCACGAACGGCGGAAAGGACGGAACCGAGTGAGCAGCAGGGAACGGATCCTGGGCCGGGTGCGGCGCGCCCTCGCCGACGCGCCGCGCGACGCGGTCCCGTACGAGCGGGCGGTCGCCCGGGACTACCTGCGCGAGCACGGCGGGCGCACCGTCGGGGAGACGGTGGACCTCCTCGCGGAGAACCTGGCCGACTACCGGGCGGTCGTGCACCGGACCACCGACGACGAACTGCCCCTCGTGATCATGCGGTTGCTCGCCGAGCGGGGTTCCCGGCACGTGCTCGTGCCGCCGGGGCTGCCGCCGGAGTGGATGTCGGCCGCCGATCCCATCCGGATCCACGACCGTGCCGTGAGCACGCCGCGCGAACTGGACGAGGTCGAGAGCGTGGTCACGGGCTGCGCGGTCGCCGTCGCCGAGACCGGCACGATCGTGCTGGACGGCTCGCCCGACCAGGGCCGGCGCCGCATCACCCTGATCCCCGACCACCACATCTGCGTGGTCCGCGTCCCCGACCAGGTCGTCTCCTCCGTCCCGCAGGCCCTCGAACGCCTCGACCCGGCCCGCCCGCTCACCTGGATCTCCGGCCCGTCGGCGACCAGCGACATCGAACTGGACCGGGTGGAGGGCGTGCACGGCCCGCGCACGCTGGAGGTCGTCCTGGTCGGGTGACCCCCCGCCGGGGGTGTCGTCGGGCGCGCCCCCGGACACGGGTTCCGCACCCCGTGGGGCGCGGCCCTCCCCTCCGCAGCGTCTTCGGCAGGGCACGGGACGTGCCGGACGGAGGAGATGACGACGGCGCGCGACGGGGCACGACGCGACCACGACACGCGACCCGCCCCCGAGGCGCTGCGCCTGGTCAAGGTCACCACGTCCTGCGGAACGGCGGACAGCGCCGCTGAAGCCGGCCGGGATCGTGCCGTTCACCGTGGTCCGCGGGGACGCGGCGCTGCCGGAGCGGATGTACGGCGTGTGGGCCGCGGTCGCCGCGACCGGCGCGGCGGGGTCACGCTCGGGACGAGCCTGGCCACGGCCCGGCGCGTGCCGCGCGCCCCGGCGGTGCGGGCGGTGGCCGCACCCGTGTGACGGACGGGTGGGCGAGCGCCCGGAGAGGGTCCGGGCACCCCGCGGGGTGCCCGGACCCTGCCGTTCCCGTGCCCGGCCGGAGGTTCCGGTCCGGTCAGTCCGCCTTCGCGTACGTCTGGGCCATGCCGCCCGCGAAGTCGTGCACCACGACCTGCTCGTCGCCGACGACCCACGCGTCGTGGCCGGGCGAGCAGACGAAGACGTCACCGGGGCCGACCTCGCCCTCGGCGCCGTCGTCCATGCGGATGCGCATGCGGCCCCGGACGACGTAGCCGTTGTGGTGGACCTGGCAGCTTCCGGTGCCCGCGATGGGGCCGACGGACTCGGACCAGCGCCACCCCGGCTCGAAGGTGGCCACGGCGAAGTCCAGCCCCGTCATGTGGACGGCTTCGAGGTGCCCCCTGGGGAAGTCCCGTCGTTCGTCCGGCTTGTCCAGCATCTTGACCTCGAACATGCCCCTTCTCCCTTCCGGTCGTGCCCGCACGACCGCGGGTCCGGTCTCCGTCCGTCCCGAACGGCACCGGCGGGGGCCGGGCCCCACCCCTTCATCGTCCGCCCGTCCCCGCGGGAACGCCATCCGGGTGGCCGGGGGCCGGTGCGTCAGTCGCCGGGTCCGCACAGCCGCGCGAAACGCCCGGCATCGACGTTCCCGCCGGAGAGGATCGCCCCGACCCGGCCCGGGAGGGGGCCCGCGCGGCCGGTGAGCAGCGCGGCCAGCGCGGTGGCCCCGCTCGGCTCCAGGACGATCTTCAGGCGCTCGAAGGCGAACCGCATCGCGTCCCTGATCTCGTCGTCGTCGACCAGCACGATCCCGTCCAGCAGCCGCCGGTTGAGGGAGAAGGTCAGCTCGCCGGGGGTGTGCAGGGCCTGGCCGTCGGCGATGGTGCGCGGGACCGGGATGCTCACGCGGCGGCCGGCCTCCAGCGACCGCCTGGTGTCGTCCCCGGCCTCCGGCTCGACGCCGATCACCCGGGCCGCGGGGCACAGGCCCTTGACGGCGGTGGCGCTTCCGGCGATCAGGCCCCCGCCGCCGACCGGCGCGAGCAGCGCGTCCAGCTCTCCCGCCTCCTCGATCAGTTCGAGGGCCGCCGTGCCCTGTCCGGCGACGACGTCCGGGTGCTCGTAGGGAGGGATGAGGGTCAGACCGCGCTCGGCGGCCAGCGCCCGGGCGACGGCGACCCGGTCGCCGGTGTAGCGGTCGTAGGTGACGATCTCGGCGCCGTACCCCTCGGTGGCCGCCCGCTTCGACGGCGGCGCGTCCTCGGGCATCACGATGACGGCGGTGGTGCCCAGCTCCCGGGCGGCCAGGGCGACGGCCTGGGCGTGGTTGCCGGAGGAGTAGGCGGCGATGCCCCGGGACAGCCGGGCGGGGGCGAGGCGGGACGCGGCGTGGTAGGCGCCGCGGAACTTGAAGGCGCCGACCCGCTGGAAGTTCTCGCACTTGAGGTGGACCTCGGCACCGACGAGTGCGTCCAGGGTGCGCGAGCGCAGGACCGGCGTGCGGTGTGCGACGCCTTCCAGGCGCTTCGCCGCGGCGCGGACGTCGTCGAGGGTGACCGGCGGGCGGGTGGTCGTCACGGGGTGCCTCCAGCGGGAGTCGGAACGGTCGTCGCCCGGTCGGGGCGGCACGGGCGCGGCGAGCAGGCCGTGCACGGCCGTACCCCGCACCAGGTGGGACTCCCCTACCCCTGGGGCCCGAACGGCCACACCACGGGCGACGCGGCCGACGAGCCGCCGCACCTGCCGCTGGACCCCGACACGCGGATCCAGGAGGCGAAGGCGTTCGCCGTGGACATCCGGCCGGGGCGCCGCCCTCGGGGCCCGGCCGCCCCGGAGCCGGTGCGCCGCTGCCGGGAACGGGCGGGGATCGACGAGCGCGCCGGCACCGGTCCGTGAGCCGGCCCGTGCGGCCGGCTCACCTCAGGACCACGGAGTGCGCCCCCTTCGGGACGAGTTCCCCGATGACGGGGGCGCCCGGCACCTCGCCCGCCACCAGCAGCCCGCCCGAGGTCTGGGCGTCGGCCAGGAGCAGGCGGGTGTCGTCGTCCGCGGACCCGAAGTCGGTGAACGGCGCCACCCACTCCAGGTTCCGCCGGGTGCCGCCGCTGACGTAGCCGTCCCGCACCGCCTCGCGGGCCCCGTCGAGGTAGGGCACGGCGGCGGTGTCGACCACGGCGGTCACGCCCGAGGCGCGGGCGAGCTTGTGCAGGTGGCCGAGGAGGCCGAAGCCGGTGACGTCGGTGGCGCAGGTGGCCCCGGCGGCCAGGGCGGCGGCCGAGGCGTCCCGGTTGAGCGCCGTCATGGTGGCCACCGCCTGCTCGAACCGCTCGCCGGTGGCCTTGTGACGGTTGTTCAGGACTCCCAGCCCGAGGGGCTTGGTGAGCGACAGGGGCACCCCCGGGCGTCCGGTGTCGTTGCGCAGCAGCCGGGCCGGGTCCGCCAGGCCGGTGACGGCCATCCCGTACTTGGGCTCCGGGTCGTCCACGCTGTGCCCGCCCCCGACGTGGCAGCCCGCCTCGGCGGCGACGTCCAGCCCGCCGCGCAGCACCTCGCGCGCCAGCTCGAAGGGCAGCACGTCCCGGGGCCAGGCCAGGAGGTTGACGGCGAGGACCGGGCGCCCGCCCATCGCGTACACGTCGGACAGGGCGTTGGCGGCGGCGATGCGGCCCCAGTCGTAGGCGTCGTCCACGACGGGGGTGAAGAAGTCGGCGGTGGAGATCACGGCCCGGTCCGCGGTCCCGTCCCGCGCGGGCAGGCCGACCACGGCCGCGTCGTCGCCGGTGGCCAGCCCGACCAGGAGCGGGGTGTCGCCGGAGGGCGGGACCGGCCGGGCGAGGCCGCCGAGGACGTCCTCCAGCTCGCCGGGCGGGATCTTGCAGGCGCAGCCGCCGCCGTGGGCGAACTGCGTGAGGCGGACGGGTGCGTGCGTCGGGGAGTGCATGGCCTGCTCCTGGTCGGATCGGATCGGGTCGGGTCGGGGGTGTGGGCCGGGAGGAGGAGGGGGGAGCGGGTAGCCTGGGCGGCGGCGGAGGAGGCGTGTGGGTGCCTGGTGGCCCTCCCGGTCTTCAAAACCGAGGTGTCCGAGGATCTCGGGCAGGCGGGTTCGATTCCCGTCCGCCTCCGCTCCCCGCGCCGGCCCGGCAGCGCCGGTGCCGGTCGTCCACCCGTTCGGTCAGGCCCCGCCCGTCCAGGAACTCCAGCAGCGGTACGGCCACCCGGCGGGTGGTGTCCAGGGCCTTGCGGGCCTCGCTCAGCGTGAACGGCTGCGCGAGGCCGCGCAGTACGGCGGCGGCCCGGACGTCCGCCCCCGGCAGCAGGACGATGCCGTCACCGACCCGCAGCAGCGCGCCCGCGGCGACCGCGGCGGCCAGCTCCTTGCGTCCGAGCCCCAGTCCGGCCAGCCGGTCGGCCTCCGGGGCGCGGAACGGGGCCCGCTCCAGCTCCCGCCGCACGGCGTCGACGGCGGCCCGGACCGGCGGCGGGAGGGTGGGGCCGTCGCCTCCGGGTCCGTACAGCCGCCCCTGGGCACGGCGCAGCCGTACCGGGCCGGGGTGGTCGGCGAGCGCGTCGACCAGGGCCCGGTCGGGCAGGCCGAGCAGGTGCCGGGCGGCCTCGGCGGGCAGGCCGGGGTCCATCGGGTGCCGTGCCGCGTGCCGTTCCACCTCGGTGCCCAGACGGCCGCGCAGCGCCGCCCAGTGCTCCGGGTCGGCCAGCCAGTCCCCGGCGACCGGCGGCACGGGGGCGTCCGCGCCCATCGCCAGGAGCTCCGCGCGGCGGACGAGCCGGCGCCGCCTCAGTTCGGCCGCGCCGTCCGGGCGGCCGGTCATCCCGGCCAGTTCGGCCGCCCTGGCCCGGCCCGCCCCGCGCCGGGTCAGGGCGGGCGGCCGGACGTCCAGCACGGTCACCCCGCACGGCGCGCGGCTCCCGCCCGGCTCCCGCAGCACCGCCCGGTCGCCGATCCGCAGCGGCAGTTCCCGGTCCAGGGTGAGCCGGGCGGTGTCCGCCCCGAGCGGCCGGACCGTCACCGGCACCGCGGCGGTGCCCAGGTGCAGGGTGACCCTCCGGGGGAGCTCGTCGGCCGGCGTTCCGCCCACCCGGACGTCGGTCGTCGCGGTGAGCAGCCAGCGGTCCGGCGTCAGCAGCACCCTGCCCCGGCCCAGTACGCCGTCGGGGGCCCCGTGGACGTCGACGGCCACGCGCGCCACACCGCTGACGGCGGACCGGTCCTCGTGCAGGCACTGCAGTCCGCGCACCCGCAGCCCGGTCGTGCCGTCCCCCGCCACCAGCCGGTCGCCGACGCGCAGGGTGCCCGCGCCCAGGGTGCCGGTGACGACCGTGCCGCGACCGCGCACGGTGAAGGCGCGGTCCAGCCACAGCCGCACGTCCGCGTCGGCCGGCGGGACGGGCAGCGCGCGGGCCAGCAGGGCCAGTTCCCGGCGCAGCCCGTCCAGCCCCGCGCCGGTCACCGCGCTCACCGCGACGGACGGCACGCGGCCGAGGGAGGTGGCGGCCATGCGGCGGACGGCGTCGGCCCGCACGGGCTCCGGGTCGGCCAGGTCGCTGCGGGTCACGGCGAGCACGGCGTGACGGACGCCGAGCGCGTCCAGGATCTCCAGGTGCTCCTGCGACTGCTCCTGCCAGCCCTGGTCGGCGGCGACCACGAACAGCACGGCGGGGACGGGCCCCACACCGGCCAGCATGGTGGCGACGAACCGCTCGTGACCCGGCACGTCGACCAGGGCCAGGTGTTCGCCGCCCGGGCCGCCCGGGTCGTCCGGGTCGTCCAGGCGGGTCCACACGAACCCGAGGTCCAGGGTCAGGCCCCGGCGCCGCTCCTCCTCGAACCGGTCGGGTTCCATCCCGGTCAGCGCCCGGGCCAGGGCGGACTTGCCGTGGTCGACGTGCCCGGCGGTGGCCAGCACCCGCATCCCGCCTACCTCCCCGCAGCCGACCGGACGGCCCCGGCCAGCCGCTCGTCGTCCTGTTCCGGCACCGCCCTGAGGTCGAGCAGGCACCGCCCGCCCTCCAGCCGCCCCACCACGGGGACCGGCCCGGTGCGCAGGGCGGCGGCGCAGTGCTCGGGCAGGGACAGGGCGGCGCTGGGCAGCGTCACGCCGGGCGCCCCGCCCCCGCCCACCGTCGCACGGCTGTCCACGGCCCGTACGTCGACGCCGTCGGCGGCCAGCGAGGCGGCGAGCCGCTCGGCGCGGCGCCGCAGGTGTCCCGGGTCGGCGCCGAGGGCCTCGCCGGTCGGGGTCGCGGGCCCGGTGAGCGTCGCCTCCAGGGCGGCCAGGGTCAGCTTGTCGACCCGCAGGGCGCGGGCGAGCGGGTGCCGGGCCAGGGCGCGGACCGTCTCCTGCCGCCCCAGGAGCAGACCGCACTGCGGGCCGCCCAGCAGTTTGTCGCCGCTCGCCGTCACGAGGGCCGCCCCGGCACGCAACTGGCTCTCGGCGTCCGGCTCGTCGGGCAGCAGCGGATGGGGGGCCAGGAGTCCGGAGCCGATGTCGACGACGACCGGGACGCCCAGCGGCGCGAGGTCGCCGACGCCCGCGGCGCGCGTGAACCCGGTGACGCGGAAGTTGGAGGGGTGCACCTTCAGCACGAAGGCCGTCTCCGGGCCGATCGCCCCGGCGTAGTCGGCGGCGGTGGTGCGGTTGGTGGTCCCCACCTCGCGCAGCCGGGCGCCGGTGGACACCAGCAGGTCCGGCAGGCGGAAGCCGTCGCCGATCTCCACCATCTCCCCCCGGCTGATGACGATCTCCCGCCCGGCCGCGAGCGCGGTGGCCGCCAGCACCAGCGCGGCGGCCCCGTTGTTGACGACGTGCGCCGCGGCGGCGGACGGCACCCGCTCGCGCAGGGCGGCCAGCGCGGTGCGGCCCCGGCGGGCCCGCACCCCGGTGCGCAGGTCCAGTTCGACGTCGGTGGGGCCGGCGGCCTCCTGCACCGCCCGCCGGGCGGCCGCCGACAGCGGCGCCCGGCCGAGGTTGGTGTGCAGCACCACACCGGTGGCGTTGATCACCGGCCGCAGCCCGCTCACCGAGCGCGGCAGCAGGGCGACGGCCGTGTCGGCCACCGCCTCCGGTGCCACGGCGCCGTCGCGCGCCCGCTCCTGCGCCCGGTGGACCGCCGCCTTCACCGCACCGGTCCCGAGCCGGTGGGCCGCCTCCCGCAGGCGCGGGTCGCGCAGGACGGCGTCGGTGCGCGGGATCCGCCGGCGCACGTCCGGGCCGGGGCCGCGCGACGCGTTCCCCCCGCCCTCGGGGGCGCCGCCTCCGGTTCGTCCACCGCTGCGTCCGGTGGTGACCCACTGGTCCACCCGGTTCCTCCGTTCAGGCCCGGTCGTCGGCCGTTCGCTCCCCCATCGTCCCTCCGTGCCCACGGCCGGGGGCGTGACACGCCGGGCCGCCGGACGGGCTCACGGACGGCCCTCGGCGCCGCCACCGGTTCCGGGACGGTCGTCGCGGTGCCGTCTGCCGGGCAGCATCTCCTGCACCTTGGCCTTGAACCCCTGCCTGACCACGGAGCCGCGGTCGCTGTCGCCGCGCAGGACGGCGAGGGCCGCGGCCTCGATCTGGTCCAGCTCCGCGTGCGGCGGGATCGGCGGCACGGCCGGGTCGGTGCGGAAGTCGACGACGAAGGGCCGGTCGGCCGCCAGCGCCCGGTCCCAGGCCGCCTCGACCTGCCCGGGCTCCTCCACGCGCACGCCGTCCAGGCCGATCCGCCGCGCGATCTCGGCGTACGGCAGGTCGGGGAGGGCCTGCGACTCCTCGAACTGCGGCGCCCCGGACATCGCCCGCATCTCCCAGGTCACCTGGTTCAGGTCCCCGTTGTTGAGGACGGCCACGACCAGGCGCGGATCGGACCACCGGTGCCGGTACTTGGCGGCCGTGACCATCTCCATCATGCCGTTCATCTGCATGGCGCCGTCCCCGACGAGGGCGATCGCGGGCCGGTCCGGGTGCGCGAACTTCGCGCCGATGGCGTAGGGCACGCCGGGGCCCATGGTGGCCAGGGTGCCCGACAGGGAGCCGCGCATCCGCCCGCGCAGCCGCAGGTGGCGGGCGTACCAGTTGGCGGCGGAACCGGAGTCGGCGGTGACGATCGCGTCGTCGGGCAGCCTGCCGTCGAGGGCGTGCACCACGTACTCCGGGTTGACCGGGTCGGCGTCCACGGCGGCGCGCCGCCGCATGACCTCCCACCAGCGGGCGACGTCCTTCTCGACCTTCTCGCGCCAGGCCCGGTCCTCCTTGCGGCGCAGGCGCGGCAGCAGCCGCCGGAGCGTCTCGCGCGCGTCTCCGACGAGGTTCACCTCGAAGGGGTAGCGCAGGCCGATCATGTGCGGGTCGACGTCGATCTGCACCGCGCGGGCCTGGTCCAGTTCCGGCAGGAACTGCGTGTACGGGAAGCTGGACCCGATCACCAGCAGGGTGTCGCAGTCCCGCATCAGCTCGTAGGAGGGCCGGGTGCCGAGCAGGCCGATGGCGCCGGTGACGTGGGGCAGGTCGTCGGGGAGGACGTCCTTGCCGAGGAGGGCCTTCGCGACGCCGGCCCCGAGGACGTCCGCCAGTTCCTCCACCTCGGCCCGGGCGCCGCGGGCGCCCTGGCCGATGAGCACGGCGACCTTCTCGCCGGCGTTCAGCAGCTCGGCGGCCCGCTCGACGTCCTCGTCCGCCGGCACCGGCGCGTAGCGCCCGAGGCCCAGGCTGGAGGGCACCATCTTGAAGGCGTGCGTCGGCGGGGAGTAGTCCAGTTCCTGCACGTCGCCCGGCAGGACGACCGCGGTGACGGTCCGCCTGGCGTAGGCCGTGCGGAAGGCCCGGTCGATCAGGTTCGGCAGCTGCTCCGGCACCGTCGCCGTCTCGCAGAAGTCGGAGGCGACGTCCTTGTACAGGCTCTGCAGGTCGACCTCCTGCTGGTACGAGCCGCCCATCGCGCTGCGGTCGGTCTGTCCGACCAGCGCGACGACGGGCACGTGGTCGAGTTTCGCGTCGTACAGCCCGTTCAGCAGGTGGATCGCGCCCGGCCCGGAGGTCGCGGCGCAGACGCCGGCCCTGCCGGAGAACTTCGCGTACCCCACGGCCTGGAACGCGGACATCTCCTCGTGCCGGGACTGGATGAACCTCGGGTCGTCGTCGGCCCGTCCCCACGCCGCCAGCAGGCCGTTGATGCCGTCGCCCGCGTAGGCGAAGACGTGGTCCACCTCCCACTCGCGCAGCCGCCGGAGGATGTAGTCGGATACCTTCATGCCGGCCCTCGCCCTTCCGCTCCCGCCGGTGTGCCCCGCCCGGCCCGGCCGCGCGGCGCGCCGCCGGGGGGTCTGCCGGGTTCCGTGCGGCCCCCGGCGCAAACGTCAGCGGTCCGCGTCGTCCGGGTTCTTCCCCTCCTCCTTGTCCGGGGTGAGGCCGCCCTGCTCGTGCAGGGGGGTGCCGTCCCGGGCGAGACGGTCCGCGAGTTCGTCGGCGAACAGCCGGCGGCGGTCGACCGCGTGGGTGCGGTAGGCGGTGCGGCCGACGATCTGGCTGGTGATGGGCGCGTTGAACAGCTGGAAGAGGGCGATGAGCAGGAGCACCGGGGCGTCCCCGAGGGGCCGGTGCACGGCGGCTCCGACCAGGATGAGCAGCAGGCCCAGGGTCTGGGCCTTGGATGCGGCGTGCAGACGGCTCACGGTGTCCCGGAAGCGGAGCAGCCCCACTGCGCCGAGCAGGCAGAAGCACGCGCCGGTGAGGAACAGGACGGCGGTGACGACGTCGCGCAGGACGGTCATCGCATGCCCTTCCGCTTCTCGACGAGGTGGGCCGCGGTCACCGACCCGATGAAGGCCAGCAGGGCGAGGACCACGAGCACGGGCAGGGCGGTGCTGTCTTCGCGCAGGGTCATGCCCACGGCCGTCCCGGCGATGACCATGGTGACGATGACGTCGAGCGCCACGATGCGGTCCAGGGCGCGCGGCCCGTGCACGAGGCGCACCAGGGTGAGCAGTCCGGCCACGACCAGGATTCCCAGCGTGACGCCGTACAGGTGGGTCATCCTCGTTCCCCTCGGTGGTCCGGTGGTGTGTCGTCCGGCGGTGGGACCTGCGACGGATCGACCGGTGACCCGCGCCCGGGCGGGGCGTGGCGGTGCCCGACGGACCGGGCGACCCTGCGCTCCAGGTCCTGCGTCTCCTTCCTCCTGCGGTCGACGGTCCCCTGGTCGCGGATCGGGAGCGTGTGGACGTACAGACGCCTGCGGCGGCGGTCGATCTCGATGACCACCGTGCCGGGGGCGATCGTGGTGATCTCGGCGACGACCGTGATCAGCACGTCGTCGTCGATGTGCAGGGGGACCTCCATGATCGCGGAGCGGGTCCTCCCGCCGTGCCGGACGGCCGCCCAGGCGACGGTGGCCCCCGACCTGATGAGGTCGACCAGCAGGTGGAACAGCAGCGCCCCGATCCACAGCGGCCGGGGCACCGCTCCCGGCAGGACGGACGGCAGCGGGAAGAGCGCGACGACGAGGAGGGCGACGAGCAGTCCGCCGACGAGCACGACCGCGCCGGTGGAGCCCCACAGCACCACCCACAGCAGCCACAGCCACACGACCAGCGGCAGGTGGTGCAGGACCCTGAGGGACTTCTCACGGGGGCTCAACGCCGCTCCTCCTCCCCCAGGACGACGGACCGGTACGCCTCGGGACGCAGCAGGTCCTCGGCGGCCCGCTCGCCGATGCGCGCCAGCGGGCCGGCGAAGACGGCGACCGCCACCCCGGTCAGGACCATGCCGGCCGTGGAGACGAGCATCAGCCGGGCCCCGCGCACCCCGCCGGGGCTCGGTTCGGGTGCCTCGGTGGCCGACGACGCGAGCCTTCCGGACGCGCCGCGCGCCGTGCTCATCGGCTGCCCCGCGAAGGCCGTGGTCCACACCCGCGTCATGGCGTAGAGGGTGAGCAGGCTGGTGAGCAGGGCGGCCGCCGCGAGGCTGTAGGCGGCCGCGCCGCCCTGGGCGACCCCGGCCTCGAGCAGGGCCAGTTTGGCGACGAAGCCGGAGAACGGCGGGACCCCCGACAGGCTCAGGGCGGGCAGGGCGAACAGCACGGCGACCAGCACGCCCGGCGGCGGCCGCTTCGCCATGCGGGGCAGCGACGCCGTTCCCGCCCTGATCACGGCGAGGCCGGCGGCGAGGAACAGCCCGGCCTGGACGACGATGTGGTGGACGATGTAGAGGATGGTGCCGGTCAGTCCCCGGACGTCGAACAGGGCGATGCCGAACAGCATGAAGCCGATGTGGCTGACCAGGGTGAAGGACAGCAACCGGTTGACGTCGTCCTGGGCGATGGCGCCGAGGATGCCCACGACCATGGTGATGATCGCCGCGCAGGCCAGGAGGATCCACCCGCTGCCGCGCGGGAACAGCAGGGTCTCGGTGCGCAGCACGGCGTAGACGCCGACCTTGGTCAGCAGCGCGGCGAACACCGCGGTGATCGGCGCGGGAGCCGTGGGATAGCTGTCGGGCAGCCAGAGGTGGAGCGGGATGATCGCCGTCTTGATGCCGAGGACGACCAGCAGCAGCAGGGAGAGCGTCTCGCGCAGTCCGCCGGGCAGTTCCGCCAGCCGCGGCCCGAGTTGCGCCAGGGTGACGGTGCCGGCGGCCGCGTACACCAGGGCGATCAGGGTGATGAACAGGATGGACGAGGTCAGGCTGACGATGGTGTACGTCATGCCCGCGCGGGTGCGGTTCTCGTCGGCGTCGATGGTGATCAGGACGTAGGAGGCGGCGAGCATCACCTCGAAGGCGACGAAGAGGTTGAACAGGTCGCCCGTGAGGAACGCCAGGCTCACACCCGTGACGAGGACCAGGTAGGCGGGGTGGAAGACCACGGCCGTACGGCGGTCCTCCTCCGCGGTGCCCTGCCCCATGGCGAAGAGCAGCACGGCCAGCGTCACCAGCGTCGACACGGTGAGCAGCAGCGCCGACAGCCGGTCGGCGACGAGGGTGATGCCCAGCGGCGCGTCCCAGCCGCCGACGTGCAGGGCCTGCGGGCCGTGGGTGTCGGCGAGCACGAGCAGCGTCAGCGCGTCGGCCGGGACCAGGGTCAGGACGACGACGCTCAGGAGCCGCACCACGCGCTGGGACGGGCGGAGCAGGGTCAGGCCGGCCCCGATGGCCGGCAGCATGACGGGCAGGGCCAGCAGCGCCTCCGTCATCGGTCACCTCCCTGCTGTGTGCCGTCGTCGGCCGGGGCCGCGCCGGGACCGGAGTCGGGTTCGGGGTCGGGATAGGTGTCCCGGTCCTCGTCGGCGCGCTCCCGGATGGTGCCGATGCGCCGGTCCTCCGGGTCGTCGGGGACCTCGTCGTGGCCGGTCAGGTACCAGGACCGGTAGGCCAGCGCCATGAGGAAGGCGGTGAGGCCGAAGGTGATCACGATGGACGTCAGCGCCATGGCCTGGGGCAGCGGGTCGGCGATCCGGTCGGGGTCGGGGGGCGTGTCGCCCAGCACCGGGGGCAGCCCCGGTGTGCCTCCGCCGACCAGGAGCAGCAGGTTCGTGCCGTGGCCGAGGATGAGGAAGCCGAGGACGATGCGCATCAGCGAGCGCTGGAGCATGAGGTAGAAACCGACGGCGAAGAGGCCGCCGACCACGACGGACAGCGTCACGTCGATCGTGCTCACCACCGGCCCTCCTCCTTCCCCCGGGCCCCGTGCCCGGCCTCGTGGCCCCCGTCGCCGGTGTCCTCGTCGTCCTCGTCGCCGGTGTCCTCGTCGTCCTCGTCCCCCGTCGCGGCCCCGGGGGCGTCGAGGGAGACGCCCACCGCCGACAGCAGCCTGAGCACGACGCCGACGACCAGCAGGTACACGCCGATGTCGAAGAACAGGTTGGTCGCGACCTCCACCGTGCCCAGCACCGGCGGACGGAGGGTGACCACCGCGCTCTCCAGCGGCACGCCGCCGAAGGCGAGCGGGAGCAGGCCGACGAAGGCCGCCAGCATCAGTCCCGCACCGGCGATCACGCTCCCGCGCACCCGTACGGCGGCTCCCAGGTCGGCGCGTCCCCCCACGAGGTACCGCAGCACGAACGCCTGCCCCGCCACCAGGCCGCCGGAGAACCCTCCGCCGGGGCCGTAGTGACCGGAGAACAGCAGGTAGAGCGAGAGCAGCAGGATCGAGGGGAACAGCAGCCGGGTGGCCACCTCCAGCAGGACCGACCGCTCGCCGCCGGACCGCTCGCGAGCGCCCGGCAGCCAGGTCTGCGCGGGCTCGTCCCACCGCGCCGTCGGGAACGGGCCGCCGACCCGGTCGCCGGTCTCCCGCAGCGCGCCGGCGCCGCCCGTCCTGACCAGGCTGGCGACGCCCACCGCCGCGATCAGGATCACCGCGATCTCGCCCAGCGTGTCCAGGGCGCGGAACTCGACGATGATCGCGTTGACGATGTTGTAGGCGCCGGTCTCCGGCGTCCGGTGCACGTACTCGGTGGAGATCGCCGGGATCTCCCGCGCGGAGGAGGTCATCAGGGCCAGGCAGGCGACGAAGACCCCGACCGCCGCGGCGGCCACGACCCGTACGACACGGGTGCCGGTCCGCGCCCGGCCGGGCTCGAACCGGGCCGGCATCCGGCGCAGCACCAGCACCACCACGACCAGCGTCATGGTCTCCACGAGGAACTGGGTGAGCGCCAGGTCCGGTGCTCCCCGGATCAGGAAGATCACCGCCACCCCGTAGCCGGCGGCTCCGGACAGCAGGATGCCGGTCAGCCGGTGCCGGGTGACGACCACCGCCCCCGCGGCCGCCAGCATCATCACCGCGAGGAACGGTTCGCTCGGCGACCACCACCACTGCGGCGAGCCCAGGGAGGGCGCCGCGGCCACCAGCGCCGCACCCGGCACCACCACCACGGTGACCAGCAGCACCGTCATGTAGACCGGCAGCGAACCGACCTGGGTGCGCCCGGTCAGGACCACGGCCAGCCGGTCCACGGCCGCCATCGCGCGGTCGAACCCGCGCTGCACGTCCGGCAGCCGGGGCAGGCGCCAGCGGTCGCCCCGCACCAGGTGGAGCAGGACACCGAGGAGGATGGACAGCATCGACAGGCCGAACACGGCGGTGAAGCCGTGCCAGAGGGACAGCTCGTACGAGCCGTGCGGGCCCGGCGGATAGGCGTCGGCGTAGGGCGTGGTGAGGGCCGCGGTGCCCGCGTACCACACGCCGAGGACCAGGGTCGCGGCCGACAGGACGGCCACGGGCGCGACGAACCCCGGGGCCGGCCGGTGGGCGCGGGCCGCCACGTCGCCGGGGGGCCCGCCGAAGGCGCCCTGCACGAAGCGGGCTCCGTAGGCCACGGTCAGCAGGGAGCCGAGCAGGAGCGCCGCCGTCAGCCAGAGGTGGCCGCCGAGTTCCGTGCCGTGCAGGAACGCCTCCACCGCGGCCTCCTTGCCCAGGTACCCGAGCAGCGGCGGCAGGCCGGCCATCGAGGCCACGGCCACGGTCGCGACCACGCACAGCACGGGCATGCGGCGGCCGAGGCCCGACAGTTCGCGGATGTCGCGGGTCCCCGTGGTGTGGTCGATGACGCCGACCGACAGGAACAGCGCGGACTTGAACGCCGCGTGGGCGAGCAGCATGACCGTCCCGGCCAGCGCCGCGGTCCGGGTGCCCGCCCCCAGCAGGGCGGTGAGCATGCCCAGTTCGCTGACCGTGCCGTAGGCCAGCAGCATCTTCAGGTCGGTCGCGCGCAGCGCCCGCCAGGCGGCGAGCACCATGGTGACCAGGCCGACGACGAGCACCAGCGGCCGCCACGGGGGCACGTCCGCCAGGGCGGGCGCCAGCCGCGCGATGAGGTAGACGCCCGCCTTGACCATCGCGGCCGCGTGCAGGTAGGCGCTCACCGGGGTGGGGGCCACCATCGCGGCGGGCAGCCAGCCGTGCAGCGGCATCTGCGCCGACTTGGCGAACGCCCCGATCAGGACGAGCACCACCGCGACGGAGACCGTCGTGCCGCGCGGGGGGTCGGCGAGGATGCCCGAGACGCTGTAGGTGCCGGCCGCCCGGCCGAGCATGATGAAGCCGAGCAGCATCACCAGGCCGCCGCCCGTGGTCACCAGCAGCGCCTGCCGGGCGGCGCGCCGCTGTTCCGCGGCCTCGCCGCGTTCGGCGATGAGCAGGAACGAGGCGACCGTGGTCAGTTCCCAGAAGACGTAGAGGACGAACAGGTTGTCGGCCAGGACGAGTCCGGCCATCGCGCCCGCGAAGGCCAGCAGCGTGGCGGCCAGCCGGCCGGCGTCGTGCTCGACGTAGTACCGGCAGTACAGCAGCACCAGCGCGCCGACACCGGCGACGATCCAGAGCATCATCAGGGCCAGGGCGTCCAGCCGCAGGTCGACGGTCAGCCCGAGCGTGGGCGCCCAGGACAGGGTCTCCCGGTACTCGCCGCCGTCCAGCACCCGCGGCGCCCGCGTGCCCGCCCAGACCACGGCCGCCAGCGGGACCAGGGCCGCGAGGGGCCACACGGCGCGGCCGAGCCGTCGCTGCCACCAGGGGATCGCCAGGGCGAGCACCCCGTGCGCGGCCAGCAGGAACAGCACCGCCGCACCAACTCCTCCGTCGACTCCCGGTCCACGCGGTCCCTCCGCACGGGACGGATCCGTCCCGCTCGGTTCTGGCGGTGTACCCCGGATCGACTTCCACAGGTGCCCGGAGCTGCCGGAATCAACCGCAAAGATGTGGCAGACGGGCGTATCCCGCGGGTGCGCCGCGCAAGCGGCGGGCACGGACGGCGGGGAGGACGGCCACCGCACGGAACGGAGCGCCCCGGGCGGGGACGGCCCCGGGCGGCCGTCAGGTGCCCGGGGCCGTCCCCGCCCGGGGGCGGGTCACCGGCCGACGGTCTCGGCGGCCTCGGCGTCGCCGTGCTCGCCCAGCCAGCGGGCGAGCCTGCCGCGCCTGCCGACCGCGCGCAGCCGACGTTCGGCGGCCTCCCGCGTGTCCCGGGAGGTGATCAGCAGGAGTTCGTCGCCGGTGCGCAGGACGGTGTCGCCGTCGGGCACCAGGGTGGTGCCGTCACGGACGACGAGGGTGACCACCGTGGGGGGCGGCAGCCGCAGCTCGAGGACGGTCACCCCGTGCAGGCGGGAGCCGGGCGGCACCGAGACGGTGAGCAGGTCCGCGTCGAGCACGTCCAGCGGCGCGCTCTCCACCTGCGCGTCGCGCACCGCCCCGGAGCCGGACAGGCCGACCCACCGGGCCACCCACGGCAGGGCGGGGCCCTGGATGAGGGTGAACAGCACCACCAGGACGAAGACGATGCCGAGCAGGTTCCCGGCCCCGTCGACGCCGGCGACGACGGGGTAGGTGGCCAGGACGATGGGAACGGCTCCGCGCAGCCCCGCCCAGGAGATGAAGACCTGCTCCCGCCAGGACATGCGGAACGGCAGCAGGCACAGGAAGACGGACACCGGCCGTGCCGCCAGCAGCAGGACCAGGCCGGCCACCGCGGCGGGCAGTGCGGCCGAGGGCAGTTCACTGGGGTCGACGAGCAGCCCCAGGGTGACGAACAGCCCGATCTGCGCGAGCCAGCCGGCGCCTTCGGCGAAGGACCGGGTGGCGGCCCGGTGGGGGAGCTTGGCGTTGCCCAGGACCACCCCGGCGAGGTACGCGGCGATGATGCCGCTGGCGCCCACGACTCCCGCGGCGGCGAAGGCGGTGATGCCGAACCCCACGGTGGCCAGCGGGTACAGGCCGGTGGCGGGCAGGGCGATCCGCCGCAGCGCGGCCACCCCGATCCGGCCGATGAACAGGCCCGTCAGGCCGCCGACGACGAGCTGGTAGACGACGCTGGTGACGATGTGCGCCGGATGGGGCAGGTCGGTCGTGGCCGCGGTGAACACCGTGACCAGGATGATCGTCGGGGCGTCGTTGAATCCCGACTCGGCCTCGACCAGACCCGTGAGCTTCCGCGGCAGGGGGAGGGCGCGCAGCACCGAGAAGGTGGCGGCCGCGTCGGTGGAGGAGACGATCGCCCCGAGCAGCAGCGCCAGGTGCCAGTCCAGGCCCATCAGCCAGTGCGCCCCGGCCGCGGTGACCGCGACGGAGATCCCCACCCCCAGGGTGGCCAGCACCGCGGCGGGCGCCACGACCGGCCGGACGCTCGACCACCGGGTGGTCAGGCCGCCCTCCACGAGAATGATCGCCAGCGCGGCGTTGGCCAGCGCCTGTGCCTGCTCGGCGTCGTCGAAGCGGACGCCGATGACGTCCTCGCCGACGACCACGCCCACGGCCAGGAACAGCAGCAGGCTGGGCAGCCCGACGCGGTGCGCGGCGCGGGCGGCGGCGATGCTGGCCAGCAGCACCGCTCCCCCCACGAGCAGCGCCATGTACAGCTCGGTCAGCGTCATCGGCCGGCCCCGGTGCCGTACGCGTCACCGGGACCCGGACCCCCGGGCTCGTGGAGGACCGGCCGCCCGCTCGGTGATCCCCGCCGGGGGCAGCGGCCGGAGCCCCGTGCGCCGGGGGCCACGCGGCCGGGGCGAGCGGCCCTCCTCCTGCGCCTCCTGCGGGCGGGGCTCCTCACGCCGCGCGGGGAGCCGGACGGCGCCGAGCCGCTCGTGGCGTCCGGCCCCGGTCCCTCCCTCACCGGCTGCGAGGACGGCCATGGGTGTGAGTCGCGCTCTCTGACCAAACGGCACCGACCTTTCACGACAACCGGGCACATGTTCGCCCCCGGAGGGTTTTCCCGTCCCACCCTCTCCCGCTCACGGCCCCGCGGGCATCGGGGTCAGCACCCAATTGCACGGCGCCCGCGGCGGGGGGGGGGGGGGCGGGGGGGGGGGGGGGGGGGGGGTGAGGGGGGGCGTTGTCGCTATCTAGGGAACGCGACCCCACCACGAAGGCGAAACATACCCTACC
>NZ_JBVITR010000002.1:120348-167608 GCF_055574875.1 Streptomyces sp. NPDC034670
CATCCCCGCGGTTCCGGCCCCAACACACCCCCCCCCCCCCCCCCGCAACCCCCCCCCCCCCCCCCCCCCCCCGTCCGGGTGGGAGGCCGCCGGGTCCGGGTACCCGGCCGGAGCGACGGACTTCCCCAGGAGGTGACGGCGCATGATCTCCGAGAGCGTGAGCGTTCCCTCGGGAGGGGCGGATCTGGCCGGTGACCTCGTGGTCCCGGCGGGGGCGCGCGGCGTGGTGGTGTTCGCGCACGGCAGCGGCAGCTCACGCCTCAGCCCCCGCAACCGCGCGGTCGCCGAAGCGCTGCGCCGGGCCGGGTTCGGCACGTTGCTGATGGACCTGCTGACCGGGGACGAGGAACGCCGGGACGCCGGGACCGCCGAGTACCGCTTCGACATCCCCCTGCTGGCCCGGCGGCTGGTGGACGCCGTCGACTGGCTCGGGCAACGGCCGGACACCGCGGACCTCCCGGCGGGCCTGTTCGGGGCGAGCACGGGCGCGGCCGCGGCGCTGGTGGCCGCGGCCGAGCGGCCGCGGCGGGTGTCCGCGGTCGTGTCGCGCGGCGGGCGGCCGGACCTGGCCGACGCGGTGCTCCCCCTGGTCACGGCCCCGGTCCTGCTCGTCGTCGGCGGCGACGACGGGACGGTGCTCGACCTCAACCACCGGGCGGCCGAAGCGCTCAGCGCGGAGCACGCCGTCCACGTGGTGCCGGGCGCCACCCACCTCTTCCCCGAGCCCGGCGCCCTGGAGCAGGTCGCCGAGGCCGCCGCCGACTGGTTCCGGGACCATCTGGGCGACGGCGCCAGGGGCCGGTCCTCGGCCTGAAGCCGCGTTCCGCGGGACCGGGTGCCTGCTCCGCCGTGACCGGCGCCCGCCGCACGAGCGCCGTGCCGCCGTCGCGGGGCCGCTCCGCTCCGGATCCCCCGCCCGGCTGCCGCGCCCGCTCGGCCCCGCGTTCCCGGTGGTCGCCGGGCACGTGGCCGGCCTCGCGGCGCCGGCCCCGGGCCGGGGCCGCCGGTGCCGACACGCACGCGCACCACGCCGTCGCCGTGCGGGCGGGCCCGGCCGCCGCGGCCGCGGGCCCCGGCATGCCGTGCGCCCGCCGACTGCCGAGCCGCCGGAACCGCCTCCGGGCGCCACCGGCCCGGCCCGCGCACGGGTGCGCGGCGTCAGCGGCCGCTGCGCCGCAGCCGGTCCCGGGCCTCGGTGGCGATCACGGCGGCCTGGATGCGGCGTTCCACGCCCAGCTTGGCCAGGATGCGGGAGATGTGGTTCTTCACCGTCTTCTCGGCCAGGTACAGCCGCCGGCCGATCTGCCGGTTGGTCAGCCCCTCCCCGATCAGCTCCAGGATCTCCCGCTCCCGGTCGGTCAGCCCCTCCAGCGCGTCCGGCTCCCCCTCTTCCTTCCGCTCGCCGCCGCGCAGCCGGGCCATCAGCCTGGCGGTGGCGCCCGGGTCGAGCAGCGACTGGCCCCGGGCCACCGTGCGCACGGCCGCGACCAGGTCGGAGCCCCGGATCTGCTTCAGCACGTAGCCGGACGCGCCCGCCATGACCGAGTCCAGCAGGGCCTCCTCGTCGTCGAACGACGTCAGCATCAGGCAGGCGAGGCCGGGCATGCCCGAGCGCAGCTCCCGGCACACGCTCACGCCGTCCCCGTCGGGCAGCCGGACGTCGAGGACGGCCACGTCGGGGCGCAGGGCGGGGACCCGGACGAGGGCCTGCTCGGCGGTGGCGGCCTCGCCGACCACGCTGATGTCCGGTTCGTCGTCCAGCAGGTCGTGCACCCCGCGCCGGACCACCTCGTGGTCGTCCAGCAGGAAGACCCGGACCGGATCGTCGGGGCCGGGCTGCTCGCCGTCCGCCATGGGATGCTCCTGTTCTCTGCGTGCCGGGTGCGCGCCGGTGGCCCATGATGGACCTCACCGGCCTCCCGTTCGAGATCCTTCCCGGTCCGGGGCCGGACGGCCAGGGCCGGTCGGCCCCTGTCCCCCCTCCCCCCCCATCACCGACGATCACCCGCTCGGGGCCGGCCGGGGCCCGCCGCCCACCGGGCGGCCTCCGCGCCGCCGCACAGAGCTGAGGAGTGCGACGTCATGGTCCGATACGTGTACGACTTCGCCGAGGGCGGCCGCGAGATGGCCGGCCTGCTCGGCGGCAAGGGCGCGAACCTGGCCGAGATGACCCGGCTGGGACTGCCCGTGCCGCCCGGCTTCACCGTCACCACCGAGGCCTGCCGCGCCTACCTGGCGACGGGCGTGGAGCCCGAGGGGCTGTCCCGGGAGGTCTCCCGCCACCTGACCGCCCTGGAGGAGACCGCCGGGCGGCGCCTGGGCCAGGCCGACGACCCGCTGCTGCTGTCCGTCCGCTCCGGGGCGCGGGTCTCCATGCCCGGGATGATGGAGACGGTCCTGGACATCGGCCTGAACGACGGCTCCGTGCCGGGACTGGCCGAGGTGTCGGGCAACGAGCGGTTCGCCTGGGACTCCTACCGCCGTCTGGTCCAGATGTTCGGCAGCACGGTCATGGGCGTCGACGCCGCCCTGTTCGAGGACGCCCTGACGCTGCTGAAGGAGGAGCGGGGCGCCCCGGACGACGTCCACCTGGACGCCGGCGACCTCGCCCGGCTCGTGGAGACGTACAAGGACCTGATCCGGCGCGAGACCGGCGAGTCCTTCCCCCAGTCCCCCGCCGAACAGCTGCAACGGGCGGTCCTGGCGGTGTTCGAGTCCTGGAACGGGGAGCGGGCGCGCCTGTACCGGCGGCGCGAGCACATCCCCGACGACCTCGGCACCGCGGTCACCGTGCAGCGCATGGTGTTCGGCAACCTCGGCCACGACTCCGGCAGCGGCGTGGCCTTCACCCGCGACCCGGCCACCGGGCGCCGGGGACTGTACGGCGACTACCTGCCCGACGCGCAGGGCGAGGACGTCGTCGCCGGGATCCGCAACACCGTGCCCCTGGCCGAGCTGGAGCGCCTGGACCCCGGGTCGTACCGGCGGCTGCTCGACCACATGGAGACCCTGGAGCGGCACTACCGCGACCTGTGCGACATCGAGTTCACCATCGAGCGCGGCACCCTGTGGATGCTGCAGACCCGGGTCGGCAAGCGCACCGCCGAGGCCGCGTTCACGCTCGCGACCGAGCTGGCGGACGAGGGGCTCATCACCTCGCGGGAGGGGCTGGGCCGGGTGAGCGGGGAGGAGCTCGCCCGG
Source organism: Streptomyces sp. NPDC034670 (assembly GCF_055574875.1). Classification (NCBI taxonomy): domain Bacteria; kingdom Bacillati; phylum Actinomycetota; class Actinomycetes; order Kitasatosporales; family Streptomycetaceae; genus Streptomyces; species Streptomyces sp. NPDC034670. The sequence continues at coordinate 123,550 of NZ_JBVITR010000002.1, forward strand.
CTGATGTTCCCGCGGTTCGACACCTCCGCGACCGGCGACCCGCTCGCCCGCGGCATCCCGGCCTCGCCCGGTGCCGCGGTCGGCGCGGCGGTCTTCGACTCCGCCGAGGCGGTGCGGCGCGCCGGGGCCGGCGAGAAGGTCGTGCTCGTCCGGCAGGAGACCACCCCGGACGACCTGCCCGGCATGGTCGCCGCCCAGGCCGTGCTCACCAGCCGCGGCGGCAAGACCAGCCACGCGGCCGTCGTGGCCCGCGGCATGGGCAAGGTCTGCGTCTGCGGCGCCGAGGAGCTCGCCGTCGACACCGCGCGGCGGTGCTTCACCACCCGTGACGGCACCGTCGTCGAGGAGGGCACGGTCCTGTCCGTGGACGGCACCTCGGGCGCCGTGTACCCGGACTCCGTCCCGCTGGTGGACTCGGCGGTCATGCGGTACCTGGAGACGGGTGAGGCGGCCGAGGGCGTGGTCGCGTCGGTCGCCCGCGTCCTGCGCGCGGCCGACGGCGTCCGGCGGCTGGAGGTGCGGGCCAACGCCGACACCCCGGAGGACGCCGCGCGTGCCCGCCGGTTCGGCGCGCAGGGCATCGGCCTGTGCCGCACCGAGCACATGTTCCTCGGCGAGCGCCGCAAGCTGGTCGAGGAGATGATCCTCGCCCCCGACGACGCCACCCGTGACCGTGCCCTCGACGCCCTGCTCCCCCTGCAGCGCCGGGACTTCACCGGCATCCTGGAGGCGATGGACGGCCTGCCGGTCACCGTCCGGCTGCTCGACCCGCCGTTGCACGAGTTCCTGCCCGACCGCACCGGCCTGGCGGTGCGGATCGCCGCCGCCGAGGCCCGCGGCGAGCGGCCGGACCCGCACGAGGCCGCCCTGCTCGACGCCGTGAACCGGATGCACGAGGAGAACCCGATGCTCGGCCTGCGCGGGGTGCGCCTGGGCCTCGTGGTCCCGGGCCTGGTCGCAATGCAGGTGCGGGCCCTCGCCGAGGCGGTGGTGGAGCGGACCGGGGCCGGGGGCTCCCCGCGGGCCGAGATCATGGTGCCGCTGGTCGGCGCCGTCGAGGAGCTGCGCCTCGCCCGCGCTGAGGTCGAGCGCGTCCTGGCGGAGGTGTCCGAGGCGTCCGGCGTCCCGGTGACGTGCCCGGTCGGCACCATGATCGAGCTGCCCCGGGCGGCGCTGACGGCGGGCCGGATCGCCGGGGAGGCCGATTTCTTCTCCTTCGGCACCAACGACCTCACCCAGACCGCCTGGGGCTTCTCCCGCGACGACGTCGAGGCGGAGTTCTTCCCCGCCTACCTCGACAAGGGCGTCTTCCCCGCCTCCCCGTTCGAGACCCTCGACCGCGAGGGCGTCGGCCGGCTGGTCGGGATCGCCGTCGCCGAGGGCCGCGCCGCACGGCCGGACCTGAAGATCGGCGTCTGCGGCGAGCACGGCGGCGACCCGGACTCCGTCCACTTCTTCCACGGCGCGGGACTGGACTACGTCTCCTGCTCGCCGTTCCGCGTCCCGGTGGCCCGGCTGGAGGCCGGACGGGCCGCGCTGGCGGAGGCCGGGGACGGTGACGGCCGGTGACGGGGGCGCCCGGCCCCGGGAGGGGCGCTGGGTGAAGGCGGCGCCGTCCCGCGCCGGGCCGCCGTGGTACGGCCCGGCCGTCCCCGCCGCCCTCCGGCGGGAGGACTCCCGCACAGGCCGAGTCCTCCCGCGCTCCCCTTCCCCCGGGGTCCGCACAACGCCGGGGAAGGGGCGAGGCCGGCCGCCGGAGGGGACGGCGGTCCCCGGCGGCGTGGTGAGGGCCGTGTCAGGAGCCGCCGGGCCGCTCCCCCGCGTGAGCGCGCGCGGAGCCCGTGGCCGTCGTGAACGGCAGCACGAGCCGCGAGGGGTGCGCGGCGTCGCGGTAGATCTTGTGGGTGACGGGGCGGCCCACCGGCAGGTGGAAGGCGTCCGGCGGCAGCAGCGCGTTGTGCGCGTCGGCCAGCGGCTCGTCGTTCGACAGCTCCACCACCATGCGGTGACCGGGCAGGAACGTGGCGGCGAACGGGTAGAGCCGCAGCACGTACTCCTCGATCCTCCCGGGCTCCACCGGCACCGCGCGGGTGTGCGGGTGGTAGGGGTTGCCCTCGGTGGTGCGCTCCTCGTCGAGCTCGCGGTGGGAGGCCTTGAGGTAACCGGTGGTGATCAGCTGCCGCTTGCCGCCGGGGGCCTCGTCCCACAGGCGCAGGATGAAGTTGGTGTCGTCCTGGTCGATCTCGGCGAACAGGTGCGCCGCGCCGGTGCCGATCAGCTCGGTGGGCTCCTCGAACGGCTCGGTGCGCCAGTCCAGCACCTCCACCTTGTCGGTGACGGTGAGCGGCGCCTGGTAGAAGCCGTCGGGGGCGGCGTGCTCGGCGCCCATGAGCTCGGGCTCGAAGGAGAGCGTGCGCCGCGGGCGCAGGTAGAGCGACCTGTACGCGATCTCCTTCGGCGGCCACTGCCCGGCGGTGACCACCTCGCGCGAGCCCTCCACGAAGACGCTCACGGACGGCTCGTCCATGATGCCGTTGTCGATGCCCTTGAGCCAGTACTCGTACCAGCGGAACATCTTGTCGTGCTCCTCGATCCAGGGGCGCGACTGCATGGGCGGGTAGGAGCCGATGTCCAGCTTCTTGGGGCCCTTCAGGACGTCGAACAGCTCGATGTGGCCGTCCACGGTCCAGCCCCGGCCCTGGTCGATCTGCAGGTAGACCGGGATGTCGATGTTCCGGGCCAGGTTGATCGGGTTGCGCTCCTCGTACCAGTCGCCGTCGAGGGGGTTCATCACGATGTCGAACCAGAACTCGCGGTTCTTCGGGTACTTGAGCACGTGGACGAGGTTCGGCCAGGCCGCCACGTCCGGGTCCTTCAGCCGCTCGTCGACGAGTTTCCTCAGCTCCTCGGGCGAGTACACCTCCTGCATGCGGGACTTCACGTCGGTGTGCGCGATGCCGGAGTCGCCGCCGCGGCCCTCGCGGGCGGCGCGCGGCATGAACCACATGACGCCGCCGTGGTAGGTGGTCTCGTAGAAGTCGTAGTGGCCGCCGCTGACGAAGATCGCCTTGAGGTGCGGGGGACGCTCGGCGGCGGCGAGCACCTGCATGGAGCCGAAGTACGAGATGCCGATCATGCCGACATTGCCGTCGCACCACGGCTGGGCCGCGACCCACTCGACGAGGTCGTGGAGGTCCTGTCCCTGGGGGACGCCGCCGAAGTTGTAGTTGCCGATCATGACGCCGCCGGAGTCGCCGGTCCCGCGCATGTCACCGATGACGTGGACGTAGCCCTCCTGGACGACGCGGGCGATGTCGCCCGCCTCGATGCAGCCGTCCCACATCGGGCTGGGGCGGCGCTGCGGCGGCGTGGTGAGGGCGAGGGCCTGCAGTTCCTTGCCGTAGGCGCTCATCGCGACCAGGGCCGGCCGCGGTGTGTCGTCCTGGCCGTGGTAGGCGTCCACGGCGAGTTCGACGCCGTCGCGCATCGGCACCCGGAGGTCCTTGCGGACGGCGATCGTCTGCGCGCCCGCCCGGATCGTACGAAGGTCAGTCATGACTGCGAAGCTCCTGTGTTACACGTTCTGGTTGCGCGTGCGGTAGCCGTGCATCGAGGTGAAGAACGGCGACGGCTCGAGGGTGGGGTCGCCGGTGTAGCCGAGCTCCTCGGCCACGGGGGCGAACGGGGAGTACGGCGACTCCGTCTCCCGCGGACCGGCCTCCAGGCAGCGGCGGGCGGCCGCGGCGACGCGGCCCTCGACGGCGAGGCTCTGGTCGATGGCCTCCCGCGCCTGTGCCGCGTCGAGTTCGACGCCGTACGGCGTGCCGTCGGCGCGGCGGTACGGGTGCCCGAGGTACAGGTGACGCGGGCGGACCTCGTCGCGCAGGTACTCCAGGCTGGTGCGGTAGGCGGCCGGGTCGGTGTAGCCGGGGAAGCCGTTGGCGGCCCCGTGGACCTGCACGGCGTCGCCGACGAACACCGACCGCTGCCCGTCGACGACGTAGGCGACCGATCCGGGCGTGTGGCCCGGGACCGAGTGCACCGAGACGGTGACGCCGCCGCCGAGGGACAGGGTCTCACCGCCCCCGACCAGCAGGGCGGGCTCCATCTCGCCGGAGATGACGGCGTCCGCGGCCGCCGTCACCTTCGCCTCCCCTTCCGGATCACCCAGGTACCGGCCCCGTCCGGCGAGGTACTCCTCCACGTGCGCCCGGCGCGAGCGGAGCATCGGCGCGTCGGCCTCGTGGATCACCACCCGGGCGCGCCGGCCGGTGAGCTCCCACAGGGCGTGCGCCCCGCCGACGTGGTCGATGTGACCGTGGGTCAGCAGGATCCAGCGCACGTCCTCGATGCGGCGCCCGATCGCCTCGAGCGCGGGAGCCATCCCCTCGGCGGGCGAGGAGGCGATGCCGGTGTCCACGACGGCCGGCTCGGGTGCGTCGATGAAGAAGCTGTACAGACCGAACCGGCCCCATGGCGAGACCAGGGGATGGACGTCGACTGCGTGCGTCATGGCCCTCTTTCTGAGCTGGTGCCTGGGTGGCCGGGTCAGTGCCGGCCGAGGAAGTCGCGCGTCTCGGCGAAGACCTCCCGGTACTCCGGGATCCAGGAGAAGTTCTGGACGAACCCGTGGTTGGCGCCTTCGTACCGGCTCACCGTCGCCTCCACGCCGGCCTCCCGCAGCCGCCGGCCGTAGAGTTCGCCCTCGTCGCGCATCGGGTCGTACTCCGCGGTGACGACGAGGGCCGGCGGCAGCCCGCTGAGGTCCTCCCGCTTGATCGGCGACACGCGCGGGTCCGCGGGGTCGGCGCCGCTGTCGAGGTAGAAGGCGTTGAAGGGCTTCAGCCCCGCCGTCTCCAGGCCGTAGCCCTCGGCGTTCTCCCGCAGCGAGGCGTAGCGGCCTGTGTCGAAGTCCAGGTCGAGCGAGGGGTAGTAGAGGATCTGGTGGGTGATCCGGTCGAAGCCCTCGTCGTGCGCCCGGGCGGCGACCGCGGCGACGAAGTTGCCGCCGGAGCTGTCACCGGCGAGGGCGAGGGTCGTGCCGTCCCAGGCCAGGCTCTCGCCCTGCTCGGCGACCCACCGCACGACCGCGTGGCAGTCGTCGAGGCCGGCCGGGAAGGCGGCCTCGGGCGCCAGGCGGTAGCCGACGGAGACGACCTTGAGCCCGGTCTCCTTCGCCAGCGAGCGCGCGACGTGGTCGTGCGTCTCCAGGCTGCCGAGGAAGAACGCGCCGCCGTGGAAGTAGACGAGCACGCCGTGGCGGTCGGCCTCGTCCGGCGTGTAGATCCGCACCGGGACCTCGCCCGAAGCGGTCCGCGCCGTGACGTCCTCGACGGCGTGCAGCGGCAGGCGCTCCTCCAGGGGGGCGACGTGCGCCTCGTCCGCGGCGCGCAGGGCGACCGGGTCGAGCGGTCCCTCGGGCGGGGCGGGCAGGCTCGCGATGAACTCGGCGATCTCGGGGTGCAGGGGCATGGGGGTCACTCCTTCGACGCGTCGGCGGGCTTCTGGCCGGGGAAGACCTCGTCGATCTCGTCCTCGCTCCAGCCCTGGCGCGAGATGCGCTGCAGTTCGTCGGTCACCGGCTTGCGGGTGGCCTGGTACAGGGCCAGTGCCTCCTTCAGGGAGTCCGCGTCCCGCAGGGCGTCGGCGAGCGCGCCGGCGTCCTCGATGGCCGAGTTGGCGCCCTGGCCCTGGTGGTGCAGCATCGAGTGGGCCGCGTCGCCCACGAGAACGACGGAGTCCGAGTGCCAGGTGTCGACCGGGTCGATGTCGTAGACCGCGCGGACGTTCACGGTGTCCATGTCGAGGTCGCGCGTGATGTCCACGAGGCGCTCGTCGAAGCCCTCCACGGTCCTCAGCATGTCGTCCTTCGTGACCTGCGGGTTCCAGGTGCTGTCCGGGCACAGGGCGGTGATGTCGAACGACACCTGGCCCCGATGGCGCAGCGGCAGCAGGTAGACCTTCGTGCCCCTGCCGATGTACATCCGGAGGTTGTCGTCGACGACCATGCCGTGGGCGGCGTCGACGGGGATGACCGCGCGGTAGGCGTGCTCGCCCGAGAACACCGGGCCCTGCTCGCTGAAGAGCTGTCCCCGCACCACCGACTTGATGCCGTCGGCGCCGACGACCAGGTCGGCCTCGACGGTCCTGCCGCCCGCGAAGGTCAGGACGGAGCTGTCGCCCTTGTCCTGGACGGTCTCCAGCTTGTGGCCGAGGTGCACCATGCCCTCGGGGAGCACGCCCAGCAGCGCTTCGATGAAGTCGCCGCGGTGGATCAGGTGGGTGCGGGTCTGCTCGCCGTCGGCCGGCCACGCCTCTTTCATGATCGGGTCGCCGGTGGCGGTGAGGATCTCGAAATACTCGCTCGGTGAGCTCACCTTCGCGATCGCGTCGAAGATCCCCCACTGGCGGAACCGGTTCATGGTGGCGGGCCGCAGACCGATGCCGGCGCCGACCTCCCGGATCCGGTTCGCCTGCTCGTAGACGTCGACCTGGGCGCCGAGCAGGCTGAGGGCCTTGGCCGCCGCCGCGCCGCCGTACCCCGCTCCGACGATGGCGATCTTCAGGTTCTTCAGGTCCGAGGTCTGCATGGTGGTTCTCTCTACTTCTGGAGGGTGAGGAAGTCGGCCGGGTTGTCGACGAAGATCGTCTTGATCGCGGCCTCGTCGAGGCCGGCGGCGCGGAGGTCGGGGATGAGGTCCTCGAAGAGGTAGTTGACCGTGTGGCCCTTGACGCCCGGCCAGCCCAGCGGGCTGCAGTTGGCGTCGGCGGAGGCGAGGACCTGCTTGATCCGGCCGTCGCCGATGAACCGCAGGAAGTGGTCCAGCCGCTCCTGGCGGGGGCGGGCCCAGAACGGCGGGTCCGGCAGTTCGGTCTCGTAGCCGAAGGTGTCGAAGCCGATGCGGCCGCCCTGCTCGGCGATCCAGACGTCGCGCGTCTTGTCGGCGTTCACGCCGTCGTCGACGTGCCCGAACAGGACGCGGTCCAGGGGGAGGCCCTCTTCGTCGAAGATCGCGATCGCGTTCTCGGCGTCGATCGCGAGGTGGGTCAGGATCGGCACGCCCGTGGAGAGCGCGGCGCGGGCCGCGGCGCGGTAGATGCGCTTGTCCAGGTCCGTCATGCGGCCGCCGCGGCTCACGCCGACCTTGATGACGCCGGCGAGGCTGCCGGTGTCGCCGATGCCGACGGTGATCTCGTGGACGAACTGCCGGGTCAGGTAGTCGACGTCGGCCTTGGCGAAGTGGTACAGGGCGGTGTCGCCGCCGACGAAGCCGGTGCAGGCGACGATGTGCACGCCGGTCTTCGCGGACAGCGACTTGTAGTAGTCGACGTCACGGCCGTTGCAGATCCCGGTGGCGTCGACGAAGGTGCCGCCGCCGTACTCGTGGAACCCGCGCAGCTTCGGGACGGTCTCCTCGTACCGCTGCTCGGGGGTCTTCCACCACTTCGTGTCCAGCTCGGAGCCGGGCATGCCGTACCCGATGTGCTCGTGGACGGCCACGAGTCCCAGCTCCTCGGCCGGGATCGGCCCCAGGACCGTGTTCACTCTCGACACAACACTCACCTTTGAGTAAGGAAACTTGCTGATCGTTCGCGTCGGCGCGCTCAGCGCACCGACAGCAGGTCGCGCGGGTTGTCCACGAGGATCCGCCGCACGTCCTCCTCGCCGAGCCCCCGCTCCTTCAGGAGCGGGACGAAGGCGGTCAGGACGTGGCTGTAGGGGAGGTCGTTGCCGGTGTGGCCCTTCGCCACCCCGGTCGCGCTGCTCGAGAGCAGGATCCGGTGGCCGAAGCCGCCCCGTACGAGGTCGGCGACCAGGGCCGCGCGCTCGGCGTCGGTGAGGTGGGCCTCGTCCTGTGTGCCCACGTGGTCGAGCACGACGTAGGCGCCGCGGCGGGCGGTCCCCAGGGGCGCGCCGGCGGCGACGGCGTCCTTGCGGTCGAGCCCGCCGACGGCGACGCGGTCGGCGGGCAGCTTCTCGTCCAGGACGACGTCGAGGTCGTGGACGGCGTCGCCGCCGTAGCGGAGGGAGACCGCGACGCCGGTGCTCAGGGCGGCCCGGGCCGCGCCGCGGAACAGGCTCTCGTCGGTGGCGGTCATGCCTCCGGGGGTCGCGACGGTGGCCACCAGACCGGCGGCGCCGCGGCGCTCCACGCGGGGGACGACCATGCCCTCGGTGACTTCCGCGGCGAAGAGGCCGGCGAACTTCTCGGCCGGCCACGGGGTCGGCGGGTTGGTCTGCGGCGTGAGGAAGTAGCCGCCGAGCTTCTCCTCCGGGCCCTGGCCCGTGGAGGCGACGATGTGCACGCCGGTCGTGCGGGCGAGGGTCTCGTACAGCCGGACGTCGCGGCCGTGGAACATGCCCGTGCTGTCGACGATCGTGCCGCCGCCGTGGGCACGGAAGTCCTTCAGCTTCGCGGCGAGCGTCTCGAAGATCTCGGCGCGGTCGAGGGTGACGTCGTAGGCGTGCTCCGCGCCCGGGACCACCGACAGCAGCGCCTCGTGGACCGCCACGACGCCCAGTTCTCCCGCCGGCACCGGACCCAGAACGGTGTTCACCGTATTGCTCTTGACGCTCATGCCTGCCTCACGTGTCCAGGGTGGGGTGTGCGGCACCCCGTGGCTGCGGTCACGGTAGCCACTCGGTTTACATACCGTCAATGAAATGAACACCAAGAAAAAATAATTACCGAGAGTGAAGGAGTGTTCCGGCCCGGACGGCCGGTCACCCTTCGCCCCGTCCGGGCGACCGGGACTCGTCGCCGCCCTGAGCTGCTCGAAGCACGCACCCCGAAGGGCGCACACGCACCACGAGAAGCCCACCGGGACGATGGATCCGTCACCGAACGTAGCGAGCGCGGCCGCTCCCCCGAACACCCGGCGCTCCCCCTCCCCGGCCGCGACGGACCGGTTCGTGAGTGCTTGAGAGGATCATGGGGGAATGACGGGAAGACGCCGAGTGCGGGTGCGGGAGAACGTCGTCCGCTGCCCGTCGGCCGGCGCGCCGGACGCGTCGGACGCGTCGGACAGCGGGTCCGGAACATGAACGCCGTGCATGAGACATCATGTAAATCATTCACTTGATGGATGTGGGGTCGACTACTTCACTGGGGGCATGAGCACCCCACCCACCTCCGACATCGACCTCTTCGCCGACGAGGTCCTGCTCGACCCCTACCCCGTCCACGCCGAACTGCGGGAGCGGGGCAGCGTCGTCCACCTGCGGAAGAACGACGTCTACGCGCTGACGCGGTACGACACCGTCCGCGACGCGCTCGCGGACTGGGAGTCGTTCTCCTCGACCTCGATCGCGTTCAACCCGATGGCCAACGAGGCGCTCACCGGTACCTCGCTCGCGTCGGACCCGCCGGTGCACACCCGGCTGCGCGCCACGCTCACCGAGAACCTCTCACCGCGTGCGCTGCGCGGCCTGAAGGGGCGGATCGAGGCGAAGGCGGACGCGCTCGTCGCGGAACTCGCCGAGAAGGGCTCCTTCGAGGCGATCGACGCCCTCGCCCGGGCGTTCCCGCTGGAGGTCGTCGCGGACCTGATCGGCTTCACGGGCCACGTGCGCGACAACATGCTGCGCTGGGGGCAGGCGGCCATGCAGGTCCTCGGCCCGTTGAACCAGCGCACGGCCGAGAACTTCCCCATCGCCGGCGAACTCTACGCCTGGTGCTCCCAGGTCGGGGCCGAGGACCTGGCCGAGGGCTCCGTGGGCCGCGGCATCTTCGACGCCGAGGCGCGGGGGGCCGTCCCGCCGGGCACGGCGGGCCACATCATCCACCAGTACCTCGGCGCCGGCGTCGACACCACCATCGCGGCGATCGGCAACATCGTCGCCCTCTTCGCCGAGCACCCCGACCAGCTCGCCCTGGTCCGCGCGAACCCCTCGCTGGTGCCCGCGGCGTTCAACGAGGTGCTGCGCTTCTGGCCGCCCATCACCACCTGGGGCCGGCGCGCCACCAGGGACGTCGACATCGACGGGACCGTCGTCCCCGCAGGCGCGCAGATCGCGCTCCTGCTCGGCGCCGGCAACCGCGACCCGCGGCACTACGAGAACCCGGACGCCTTCCTCGTCGAGCGCAACCCGGTCGACCACCTGTCGTTCGGTTACGGCCCCCACGGCTGCGCGGGCCAGGGACTCGCCCGCCTGGAGGCCCACGCGGTGATCGACGCGCTGTCCCGGCGCGTCGAACGCCTCGTCGTCGGACCCGAGGTCCGCGTTCCCGGCAACACCACCCGGAGCATCGAGAAGCTCCCCGTCCTGGAGGTGATCCCCGCATGAGGATCGTTCTCGACCGCCCCCGCTGCGAGGGCCACGGCCTGTGCGAGGAGGCCGCCCCGCAGCTCATGCACCTCGACGACGACGGCGAGCTCGTCCTCGACCGCGAGGAGGTCGAGGGGGCCGACGCGGCCCTGGCGAACGCCGCCGCCCGCGTGTGCCCGGTCGCGGCGCTGAGGGTCGTATGAGCGGCGGCACGATGGACCGCGTGGTCGTCGTCGGCAACGGGATCGCCGGACTCACCGCGGCCGACACGCTCCGCGAGGCCGGCTTCGACGGCGAGCTGACCGTCGTCGGCGACGAACCGCACCCGGCGTACAGCCGCCCGGCCCTGTCGAAGGCGGTCCTGCTCGACGGCGACGACATGACGTCGCACGAGCTCCCGCCCACCGGTCACGGGGCGAAGGAGCTGCTGGGCGTCCGGGCGACCGGGCTCGACCTCGACCGCCGGCTCGTCACCCTCGACGACGGCACGGCTCTGCCGTACGACCGTCTCGTCCTCGCCACCGGCTCCCGGGCGCGGCGGTTGTCCGACCTCCCCGAGGAGATCACCCTGCGCGGACTCGACGACGCACTGTCCCTGCGCGAGCGGCTGGCGAGCCGGCCCTCGGTCGTCGTGGTGGGCGCAGGCCCGCTCGGCATGGAGATCGCCTCGGGGTGCCTGGCCGCCGGCTGCCGGGTCACCCTGGTCTCCCAGGGGCCGCCGCTGCTCCTCCAGCTCGGCCCCTACCTCGCCGGCGTCTTCGTCAAGGCCGCGCTGGACCGGGGGCTCACCCTCGTCGAGACCGAGGCGGCACGGTTCGAACGGCGTGCCGGGGACGCCCGGGTCGTCCTCGACGACGGGACGGTCCTCGAGGCGGAACTCCTCCTGAGCTCCGTCGGCGACGTGCCCAACACGGAGTGGCTCGCGGACACGGGACTCGTGGCGAAGGGCGCCGTCCCGGCCGACTCGCGAGGGCTCGTGCGCCCCGAGGTCGCCGCCGTCGGCGACCTCGCGGCCTTCCCCACCCCTCAGGGCCTGCGCCGCATCCCCCTGTGGAGCAGTGCCGTCGAGCAGGCGAAGGTCGCGGCGAGGGCCCTGGTCCACGGCGACGACGCGCCGCCGCTCCGGTTCCAGCCGTACTTCTGGACCGAGCAGTTCGGACTGAGCCTGAAGGCGGTGGGCCACCTGCCGCTGGACGGGGAGCCGGCGTACGCCGACGGGGAGCCCGGCGGCGGACCGGCGCTGATGCGCTGGTCGCACGCCGACGGCACCGGCACGGCCGTGGCGCTCAACTACCGGGTCCCCATCCCCCGTCTGCGCCGCATGACCCGGGCGGCCCCGTAGGGTTGGCCCCATGGAGCACGACGGAGAGGGCACCGCGGGGTCGAGGCTGGACCGGCTGGCGTCGGTCAACCTCAACCTGCTGGTGCCCCTCCTCGCGCTCCTCGAGGAGCGTTCGGTGACCAGGGCGGCGGAGCGGGTCGGCCTGTCGCAGCCGGCGATGAGCCACGCCCTCACGCGGATGCGGCGGCTGCTGGGCGACGACCTCGTCGTCCGCCAGGGAGCGGGCGTGACGCTGACCCCCCGCGCGATGGAGCTGATCGCGCCGCTGCGCAGCGCCCTGCAGCAGACGGCGCGCATCGTGGACTTCCCCTGCTTCGACCCCGCCACGGACCGGCGCGTCATCACGATCGCCATGACCAACAGCACGGCGTTCGTCATCGGCCCCCGTCTGACGCGGCTCGTCGCCGAGCGCGCCCCGCACGCCACCCTGCGCCTGCGGACGATCACGGTGCCGACCGAGGCCACCTTCACCGACCAGGGCGTCGACGTCGTGCTGATCTCCGAGGGGCACTTCTCGCCGCACCCGCGCGAGCGGCTGTACAACGACCGCTGCGTGGTGGTGGCCTCACCGGACACCCCGCCGGAGGCCGGCGCGCTCGACCTCCTCACCACGCAGCCGCACGTCGTCGTCGACACCGACCGGCGCGTCTTCCCGTACTCGGTGCTCGAGGAGAAGGGCGTCCCCTACCGCGTCGGCCAGCTGAGCTCCGACTTCCTGCTGGTGCCCTTCCTGGTCGCACGCGCGGGCGGCGTCGCCCTCCTGCGCTACCAGGTGGCCGCCACCATGCGGACCCTCGCGGACCTGCGGATCGAGGAGTTCCCCTTCCCGCTCCCCGGGCTCGGGATCGACATCGTCTGGAATCCCCGGCTGGCCGACCAGTACTTCGTCGAGTGGCTCCGCGCGCTGCTGTTCGACGCCGCGTCGCGGCTCTGACACCGGCACCGCCCGCCTGCCTGCCGGGCCGCCCGGCCGACCGGGTCAGGTCAGCAGCCCCACCCAGCTGGCGCCGAGCTCGTCGAGCATCTGGTCACGCGTGAGCCTCCAGTCCGCCCGGTCCCAGTGCTGGGCGACGAAGTCGAGCTGGGCCATCGCGAGGACGCCCCGGAAGCGGCGCTGGTGGGGCTCGAAGCGCCCCGCCGCCGTCAGTCCGTCCTCGATGTCGCTGATGGCCTCCTCCAGCCACCGCTCCACCAGGTCGGTGAGTTCCGGGTCGATCACCGCGGCGTCCCGGCCGATGCGGATGATCGGCCGGACGACCGGCCAGTTGTCGGCGGTCCGCCGCAGCCACGCCATGATCGCCTCCGGCGTCCCCTCGGTGACCGTGGCGACGAGGTCCTGTGCCGTGGAGCCGTGCTCGGCGGAGCGGACGCGCTGCAGCGCCTCGTTGAGCCGTTCGTCGATGAGCGCCTTCATCAGTTCGCTGCGGGAGGAGAAGTACGCGTAGAAGGTGACGCGCGTGGTGCCCGCCGCGGTCGCGATGTCGTCGACCGTGGTGGCGGCGTACCCCTTCGCCTTGAAGAGATCGAGTCCCGACTCCAGCAGCAGACGGCGCGTCATCTGCTTCTGCGCCTCACGAAGGTTCGCCATGGTCGGATCCTAAGGCGCCGCCGCGACCGGTCGTGCACCCCGGCTCCGGACATGACACATCGTGCCGGGACTTGACCCCCGGTGAAGGGGCGGGCGTCGTTCACACGGTTCCCGGCGGCCGGGTCCCGGCGCCGAGCGTGTTCGCCAGCCCGTACCGGACCCGCACGTCCCGGTACGTCACGCCGGCCCCGACCGGGCCGGGCAGGTTCGTCCTCGTGCTCGACGTGGTCGAGTGCGTGCCGGGACTTCCGCTGAAGCGGACGTCCACGTCCGGCCCTTCGCGGAAACGGAGCCGGTCGGCCGACACGGTGGAGGTGAACGCGATGTCCGCGCGCCGGGGCCCGGGCCTTCAGGGAGGGCGGTCCTCGTCCCGCGCCCCCTGCTCCCGCACGCGCCTCACCTTGCGGCGGGGCTCCTCGGCGGACCGTCGCGCGGGGCCCTCACCGGCTTCGGCGGACCGTCGCGCGGGCGCGGAAGCCCGGCGTCCGGGCTTCCGCGCCGCACGGCCGGCCGCGTCCCCGGTCCGTTCCGCGAGTCCTTCGACCGCCTCGTCCGTGTCGTCGCCCAGCCGCCCGACCGCCCCGCCGGCGCCTCGCCCGGTCTCCTCGACCGCCCCGCCGGCGCCTCGCCCCGCCTCCTCGACCGCGGTTCCGGCGCCGCGCCCCGCCTCCTCGACCGCGGCCCCGGCGCCGCGTCCCGCCTCCTCGACCGCCCCGCCGGCGCCGCGTCCGACCTCGTCGAGCGTACGGCCCGCTCCGGCCCCCACCTCGCGTGCGGCGGTCCCGATGCCCGAGGTCACGTCCTTGATGATGTCCGGATTGCGGTCGACGGTCGTCAGAACCCTCCCGATGACCTCCGCGACGTTGTCCAGACGCACCTTCAGCAGCGCCCGGGCCTCCACGCCCTTGATGTCGAGGTGGACGGCTCCCAGCTCCACGTCGGCCCCCACGTTCAGCCGGAGCAGGTCGAGGACCTCCGCCCGGAGCGACACCCTGGCCCGCAGGTCCTCCACGTCCAGGGCGATCTCGTCCACCTTCAGCAGCGGGACGTCCAGGAGGACGTCCGGCTCCGCGGACCGCGCGTCGACGGGTTCCCCTCCGACGTCGTCGGCCTCCTCGGCGTAGGCGTCGGCCTCGGTGTCGTGGGCGTCGACCTCGCCGTCCTGGGCTTCGGCCTCGTCGTCCATGTCGCTCCCCGGAACGCGCAGGTGAGGTGATTTTTCCGATCTTTTCACCATCTGCGCGGGGTCGCCACCGGTCGCGGTGAGGTGTGATGGACGCACGTACCCCCGATCGCACCACACCCAGGCATCACTCACCGGCCCGCCGGGCAGGCAAGACATCGTTCGGCGCGGAACACCCCCAGGGGGAGCCCTCGTGTCCATCACCGGAAGAGACGCCGGCGCCTCGCCGGAGCGAGAGGACGGCACTCCGCTGCGGCGCGTCCTCGGCACCAGGCTGCTGATCCTCTTCGTGATCGGCGACATCCTCGGCACCGGCATCTACGCCGCCACCGGTCAGGTCGCCGGCAAGATCGGCGGGGCCCTGTGGCTGCCGTTCGTCATCGGGTTCGTCGTGGCCCTCCTGACGGCCGCCTCGTACGTCGAGCTCGTGGGCAAGTACCCGCGGGCGGCCGGTGCCGCGCTCTACACCCAGAAGGCGTTCCAGGTCCCGTTCCTCACCTTCATCATCGCCTTCATGGTCATGTGCTCGGGTCTCTCCTCGGCCAGTGCGGCGGCCCGCGCCTTCAGCGGCGACTACTTCTCCGAGTTCACCGACCTCTTCCCGCCCACCCTCGTCGCGATCCTGTTCATCCTCGCCCTGGCGGCCCTGAACCTGCGGGGCGTGTCGGAATCCGTGAAGACCAACGTGGTCCTCACCCTGGTCGAGCTGACCGGCCTGCTCGTCATCCTCGCGATCGGCGCCTGGGCGGTGCTGAGCGGTGACGGTGAGCCCTCCCGGCTCGGCGAGTTCCAGGCGGAGGGCACCGGTTACGCGCTGATCACCAGCGTCCTGGGGGCGACGGCCCTCGGCTTCTTCGCCTTCGTGGGCTTCGAGGACTCGGTCAACATGGCCGAGGAGACCAAGGATCCGGTGCGGACGTTCCCGCGCGCCATCTTCACCGGCGTCGCCGTCACCGGAACCCTCTACATCCTGGTCGCCCTGGTCTCCTCACTGCTCGTCGACTACCGCGTGCTGGAGGGCTCCAGCGGCCCGCTGCTGGAGGTGGTGAAGGCCGGCGGCATCGACTTCCCGCCCAAGCTGTTCGCGCTGATCGCCCTGTTCGCGGTCACCAACTCGGCTCTGATCAACATCATGATGGCGTCCCGCCTCTGCTACGGCATGGCCAACGAACGCATCCTGCCCCGCGTCATGGGGCGCGTCCTGCCCGGGCGCCGCACCCCGGTCGCGGGCATCGTCTTCGTCACCCTCCTCGCCATCGGCCTGGTCTCCACCGGGGAGATCGCCGGCCTCGGCGACACCACGGCCTTCCTGCTGCTGTGCGTCTTCGCCGTCGTCAACATCGCCGTGCTCGTGCTGCGCCGCGACCGCGTCGCACACGAGCACTTCCGCACACCGACCGCCCTGCCGGTGCTCGGCGCGATCACCGCCCTGATCCTGGCCAGCCCGCTGTCCGAACGGTCCGTGGACGTCTACATCAGGGCGGGTGTGCTGCTGGTCATCGGCATCGCGCTGTGGCTGCTCAACAAGATCGTGCTGAAGGCGCGCGGCGAGGCGTGAGCCACTCCCTGTCCCGTCTGTCCGGTCTGCCCGGTCTGCTCGGTCTGCTCGGTCTGCTCGGTGGATCGCACACGAACGGCCCTCCCCGTGGCACTCGACTTCCTTCACCACGACAACCGTTGCTCGTCGGCGCGGGCTCTCCCCCCGGCGGTGGCGCGCACCCGCGGCGCGTCCCGCGCCGGTCCGGCGACCGAGGAAGAACCGTGGCGGACCGCGAAGGAACCGTGGCGGACCGCGAAGGAACCGTGGCGGACCGCGAAGGAACCGTGGCGGACCGCGAAGGAACCGTGGCGGACCGCGGAAGAGCCGTCATGAGCGGAAGAACCGTCACGAAGGGGACCACACTCGTGCTTTCGTCTCGTTTTCCCGCGAGCCGCAAGGGCACCTGACCGCAGGCGGCCGGGGAAACCGGACCGCGCCGCAGACGTCAGGAGGTTCTCACCCATGCAGGACGACGGCCGCTTCCCGGGCGGCGAACCGCAGGTGCTCTCCGAGCCCCGCCCGCCCTATCCCGAGCAGCGCCAGCGACACCCGGGGCACGAGAAGGACATGGAGCCGAGGCCCCGTTACCTGGCGAAGCGCTACCGCGCGGCCGGCAAGCTCCGCGGCAGGGTCGCGCTGATCACCGGCGGGGACTCGGGCATCGGCCGCGCGGTGGCGGTGCTGTACGCGCGCGAAGGCGCCGACGTCGCCCTCGCGTACCTGCCCGAGGAGCAGGAGGACGCGGAGGAGACCCGCCGCGCGGTGGAGGCCGAGGGGCGCAGGTGCCTGCTGCTCCCCGGCGAGCTGGACGAGGCGTCGTTCTGCCGCGAGGCGGTCGAGCGGACCGTGCGGGAACTGGGCGGCCTGAACATCCTGGTGAACAACGCGGCTCACCTGAACAGCCAGACGGACCTGTCGCAGCTCAGCTTCGAGGACTGGGACCGGTCCTTCCGGGTGAACGTGTACGCCTACTTCCACCTGGTGCAGGCCGCCCGCCCGCACCTGGAGGCGGGTGACGCGATCATCGCGACCGCCTCGGAGGAGGCGCTCAAGGGCAGCAACACCATGATCGACTACGCGGCCGCCAAGGCCGCCCTGGTCAACTTCACCAAGTCGATCGCCCCGCACCTGGCCAAGGACGGCATCCGCGCGAACGTGGTCGCCCCCGGGCCCACCTGGACCGTACTCAACGTCGCCGACCAGAACATGCCCCAGGACGGCCTGGCCCGACTCGGCAGCGAGGGCCCGCTCGGGCGCGTGGCCCAACCGGAGGAGATCGCACCGACCTACGTGTACCTGGCCTCCGACGCGGACTCCAGCTACACCGTGGGCGAGGTCATCGCCGTCACCGGCGGACTCACCGACACCCGCTGACCCCGGCCGGCGAAGCCGGACGGACCACCCCCGCGCGGGGCCGCCCGGCGGGGACCGGCGCACCGGTCCCCGCCGGCGCTTGCCGCGGGACGCGGCGGCCCCGGGCCTCGGGCGAACCACGGGGGCCCGTGCACCCGCCGACGACGCCGCCGGTCGCACGGGCCGCGGGGCGGGCCCCGGCGCGGGGCTCACCCCCGGTTGTTCAGTGGTGGGGCACGACGGCCACGGGGCAGTCCACCCGGTGGATCACGGCGTGGGTGACCGGGCCGGTGCGCGGCACCCTCGGGCGGTCGGTGAGCCGGTTCCCGACGACCAGCAGCTCCGCTCCGGACGCCGCCTCCACCAGGGCGTCCGCGGGCTTGCCCTCCCGCACGGTGTGCAGGACGCCTACCCCGGGGTACTCGTCGCGCCACGCCTGGAGCACGGCGGAGAGGAAACCCAGCCACTCCTCGGCCCGCTGCGGGTCGCTCGCCAGGCGGACCTCGCCGGGGCCCAGAG
Organism: Streptomyces sp. NPDC034670; assembly: GCF_055574875.1. Lineage (NCBI taxonomy): Bacteria > Bacillati > Actinomycetota > Actinomycetes > Kitasatosporales > Streptomycetaceae > Streptomyces > Streptomyces sp. NPDC034670. The sequence goes on from NZ_JBVITR010000002.1 coordinate 141,345, forward strand.
TGAGCGGGTCGGGCGCGCGCCAGGTGTGCAGGGCCCTCAGCCGCGCCCGGCGCAGGCGGGCCGCCTCGAAGGCGAACTCGATCACCTCGTCGCACGGTTCCGTGACGTCGATCCCGAGGACCACGTCCCGCCGACCGGTGCTCTCCCCGCCGCCCCCGGCCGTGTCGGTCCGCACGAGGACGACGGGGCGCGTGGCCTTCGCCACGACGCCGAGCGCCACCGAACCCACCAGCAGTCCGGCGATGCGGCCCAGTCCGCGCGAGCCCAGCACCAGCAGGCCGGCGTCGGCCGCCGCTCCCACCAGGGCGGCGGTCGCCGGGCCCTCGACCTGCTCGTCGTGGAGCGACACGTCGGGGCACGCGGCACGGACGTGTTCCCCCGCCTCCCGCAGGAGGCGTTGTGCCAGGAGCCGCTCGGCCGCGTGCGCGGTGCCCGCTTCGTCCTGGCCCGGGTGCCAGTTGCGCGCGTGCAGCAGTCGCAGGGCCCGTCCGCGGCGCACGGCCTCGTGGGCCGCCCACGCGGCGGCCGCCAGGCTCTCGGCGGAACCGTCGACACCGGCGACGACGGGTGACACCACGACACGCACCTCCCGAACGGGCCTTCCTCCCCCGTCACCGGCGCCGCCCCGGCGGCGGCGCGTGCGCGGGAACCACCAGATGCTCGTCACGAGGCCGTCGGGCCCGCGTCCGGGAACGACGGACGGGACGGCCGCTCCGGCACCACCGGGAAGCCAGTCTTCCCCGGACGCACGCCGACCGCACGGTCAGGCAGCCGAATGCCCGCCGGCGGACGGCCCGGCGGACGGAAGGGCGGACGGTCGGGCACGCCGAGTGCCGGTGCGCTCACCGGACGGCCCGGTCGGCCCATCGATCCACAAGGTCCGATGTGACCTGCGATATACCCTTTGCCGCCCGCCTGTGCGTAGCCTGGCCGACTGTTCTCGCTGTTCTCGCTGTTCTCGCACACAGTGCCGTGGCATCGGGTGCACGTTACATCGATCGTTCAGGAGACCCATGCGCCCCCGATCACCTTCCGCCCCCCGCATAGCCCCTCTCCGGCCCGTCGCCCTGGCGGGCGGTGCGCTGGCCGTCGGTGTCGGCGGCCTGTACCTCGCCGGGCTGCTGCTCACCGGCGGTGAGATCGAGGCGGGTACGACGGTGCGCGGCGTGGACATCGGGGGCCTGACCCGCGAGGAGGCCGCCCGGAAGCTGGAGCGGGACCTGCCGGCGACCGGACCGCGGAAGCTGGCCGTGAAGGTCGGCGACCGCACGGGCGCGGTCGACCCGCGGCAGGCGGGGCTCTCCTTCGACATCCGGGAGACCCTCGACCGGGCGGCGTCCACCGGCACCGATCCGGTCGGTGTGATCGGCGGGCTGTTCCGCTCGGGCGGTGACGTCGAGCCGGTCGTACGGGTCGACGGGGACAAGGCCCGTACCACCCTCGGGGAGCTGGCGAAGACGCTCGACCAGAAGGTCCGCGACGGTGCCGTCTCCTTCGAGGACGGCCGGGTCGAGCAGACCGCCCCGCGCACCGGGTACGCCCTGGACGTGGACGCCGCGATCGGCGCCCTGCGCGCCCCCTTCCTGCGCGGCGCGGCGGACTCGGTCACGGTGCTGCCCGCGCGCCGGACCGAGCCGAAGGTCACGGCGGAAGAGGTGCGGCGGGCGGTGCGCGCGTTCGCGCAGCCGGCGATGTCGGCCCCGGTCACGCTCACCGCGGGCGGCAAGCGGTTCACGCTCTCCCCGGCCGTGCTGGGTGAGCACTTGGCGATGCGGCCGGACGACGCCGGCCGGCTCGCACCGGAACTCGACAGCAAGGGCCTGCGCGCCGCGCCCGCGGTGGCCGGCGCCCTGAACGACCTGCCCGCCACCCCCCGGAACGCCCGGTTGGGGCTCGAGGGCGACAAGGCGGTGGTGACCGCCGACGCCAGGCCCGGCGTGGAGGTCACCGACAAAGCCCTGGGCAAGGCCGTCCTGCCCCTGCTCACCAGGTCGGGCGCCGCCCGCACCGGCGAGGTGGACGCGCGGCGGATCCAGCCGGAGGTGACCCGTGAGAACGCGGCGCGCCTGGGACTGACGGAGAAGATGTCCTCCTTCACCGTCACCTTCGAACCGGCCGCCTACCGCACCACGAACGTCGGCCGGGCCGTGGAGCTCATCAACGGCTCCGTCGTCATGCCGAACGAGACCTGGAGCTTCAACCGGACCGTCGGCGAGCGCACCGAGGCCAACGGCTTCGTCGACGGCGTCATGATCTTCGACGACCAGTACACCAAGGCGCCCGGCGGCGGTGTCTCCGCCGTGGCCACCACGGTCTTCAACGCGATGTTCTTCGCCGGGGTCAAGCCCGTCGAGTACGGCGCCCACTCCTTCTACATCGAGCGCTACCCCGAGGGCCGCGAGGCGACGGTCGCCTGGGGCAGCCTGGACCTGAGGTTCACCAACGACTCCGGCAAGGCGATCTACATCCAGGCCGAGTCCACCGACACGTCGGTGACCGTCAGCTTCCTCGGTACGAAGAAGTACGACGAGATCACGTCGGTCAAGGGACCGCGCACCGACGTGCGGCAGCCGGCGAAGAAGGTGAGCACCGACGAGCGGTGCGTGCCGCAGACCCCGCTCGAGGGCTTCGACGTCACCGTGGAACGGATCTTCCGCGACGGCGGCCGGGAAGTGAAGCGGGAGCCGTTCCGCACGCACTACACCCCGCGTGACGAGGTCACCTGCGAAGAAGCACCGGTCGAGCGCCGGCCCTGAGGACGCGCCTGCCGTCGGAGTGACGGCGACGAGCCGCCGTGCCGCGGCCCCGACGGCAGGTCCCCGCACCGGCCGGCGCGCGGGCGGCGCCCCGCCGGCTCGTCCGGCGTGACAGCGCCCCGGGCCTCCCCCGCCCGGACTCCTGCACCGGCAGGCCGCGGCGCGCCTTCCCGCTCCCGCTCCCGGTCTTCGGCACGCGCACCGTCGCGCGCCTTGAGGACTCCGCTCGTGGGATCCGCACCGCTGTGCGCGGTGGCGGAGCCGCGTGTGCGGTGGCCGCACCGCCCCGTGCGGCGGGCGTGCCCGCGGACCACCCGGTGCGTTCCTGCTCCTCGGTCCCACCGGCGGAGATCCGTCCGGCTCGTGCGGGGCCGCCGGGGGCCCGTCCCCGCCGTGCCGTACGGGAGGTGCCGCGAACGGCCCTCCCCGACCCGCTGCGCCAGTCGTCAGTCACACGGGCCAGCCGGCGGCCGGCCGGGGGTCCGGTCCGGCCGCGCCCGTGCCCTCGATGGCGCGTTCGGCGATTGCCACCAACTGCCGGCCGAGGTCCTGCATCGCCCTGCCCGCCGCCAGTTCGTCACCGATCTCCGGCACGTCCGTGTCCGCCGGATTGCGGTGCGCGACTCCGTGGCCGGTGAGTTCCGCGGTGCCGGTGTCCAGCACCGCGCGTGCCTTCGTGGTTCCGTCGTCGTCCTCGAAGAGTTGGAGCCGAACCCTCCACTCCGCCGTGTGCGGCATCGCCTTCCTCCTCACCTCGACACCGTCCTCACCCTTGTGGTCCGGACACGGCCCGCCGGAGGGCCGGGAATCCTGCGGAAGCCGCCGTCGTCCGTTCCTCGACGCGGTGCCGGGCGCGGTCGGTGAGGGCTCCCCGCCGCGTGGTGGCCGCTCGTCGGCGGGACCGGTCACGTCGGCACGGCCGGGGCGGCGGGACACCTGCTTCCGCCCGGCCGCCGCCGTCCTCGCCGGCGAGGGCTCCACGACCGGTCGCCCGTCGCACTCCACCATCTTGTGGGCGGAGCCCGGGTACGGCGCGTCGGCCGGGCCCCCGACGCGCGTGCGGTCCGCGCCTCCACCGTCGCCACCAGCGGCCGAAGAGCCGGAGACATTTGCCAAACATACGGGTGGGGGGTATACCTAAGGGGCGCCACAGGTACCCCCCGGGGGTACCCAAGTGTCCCTCTCCTCCAGGAGGCGTCCATGTCCTGCTGCTCCCCCGACGGCAACTGCTCCACCGGCCCCGCCACGGCCCGGATCACCGAAGGCACCACCACCGTCTACGACGTCTCCGGAATGACATGCGGGCACTGCGAGGCCACGCTCACCCGGGAGATCGGTGCCCTGGACGGCGTCCTGACGGTGGACGTCGACCTCGAGGCCGGCCGGGTCGCCGTGACCACCTCCGGCGAGCCCGACGACGCGCTGCTGGCGGAGGTCGTCGGCGACGCCGGCTACGGACTCACCGGCCGCGCGGCCTGAAGGCTCCGCCTGCCTGCCGGGCCGCTCCGCGAGCCCGGCCCCCTTCTCCCCTTACTTTCTCGCACACCCACTCCGAGGAGCAGTGATGGCCACCACGGTCCCTGACACAGCCGAGGTCGAACTCGCCATCGGCGGTATGACCTGTGCCTCGTGCGCGGCCCGGATCGAGAAGAAACTGAACCGGATGGAGGGGGTCACCGCCACGGTCAACTACGCCACCGAGAAGGCGCGGGTCACCCTCGACGCGGACGTCGCCGTCGCGGACCTGATCACCGCCGTGGAGGCCGCCGGCTACACCGCCCGCGCGCCCCGGCCGGAACCCGTGCCCGGCGCGACCGGCTCCGGGGACGGCGGGCCGGACCCGGAGACGGCCGGTGACGCGCTGCGGCCGCTCCGGCAGCGGCTGGTCACGGCCGTGGTGCTGGCCGTTCCCGTCATCGCGATGGCCATGGTCCCGGCCTGGCAGTTCGAGTACTGGCAGTGGCTGTCGCTGACCCTGGCGGCGCCCGTGGTGACGTACGCCGCCTGGCCCTTCCACAAGGCCGCGCTCACCAACGCGCGGCACGGCGCGGCCACCATGGACACCCTGGTCTCGGTCGGCACCTCGGCGGCGTTCCTGTGGTCGCTGTGGGCGCTGTTCCTCGGCACCGCCGGCACCCCCGGCATGACCCACCCCTTCGAGTTCACGATCGCCCGCAGTGACGGCGCCGGGAACATCTACCTCGAGGCGGCCGCCGGTGTGACCGCCTTCATCCTGGCCGGCCGTTACTTCGAGGCCCGCGCCAAGCGCAAGGCCGGCGCCGCCCTGCGCGCCCTGCTCCGGCTGGGCGCGAAGGACGTCACCGTGCTGCGCGGCGGGCGGGAAGAGCAGATCCCCGTCGGCGAGCTGAAGGCCGGCGACCGCTTCCTGGTCCGGCCGGGCGAGAAGATCGCCACCGACGGCACGGTCGTCGAGGGCACCTCGGCCGTCGACGCCTCGATGCTCACCGGCGAGTCCGTACCCGTCGAGGTCGGCGTCGGGGACGCGGTCACCGGGGCGACCGTGAACGCCGGCGGGCGTCTGGTGGTGGAGGCCACCCGGGTCGGCGCCGACACCCAACTCGCCCGCATGGCCAAGCTGGTCGAGGACGCGCAGAACGGCAAGGCCGCCGCCCAGCGGCTCGCCGACAAGATCTCCGGCGTCTTCGTCCCCGCCGTCATCGCCCTGGCCCTGGGCACGCTCGGGTTCTGGCTGGGCAACGGCGCGGGGCTGACGGCCGCGTTCACCGCGGCCGTCGCCGTGCTGATCATCGCCTGCCCGTGCGCCCTGGGGCTCGCCACGCCCACCGCGCTGATGGTCGGCACCGGGCGCGGCGCGCAGCTCGGCATCCTGATCAAGGGCCCGGAGGTGCTGGAGTCCACCCGCCGCGTCGACACCGTCGTCCTGGACAAGACCGGCACCGTCACCACCGGGCGGATGACCCTGCTCGCCGTGCACACCGCCGACGGCACCCCGGAGAGGGACGTCCTGCGCCTGGCGGGCGCGTTGGAGCACGCCTCCGAGCACCCCGTCGCCCGGGCGGTGGCCGCGGGCGCCGCCGACCGGGTCGGCGCCCTGCCGGCCCCGGAGGACTTCGCCAACGTCCCCGGCCTCGGTGTGCGGGGTGTGGTCGAGGGCCACGCGGTACTGGTGGGCCGGACCGAGCTGCTCGCCGAGTGGGCCGTGGAACTGCCGGCCGGCCTGACGCGTGCCAAGACGGACGCCGAGTCCGCGGGCCGCACCGCGATCGCGGTCGCCTGGGACGGCGAGGCCCGGGCGGTCCTGGAGGTCGCCGACGCGGTCAAGGACACCAGCGCCGAGGCCGTCGCCCGCCTCAAGGCCCTGGGGCTGACGCCGATCCTGCTGACCGGCGACAACAGGGCCGTCGCCGAGGCGGTGGCCGCGGAAGTCGGTATCGACGAGGTGATCGCCGAGGTCATGCCGCAGGACAAGGTCGACACCGTCAGGCGCCTGCAGGACGAGGGACGCAGCGTGGCCATGGTCGGCGACGGCGTCAACGACGCCGCCGCGCTGGCCCGGGCCGACCTGGGGCTGGCGATGGGCACCGGCACCGACGCCGCCATCGAGGCCGGCGATCTCACCCTCGTCCGCGGGGACCTGCGCGCCGCCGCCGACGCCATCCGCCTGGCCCGCAGGACGCTGGGCACCATCAGGTCCAACCTGTTCTGGGCCTTCGCCTACAACGTCGCCGCCCTTCCGCTCGCCGCGGCCGGACTGCTCAACCCGATGATCGCCGGAGCCGCCATGGCGTTCTCCTCCGTCTTCGTCGTCGGCAACTCCCTCCGGCTGCGCGGTTTCAGGGCCGCCGCCTGACGCCCGCCCGCGCCGGCCGGACGAGGGGCGGACCACCGGGGTGAGCAGGCGTTCGCGCGGCTCAGCGAGCCCTTCCTCGCGGTTTCAGGGGCGTCGCCGGCAGCTCGGGGGCCGGCAGCGGGTCCCCGTCGTACCCCTTCACCTCGCCGAACCGCGTGCCTTCCATCCAGTCCTCACGGGCCTGCTCGACCTCCTCCTGGGTGCGGCCGATCCAGTTCCAGAACATAGCGAACCCTGCGCGCATCAGAGCAGGTCAGCGGCGTTCTGGACCGCCGACGGTCAGCAAACTGTCAGCATCGGTACCGGAGGCGTCAGCAGCCGTGAGTGCCACGGCCCTGGTTCGTGGGACGGGGTCGTTCTTCAGGGAGTGTGAGCATCCGCGATCGCGGTGGTCGAAGTGCCCTCACCCGCAGGATCCGGTATCGGTCTGCGGCCGGGAAGCAGGTGAAGGAGTCCGGGTTTGCGACTCAGGACAGGTCGATTGCGCATCTGGCGGAGGTCTACAACGCGAAGAAGGCGGCGCCGCGGGGGCAGGCGAGGGCTGAGCGCATCGCGAAGTACGGGGCGACACGGTTCGAGGAGTACGCCGCCCAGTGGAAGGCCAGGCAGCGGGGCCTGGGGCCGGCGTCGGTGGTACATCTGGAGTCGCTGCTCGATATCCACCTGCTGCCGCTGCTAGAGGTCGTCCCGTAACCGCTGGTCAGAGGTGGGAGGTCTTGCCGTGGCTGGTGTGATCATGGCTCTGAAAAGTCGGCCGCCGACCGGACCGTCGACCACCTCGGACCGGCTCCTGCGCTCCAGCCCCGGCGGCGGTTCCGCAAGAACACCGTGCTCATCGTGGCCGGCACCCTGGTGCCCACCCGCGACCGGACCGTGGCCGCCTCCAGCAAGAACTACCGCTCCCCCACCAACCACCAGGTCGTCATCGACGCCGACCCCCGCCTCGTCGTCGCCCTCGGCAGGCCCCTGCCCGGCAACCGCAACGACTGCCGGGCCTGGGAAGACTCCGGCGCCAAGGCCGCCGTCGGCACCACCCCCACGGTGATCGCCGACGGCGGCTACCGGGGCACCGGCCCGACCGTCCCGCACTACCGCCGGCACCAGGACGAGGCACTGCCGACCTGGAGGGAGGAGCACAACGCCTTCCACCGCAAGGTCCGCGCCCGCGTCGAGCACGCCTTCGCCCGCATGAAGAACTGGAAGATCCTGCGCGACTGTTGCCTCAGAGGCGACGGCGCCCACCACGCCATGCTCGGCATCGCCCGCCTGCACAACCTCATCCTCACCGGATGACGAGCAAACGGGCAGGTCAACCGGTATGTCACAGGGTATTTACGGGACACCGTCCAACAATTCAGGCCATGAAGGTGCAACATCCGCCCGTGCGTCACAAGTCTGACCTTTGGCTACGAAGTCTTCGCGTCGTCAACTGGATGACGACGAGCACCGCCAACGGTAGACCAAACATCATCTGGCGCCAGTTCGGGTCATTTTCCCCGGTGACCATGATGATGGCCATCGGAATAGCAACCAATACCCAAACGATGTACAGAAGGTAGGCAGGGCCCAAAATTCGAACGCCGGAAGGACCTCTACCGGGTTCGTCAAGAACCTGTCCCACAGCCGGAAGGTGTAGAACACCCGCTCCTGCCAGGGCGACCGTTACCCGGGCAGGATAGTCCCAATTACAGGCCAGGAACATCATGCCGACGAAACCAGCAAGGAGCACCAGCAGCAAAAGGAGTGAAGCTAATCGGCCTACGGACATCTAGTCTCCCCCAGTTTGGGCCAAGTCTCGGTGACGGCCTCTTCAACAGTGGGTGACGAGGCTAACGGATCCAGCCCTTCGGAGGTCCTGCACAGGTGGCGGTAGGTGATCGGGCAGGTGGCCAGACCGAGAAACGCTTCGTGGGTGCTGGCGCGTCCTTCCCAGCGGCAGCGGAAGCCGCGCGGTTAGGAGAAGACCCGTTCGGCAAGCCGGAGGTAGGTGCCCGGGCCGGCGGCGTGTCATCACTTCGTCCTGCGTGATCATGACGGCCTGGCACAGGCTCCAGGAGGCTACTGACCCTTGTGCCTGACCGCGGATACCGGACCACGCCACAGGCAGTTCTGCCCGCGTACCTGTAAGGCACAGGAACCGAAATATCGGACTACTCAGACCGACCATGCACTAACGCACGCATCCTCCAGGCTTCAAGACCCCCGCTCCAGCCCTGCCTTACCGTTTTCAGCCATCTCTCCAGAAGTTCCGACTAGTCCGTGGGGAAGGGGGGCGGGCTGACCTGCGGGGTCTTACAGAGAGGAGCTACAAAAAGGTCGTCAAGGGGCACGTCCGGTAGCACTTTGTGAATCAGGTCACAGATGGTGATCGTTGCCCGAGGTAACGTCCACGGCGTCAAAGGGATCCCACAGGTGGACCAAAAAGCCGTCTCGTTCCGTGACGATCCCATCAGCACTGAAGCGGATATAAGGCAGCAGCTTGACCATCAGCGAGGTCCCTCCGTCGGCACTACTGAAGGAGTAAAGAATGTCTCCAGTTCTGGAGATGGTGAACTCTTCCGAGGAACTTCAGTCCCTCTCTATGCACATCAGCGAGGGGATCCAGGGAGATCGGGAGCCGGGTATGTGGATCGGCGATGCAGTCAACGTGGCAACAGGTCTGATCTCAGGAAATGTGGGAGCAGCTCTGGGCACAGCCGTAGCCGCCACGCAGGCGGCGGTCAGCTAAGCATTCTGACTACGGGCTGCGGATGCAGACCTCCCATCGGGCCGGCTCGTCACCGAGTCGGTACAACAAACTGCGACTCCATGGAGAAGTGAAATGAACGTTCTCACATCGATCGTGAACGAGGACCAGCGGCTCGACGAGATCGAGCTCGATGCCGGCCAGGCCGAGCTGCTCACCAACTGCACGACTCCGGTGCTCTCGACGCCCGCGGTCCTGACCGCCGCTGTGGCTACGTCCCAGGTCGTCAACGCGATCTGGTAAACGCTGCCTCTTCCGCGTGGCCAGTGACCTCCTAGTCAGGTCACGCAGGCAGCGAAGGGCCGTGTCGGCGCTCCAGTCGATGCGCGGGCACGGCCCGTTTGCGCACTTATCCTTTCAGCAAGGAGATAAAAAAGTTGAAGACGAGGATCCGTTCTCTCGTGCATAAAGCTCTTGCCGCACCCACCATTGGCCGAGATCGCGCCCTCACCACTATGGAACAGGTCAGTGCTGTAACTCACCTCATCGGCAGTCTAGAGAACTTAGCAGCGGGACGAGACCGAGAGGCTGGCGGGGTGAATCACTGGGAGGTGGTGCGCAAGAACTATGCCATGCGCCCCCCGATAGTCCGAGAGATACTCGATAAGATTGGCGACCCGCGTTGCGTCCGTCTTATGCATGCATGTCGCGCTGTCGCATCAGCCTCTTTGATTTTCCCAGCTACGCCAAGGCGCCTCCGGGCGACGGCGAATGGCGTTCTGACGCTGACCTCAATAATGAACTACATAACGCAGCCTTACGGTACGGACGGAACCGATCAACTCAGTTTCCAGGTTCAGGCTACCTGCGCTGTTGCGAGACTTACAGACAAGCCTCGCCTCATAGACGCCTGTCTGTGGTACGTGGCCATACAGGCCACGATGTCCTACGCAATAGCAGGGTATGCCAAACTACCCAGTCACCTGTGGCGCTCAGGTGACGCGTTGCCAGGCATCCTGAGAACCGAGTCTTACGGCGACCGGCGCATCTATGAGATAGCACAGCGGCATCCTACTGCGGCGAAAGTTACGGCTCACTCAGTACTGGCTCTGGAATGCGTTTTTCCGGTCATATTCTTCGCGCGAGGCAGGCTTGCACCGCTCGTGCTCTCCTCGATGGGCGCTTTTCATTTGGTCAACGCACGTGTAATGGGCCTCAACAGATTCGTATGGGCCTTCACCTCCACTTATCCCGCAGTACTGTATGCGGTCCAGCGTCGCACTAACTCGTCCAATCAAGCTTGAGGTGCTTCATGACCGGGCGACACAATGCAGTGCCCCGCACAGCGGCTAGGCTGATCGCCGGCGCAGCCTTAATCGGAGCCGTTTCCCAAGTGATGCGCCGACGTCGCGTGCTGCGCGGTCGCGGAGACGAGTCGCTGTTCGAAACTCGCCGTAGGAATATCCTCGCCTACCGTTTTACGGAACCTGTAGAGCCGACGCGAGCGAACGTCCCTGTACTGGTCTTCGAGTCTGCCATGGTGTCGACAGCCGAACACTGGTGCTGGGTTCAGCGGTCACTTGAACGGGAATATCCGACTCTTACCTACAGCCGTGCTGGCTATGGCCGCAGTCAGTTCCGCAGTAACGAGCCGTTCACTCTGCGGCAAGCAGTGCTCGACCTTGAAGACCTAGTGCACCACGTCTGCGGATACCGCCAAGTGGTCCTCGTCGGCCACTCGTTAGGGGGGTACCTGGCCCTGTGCGCAGCGAATTCCATGCGTAACGTCACGGCCGGGATGGTGCTTATTGATCCTAGCCACCCTGGTGAACTTTTGCGCTCTCCAGCTCAGGCAAAGGGCGCGGAACAGATCACATTCAATCTCGCTCTGATGCCCCAGTCAACGCACCTAGGACTTGGCGGCCTACTGCCTAAGCCACCCTGGGTGCGCCTGCTGCCCCCGGAGCTACAGAGATTGAGCCTGGATCAGTATCGTGATGGCCGAATGTGGTCGGCAGCTTCGCGGGAATGGCATGCGACTCGGAAAGAGTTCCTTGGTGATGGCAAACTTCCGGGAATTGACGTACCGGTGCGTCTCATAGCTGCAGATCGAACGCATCTGACGGACAAGACAGCAGCCGAGCTTCATCAGGAGATCGTCGCTTCCGCACCTCAAGGAGACATGAAGGTCATCGAGCGGGCAAAGCACGATGACATCCTGCTCAGTGAACCGATGGCCCTCCAGACGTCTGATCTGATCAGGGATTTTGTTCACCAACTGGACCAAGTCGGCGATGCGACGGAGGAAGTGACGCGATGAAGCGGCTCCCAGTCATACGGCGGTCGTCCCCGAGCATCTCGGACATACTCGTCGGCGCCGCCGAGACAGCTTTCGCCAGTTGGCTGGTCGTGACGTTTCTCAGTCAACATCCGAATCGCGTATTCGACCGCCTCCGGTCATTTGATCCTGTCGGGATCCTGCTCCCCAACTGGCGCTTCTTTGCTCCCTTCCCGGCGCGGCACGACTACCACGTCCTGTACCGCACACTGTCCGCGACCGGTGCGCAGTCGGATTGGAAGATGGCGTCATCCATAACCCCGCGAGCCTGGAAGCACGCCGTCTGGTTCCCTAAGCGCCGTGAAGAGAAGGCAATCTTCGACCTCTGCGTGAGTCTGGACGCCGCGGGAAGTCTGAAAGATCCGACGTCCTCGCCGGCTTACCAACTGCTCCGTGACTTCGTCGCACGCAGCATCAGGGAGCGAGATGAATCATGGCCGGAACTGAGTGGATATCAGTTTCTGCTCGTACAGTTCAGCGGCTACGAAACCTCGGAGTCTCCAGAGTACATTTTCGCCTCGCCGCTCATTCACATACCAGAGATGAAAGCGAGTGGAAGGTGAAATTTTCCGCTGGTTCGAGTTACGGCCAGCAGTTCGCCGACTTTTACGACGAACTGTTCCCTAAAAACGCTGACGCCGACCAAACGGCGGCCGTTTTAGCGGATCTCGTTGATCGCAGTGAAACGGCCCTGGAACTCGGCGTTGGAACTGGCCGCATCGCAATCCCACTCTCTCAGCGGATCGGCCACGTGGTAGGGGTCGATTCGTCACCAGAAATGCTCAAGCTGCTCCAGTGTGACACGCAGCGCACTGGTGCTCAGATCACCGCGGTGACAGGTGACTTGCGCACCTACACCGATAGTCGGCAGTACCCCTTGGTCTACGCAGTATGCGGCACCCTGTCCATGGTGATCGAGCCAGATGATCAAAGGAGAGCGGTACACCACGCAGCCGACTGTATCGCTCCGGGTGGCTGTCTCGTTATCGAAACACACAACCCGTCAGGGGTACTCGCCATGACCGGCGGACTGCCGCACTTCACTTCCCTTGTTCCATACCCCGCCCCGGGCACGGGCCTCCTGACCACTTGGACCATCGACAAGGCCACCTCCATTTGGCGAGCCTCTCACCTGTGGATCAACAATGATCGAATCAGGCTGGCCTCAGAAACCAGTCGCCTGACCACCCCGGAAGAGCTCAACAACTACGCGTCGGAGGCCGGACTGAAGCAGGAGCGTCTGACCTCCGACTGGCGCGGCCGCCCGTACTCGGCCGACGCCCCGATGTACGTGGCGATCTTCCGCAAGCCGGCGTTCGCCCAGTGACTGGGCTGGCGGCTGACAAAGACGCATCCATCTCAGATGCCTTCGAAGGGACGTCACGTGGCCAAGGTCAACGCCTCTCCGATCCGGGTCTTGCCGGCCGACGGGGACGAAGTCTCAGGACAGCTCGATCCCAGTCGCTCTCTCTGACATCCGACATACAGATCGTGGCTGAGGCAAGCTCCGCACCGGAAACCCTGAGCATGACACTGCTGCACCGTCCGGATGTCGCGGTCATCTCGTGCTCACGGGTGGGCAGCGAGCCGTTGACGCTTGCCGGTGAGCTGCGCTCCCAGATCCCCAGTTGCAAGCTCGTCCTCCTGAACGCGGCGAACGGCGTCCCCCTTGCTTCCGCACTCGCCATCGGGGCACGTTCGGTTCTGCCGAGGATTCCACTGGCCACACCCTCAGCAAGGCCATCCGCACAGTCCATGCAGGAGGCCGCTACGTCGACCAGGAGTCAGTAGCCGATGCACTTACACAGGACGAGGACTCACCGACGGCTTGACCGCGGATCAGCCAGCGCACGAACTGATGCAGCCATCATCGGTACCGGACCGAACGGGCTCGCCGCTGGCATCACGCTCGCCCGGGCTGGCCTCCGGGTCGAGCTTTACGAGGCATTTGACACCATCGGTGGAGGGCTTCGGACACAATCGCTGTTCGATACGGATGTACTCCATGACATTTGTTCTGCTGTCCATCCGATGGCTGCGGCTTCCCAGTTCTTCCGGAACTTCAACCTTCCGGCACGCGGAGTCGCGCTTCTCCGCCCTGAAATCAGTTACGCCCATCCCCTGACCCCGAACTGGTCGGGCGTGGCTTACCACGATCTGGAAAAGACATGCGCCCGCCTGGGCTCGGAAGGTCGGCGCTGGCGCGATCTCATGCAACCGCTGCTGGAGCACAGCGAGGGAATCGTCGACTTCGTCCTCTCAGGACAACGAAGCTGGCCCCGCGACCCGGCCGCGCTGCCCCCCCTAGTGCTCTGACCGCATAGGTTCACCGAGTTGAGTGCGCTCAGTCGGGCCGTGCCGCCTTCCACGTCCACGACGTCCGGCGGGGCAGACCATCCAGGTCCCCTCGTCCGGTGCACCACAGCAACACTGGGACGGGCTCGCCGGGCGGGGCGTCGGGGAACAGTCGGTCGAGCACGGCCGCGCATAGCGGTGTCGGCGGCAGCCAGTCCACGCCCAATCCGCGGGTGATGTCGTGGGTGTGCAGCAGGATCTCGGCGACGCCCATCGCCGCGAATCCCGTTGGGTCGCACGGGCCCCAGTGCCAGGCCCGCAGGGACGGGTCGGCGGTGGCCAGCGCGCTGCCGAGCAGTCCGCCGCAGGCGGCGGCCACCTGCAGCGCCTCGGCAGGCGAGGCGGTGGGGCGCACGCGCAAATCGAAGAGGAGGTAGGCGTCGGCCGGGCGCGCGGCGAGCTGGCCTGCGTAGGCCAGCAGGTCGTGGCCGATGTGTGAGGCCGTCTGCCAGCAGCTCCACTCCAGCGGGCCGGCCGGCACTGTCCAGTCCTCGTCCGTGCGAGGCCTCAGTACCTCCAGCATCTGCGCCACGGCGGCCTGAACGTCTTGGTGGTCCATGCGGTGCTCCTCGCAAGGCACGTTGTAATGGGCTGTGCTGTTCGTTCAGGCCGCGGCGGTGATGGGCCTGCCGCCCCAGCGGATGCCTTTCTCGCTTCGGATGCGGGCGCGTTCCTTGCGCTGGGCAGCGAGGACGTCGGGGTGGCGGGCGTTCTTGTTGCGCCAGCGCAGGTAGGCGTGCAGGGCGCGGGTCTGGACGGTGTGGTTGGGGTGGTGGGAGTTGGCGACGGTGAACTGCCGCAGTGGTCCGAAGTGGGCTTCGATCGGATTGGCCCAGGACGCGTAGGTCGGCGTGAAGCACAGCTCGACCCGGTTCTTCTTCGCCCAGCGCCGGATCGTCTGGCCTTTGTGGGCGGAGAGGTTGTCCAGGATGACGTAGATCGGGGCGCCGTCCGGACGGGCCGCGCGGATCGACCTCAGCGCGGCCAGGGTGTTCGCGGCGCCCTTCTTGCGCCGGTTGACGCCCCACAGGGTGTCGTCGCCGACCGAGTAGCAGCCGTGGAAGTAGCGCACTCCGTGGGTGCGGCGGTAGGTCGCGGGGTGACGCTCGGGGTGACCGGCAGGTGCCCACGACGAACCAGGGTTGGGGCGGATACCGAGCGGGCCGAACTCGTCGAACGCGAACACGCGGTCCGGGAAGCGGTCCAGGACCTCCTCTATGCGGTCGAGCTTGGTGTCGCGGTCCGGGTCGGGTGACTCTTTCCAGGTCTTGGAGCGCTGGAAGGTGATGCCGCGGCGCGCGAGCAGGCACCGTAACGCCTCGCGGCTGATCCGGATCATGTGGCCGGGCACGCGGCGCAAGTAGGCGGCGAGTTTACGGATGGACCAGCGGGTGAAGGGCTGGCCGAGCTTGGTCGGGCGGGTGGTGGCCGTCGCCACGACGAAGTCCTCGTCGTCATCACTGAGCAGGCGGGGACGGCCTCCCGCCCACCGAGGGTCCAGACAGGCCAGGCCGATCTCGTTGAACCGGTGGATCACGTCCCGGACAGTGTCCTCGTCGGCCTGCACCAGCTTCGCGATCACCGGCACCCGGTTCCCGCCGGCCGAGGCCAGCAGCATCATCGCGCGCCGGTACCGCACCGAACTGGTACTGCCCCGGCGCACGATCTGCTGCAGCTTCTGACCCTCCTGGTCGGTCAACCTGCGCACACGGACAGGCTCAGCCACCACACCCCCAGCGATCGGATCGGACGTCACTGCACATCCAACCGCCCGGAACACCGACCCGGCGAACCTATGCGGTCAGAGCACTAGCACTCCAGACTCTGCTGCACGGTATTCGACTCGCGCCCTTCCGCAACCGCAATGGTGAAGCAGCTTCACTCCTCGCTGGCGTAGCAGCCCACGCGATGGGCAAACTACCCAGTCTTGCCGCCGGTGCGGTCACCCTTCTCCTCGGCCACCTTGCGCATGGACCCGGCTGGCCTCTCCCGCGAGGCGGGAGCCGCCGCATAGCCGAAGCTATGGCTGACGACATCACAGCGCACGGCGGTACCTTCACGACCGGCCACAGAATCACTGACCTGCAGGAGGTCTGCCACGCACGTCTGGTATTCCTCGACACCAGCACCACCGGCCTCGTAAATATCGCAGGTTCGCAGCTACCTCGCTCTTATATCCGCCAACTCACTCGCTTCCGTCACGGCTCCGGTGCTGCAAAGGTTGACTTCCTCGTATCCGAGCCCATCCCGTGGAGTGACCCCGAATTAGGAAAGGCTGGAACAGTCCACCTCGGGGGTCCCCGTCGCGAAGTCCTCCGACGAGAAACCCTCATGGCCCGAGGGGTGCAGACGGAACTTCCCTTCGTGCTGCTGGTCGATCCAGCAGTCACTGACCCGAGCCGCGGCAAACAGGGTAAACGGCCTATCTGGGCGTACGCCCATGTGCCTCACGGAGATCGGAGAGACCCCATTCCTCTGGTGCGTGCTCACATCGAGCAGTACGCTCCCGGTTTCTCTGACACCATCCTGGAGGAACGCGGAATCCCAGCTTCGCAGATGGAAGAGCACAACCCCAATTACGTTGGGGGCGACATCGCAATGGGCGCCATGACCTTCACACAGGCGATATTCCGGCCGACACCGAGCATCGATCCCTACAAAACCCCGCTGCCTGGCGTATACCTGTGCTCCGCAGCTACCCCCCCAGGGCCCAGCGTTCACGGCATGTCCGGTCACCTTGCCGCGTTGTCCGCCCTGCGCCGCGAGCATGGCGTCCACACCTCACCTAACCTCGGGCCACGACAGCCCGGCTTCAAACCGAGGTAGACGTTGGCCCTGATCTCCACTGGTTTCCCCCTCGACCAGTCAACCTCGTTCCACAGCCGCTTCAACCGGGCCCTCGCGCCTTCGACGCGGGAGGCGATCCGTGCAGGTGCAGCTCCGCCACGGCTTGAAGACCGGCGTCGACCTCCGGCACGTCAACCGGAGAGACGAGCGCGTGCAGCTCCTCCACCCACGCCCAGCCCAGATCGCCGAGTACGGTCCGGGCTTCTTCCCGCTCCCAGCCACTTCGCGCCACTGGACCATGACGGCTTTGCATCTGAGATCGTGGTGTCGGCGGTGATGGAGCTCAATCGCTTGCCTACATGGCGTGGTGGACGCCGTCGCCTCTGAGGCAACAGTCGCGCAGGATCTTCCAGTTCTTCATGCGGGCGAAGGCGTGCTCGACGCGGGCGCGGACCTTGCGGTGGAAGGCGTTGTGCTCCTCCCTCCAGGTCGGCAGTGCCTCGTCCTGGTGCCGGCGGTAGTGCGGGATGGTCGGGCCGGTGCCCCGGTAGCCGCCGTCGGCGATCACCGTGGGGGTGGTGCCGACGGCGGCCTTGGCGCCGGAGTCTTCCCAGGCCCGGCAGTCGTTGCGGTTGCCGGGCAGGGGCCTGCCGAGGGCGACGACGAGGCGGGGGTCGGCGTCGATGACGACCTGGTGGTTGGTGGGGGAGCGGTAGTTCTTGCTGGAGGCGGCCACGGTCCGGTCGCGGGTGGGCACCAGGGTGCCGGCCACGATGAGCACGGTGTTCTTGCGGAACCGCCGCCGGGGCTGGAGCGCAGGAGCCGGTCCGAGGTGGTCGACGGTCCGGTCGGCGGCCGACTTTTCAGACGCCGAACAGCGGGCGAGCTGGCGCAGCGTGAGGTGGGTGCGCCAGTACGCGGCCACCAGCAGCACCCGGTCCTCCGACGGCAGCGACAAGGAGGCAACGAAAACTGCCTTTGCGACGAGCTCGTGCAACGCGAAACCGTCGTTTGTGCAGATCAGGGCGCCGACCCGGCTGAGCGTTGCCAATGTGTTGCCGTGCAACGTCGGCAACGCGGTGAGGCGCAAGAGACAACATCTTTCCTGAGCCCAACAGCATGAAGGCGACGCCCACCTGGGCCTGTTCCTGGAGGGCCCGCTCGCGGTGCTCGCGGCTCGTGGTGGAGCACAGGACGTGTAGGCGACATTTCGCGGGTTCGTCCTGGCTGTCAGCTCCCGTTGCCGCAGGTCAACCCGGCAGACGGGAGCGATGGAGCCGCATAGACCATGATGGGACTTCGGGATTCCTGAAGAACCATCATGATTCCTGCACGGACGCACAAGCCGAGGGCGACGAGGTGCCCAGTCAGGTCCCATGCCGAGGAACCGAGGGGCACGGCGAACTCGCGGGATGTCGCACGGGCAGGTGCCGATAGGCGAGTCCGGCGCCACGATCGACTTCCCGATCCAGGCGGGCCTCTGGTACGCGTGCGAGCGCTGTCACCGCTACATCAGGGACACCGGCTGGGCGGCGCTCGCTATGGTCATGGGCTGCCCGGGAGGCCACGCTGGGAGCCCTTCATGGCAGGCGTTCCGGGTGGCGCGGAAGAAGGGCTCCGGCTACGCCTGGCCGCTCGTCGGCTCCAAGACGCCGGGCGTGTACACGGCTGCCGCGAATGCCTGGCGGGAGACAGTAGCCGAGCATGACGGCCAGGCAAGGGCGGCCTGCACTCGGTACAACCGGTCACGTCATCCTGCCCGTGGCGTGAGTCATGACGATCATCAGGACGACAGGGCAAGTGCCGAGTTCACGCACGGGCACCGGCCCAGCCGCCCGCCGGGTCGACACTCGTCCGGCCGCCACCAAGTCCGCAAAGGCCACCGCGCGCGAGGAAGCTGCGAAAAAGGTGCCTCATTTACAGCTGACGACCCGTCAGCGACGTCAGCATCAGGTCAGCAAGAGTCCTGCCACAACTGCTCACAGACGGCCACACTGTGGAATCGTCCGCCATCCCGGCTCCGGTCCGCACTCCGCTCAGCTGTCCTCCCGCGAGAGGGCGGACAGCGGGAGGCAGCGTCCGACCGCCACCCGCTCACCAGCCACCAGGCATTACCGCAGTTCAGCGCACCCTTCCTCGCGGTTTCAGGGGTGTCACCGGCAGCTCGGGGGCCGGCAGCGGGTCCCCGTCGTACCCCTTCACCTCGCCGAACCGCGTGCCTTCCATCCAGTCCTCACGGGCCTGCTCGACCTCCTCCTGGGTGCGGCCGATCCAGTTCCAGAACATGATCAGTTCCTCCGCGAACGGCTCGCCGCCCAGGAGCATCAGGCCGGCGTCCGACTCGGCCCGCAACGGGAGTTCGGAGCGGCCGCAGCCGAGGTAGAGCATCGAACCGGGGAGGACCGGTACGCCGTCGACGTGGGCCTCGCCGGACATGGAGAGCACCGCGTACTCGAAGTCCGGTTCCAGCGGCAGGCGGACGTCCGCGCCGCGCGTCAGGGCGAGGTCGGCGCCGACGATCGGGGTGTACGCCGTCCCGGGCGAGGTGGCGCCGTCGAGGTCGCCGAGGATCAGCGTGGCCCGGACGCCCGGTGCGGTGACGACCGGCAGGTCGGCGTGGTGCTCGAAGCGCGGCTCGGTGTGGCGGTGGCCGTCGGGGAGCGCGACCCACAGCTGGGCGCCGTGCAGGAAGCGGGCGTGCGAGCGGGGGCTCTCCTCGGAGTGGCTGATCGCCCGGCCGGAGGTCATCAGGCCCAGCTCGCGCGGGCGGATCGTCTGGAGGCTGCCCGTGGAGTCGCGGTGCAGCACCTCCCCCTCGTGCAGCCAGCTCACCGTCTGCAGCCCCATGTGCGGGTGCGGCGGCACCTGCATGCCGGGCTCGTCGGCGATGTCGTCGGGACCGTAGTGGTCGACGAAGCACCAGGCGCCGACCATGCGGCGGCCCAGGTTGGGCAGCAGGCGCCGGACCTCGCTGGACTCGCCGAGCCTGACGTGCCGAGGGCTGAGGAGTTCCCGTACGGGCTCCGCCACGACGAAGCCCCGGCCGCCGCACGGGGAGGGAACCGCCTCGCGCTCAAGATTGCTCATGCCGGACAACCTAGCCCCGCGGGGCACCCCGCGTCAGTCCGTCGCCACGCCCGTGACGGCGGTGGCGGGCGCCGGCGGGGGAGGTCCGGGCGCGCCCGGGCGTTCGCGCACGGCCCGACGCCCCCGCCCGGCGCACGTCCCGGCCGTCCGGCGGACCGCGCGAGCGGTGCGGCCGAGGAGTGGAATAGGCGGCCGCCCGGGTCCGTTGTCGGCCACGAAGGAGGTACGAGTGGACACCACGTACTACGACCACGGGACACCGGCCGAGCGCTGGGAGCGGGCCGGGATGTTCTTCGACGCCAGGGACTACGCCGCCGCGGCACGTGTCCTGGACGGGCTGGTCGAGGAGGTGCCGGAGCAGACCGGGCCGCGGCTGCTGCTGGCGCGTGCCTACTACCACTCGGCTCAACTGCGTCGTGCGGAAGCGGAGTTGCGCACCATCGTGGAGCGCGACCCGGTGGAGCACTACGCCCGGCTGATGCTCGGCCGCACGCTCGAACGGCAGGGACGCCACGAGGAGGCCCGGTCGCACCTGCGCATCGCCTCCGCGCTGGCGGGAGAGTTCGACGAGGGCTGACGGGGACCGGCGGGGCCGGGGCCCCGTCGTCGGCGCGGCCGGTGCCCGGTCCCCTCGGGGACCGGGCACCGGCGTGACCGCGGCGCGCGCTACGCCGCCGTCGTCGTTCCGCCCTCGCGGGTCCGCCGCCCGCGCCGGTGCGCGATCTCCCCGAGCACGATGTCGACGGCGAGGAACGCCGCCAGGGGGATGCCGAGCAGCGGCACGAAGTAGCCCAGCACGGCGATCACCGCCAGCAGCGGGACGAGGACGTGCGGCGGCACCTGCTGCCACGCCCCCCGCGGCACCGGCCGGCCGAAGGCGGAGCCGCGGCCGCGCTGCCACCACATGCGGTAGCCCCACAGGATCAGCAGGATCAGGGCGAGGGCGAGGGCCATCAGCGCGAGCTGGTTCACCAGGCCGAACAGGCTGCCGGTGTGCAGGTCGATGCCCCAGCGGGTGAGTTTCGCGAGCACCGGGTAGTCCGCGAACCGCAGGACGTCGGTGACCTCGCCGGTGGCCGGATCGACGGCCACCGAGTCCTGCTTCTCGGGCCAGCTGCGCTGGATCTGCTGCACGACGTAGGCGGAGGTCCCGTCGGCGGGCGGGACGATCTCCACGGGGTCGCCCAGACCCTCGGCCCGCGCCGCCGCGAGGACCTCGTCCAGGCCGGCTCCGTGGGCCGCGTCGCCCGTCGCGGCGCCGGCCGTGCCGTGGCCCGCGTGTTCGCCGCCCGCCGCCCGCGACACCGACGGGGTCTCCTGGCCGAGCGCGGCGCGCAGGTCGCCGATGCTCGCGCCGGCGTGGGCGGACCAGGTCAGGCCGGTCGCCGAGAGGAAGACGAAGCCGGCCGCGGCCCAGACGCCGACGCCGCCGTGCAGGCCGAGGGTGCGGCGCCGTCCCGTGGTGCCGCGCACCGTGCGCAGGGCGCGGCGCCGGGAGAACCACAGCGCCGCTCCGCCGCCCGCGATCACCCACAGCCAGCTGGCCGCGAACTCGCTGTAGAGGCGGCCGGTCTCGCCCAGGTGCAGATCGCGGTGGAACTCGTCGATCCAGGTGCGCAGGGGAAGCGCGCCGCTGGAGCCGTACTGTTCCAGCGCTCCGCGCACCGTCGCGGTGTACGGGTCGACGAAGACGGCGAGCGTGTGGCCCGGGTCCACGCCCGGTACGCCGGACAGCAGCACCCTGGTGGTGGCGTCCGCCGCGGGCGAGGGGCGCACGGCGGCGACCGTGCCCTCGGGGTGGGCCTCGCGGGCGGCGGCCACCTGGGCGGAGACCGGCAGTTTGCGGTCGCCGACGGGAACGGTCAGCTCGTGGTCGTAGACGATCTTCTCCGCCTGGAAGGAGGCGGCGTACAGCAGGCCGGTGAGGGCGGCGACGAGCAGGAACGGGGCCACCAGCAGGCCCGCGTAGAAGTGCAGGCGCAGGACCAGGGGCCGCAGGGTGGCCCAGGTGCTCCTGGTGGGTGCGGGGGCGGGGGGTCGGGGGGCCTCGTCCGTGCTGGTCGAGGGAGCGGTGGTCATCGGTCGGCTTCTCCCGGGAGCGTCTCGGCGCGGTGGTGGTGCAGTAGTCGGGACGGCGACGCGCCGGGTTCCCGGGAAGGCGGTGTGACCTGCGTCACTCCCGGGGCTGGGGTGCGCGGTGGCGGCGTGGCATCCTGGCGCGATGGGAATCCCGGACGATCACGCCCCCCTGGCCGAGCGGGTCGAGGAACTCCTCGCCGCGGACGGGCCGTTGCCCATCGTCGCGGCCGGTGATCCGGTGCTGCGGCGCGGCGCCGAGCCCTTCGACGGCCAGCTGGAGCCCGCGCTGCTGGCCCGGTTCGTCGAGGCGCTGCGCGCCACGATGCACGCGGCGCCGGGGGTCGGGCTGGCCGCGCCGCAGGTCGGGGTGGGCCTGCGGATCGCGGTGATCGAGGATCCGGCGCCGGTTCCGCAGGAGGTGCGGCGGGCGCGCGGGAGGGTGCCGCAGCCGTTCCGGGTGCTGGTGAACCCGTCGTACGAGCCGGTCGGAGCGGGGCGGGCCGCCTTCTTCGAGGGGTGTCTGAGCGTGCCGGGGTACCAGGCGGTGGTGGCGCGGCCCGCCGAGGTGCGGCTGACCGGCCAGGACGAGCACGGGCGGGCCCTGGACGAGGTGTTCACCGGGTGGCCCGCGCGGATCGTCCAGCACGAGACCGATCACCTCGACGGCGTCCTGTACCTCGACCGTGCCGAGCCGCGCTCGCTGTCGTCCCGGCAGGCGGTGGTGGAGCGCTGGTCCCAGCCGACGGCCGAGCGGGCCGCGCGGGCACTGGGCTTCGAGCTGCCCTGAGGGCGGCCCGGGGGCGCCCCGCCCCCGGCGCGTCCCACCGGGCGGGTGGGCCCGGGCGTCCCGGCGCGCCTTTGGCAGCCGCAGCGGACCTCGTCGGCCGTCGGAGGCCGTCGGGGACGGCGGGACCGCGCGCCGGGGGCGGGGCGCACGCTCGCGCCGGTCGTGTTTCCGCAGGACGTCGGCCTGGTGGAGGGTGTGCGCGGTGCCCCCATGGGTAGGGGCGCGGAATACGTGACCGGCCGGCCGTGTTGTGCCGACGGCTCGACCCGACACCAGGAAGAGGGAACACGCCATGAGCAGCACCGTGGAGCTCACCAAGGAGAACTTCGACCAGACGGTCACGGACAACGAGTTCGTCCTGATCGACTTCTGGGCGGCCTGGTGCGGCCCGTGCCGTCAGTTCGCACCGGTGTACGAGAAGGCGGCCGAGGAGAACCCCGACCTGGTGTTCGGCAAGGTGGACACCGAGGCGCAGCCGGAGCTGGCCGCGGCCTTCGGCATCCAGTCGATCCCGACGCTGATGATCGTCCGCGACCAGGTCGCCGTGTTCGCCCAGCCGGGCGCCCTGCCCGAGGCCGCCCTGACGGACGTCATCGGGCAGGCCCGCAGGCTGGACATGGACGAGGTCCGCAAGCAGATCGCCGAGCAGCAGGCGCAGCAGGGTCAGGCCTCCGACCGGGGCGAGTGATCCCGCGCCGCCCCCGGACCCGGGGGCGGCGGCAGCCGGTCCCCGGAGCGGGGAGCGGGCCGTGCCGGACGGGCGCCGGTCCCCGGTGAGGGTGCGGTCCGGTGGAGGGGCCGGCCGCGGGTGCCGCCCGCCGCCCTCCCCCGTCAGCTGGACTCGCGGCGCACCACCGACGCCCCCAGCGCCTTGTGCGCCTCGGGCGCGGCGGCCGGGTCGCGCACCGCGCGGTCGACCAGTCCGGCGAGTTCACGGCCCGACGGCAGTTCGAGGTGGACGGTGCTCAGCCGGGGCCGCAGCAGCCGGCCCAGCATCAGGTTGTCGGCACCGATCACGGCGGTCTCCTCCGGAATGCGGACGCCCTCGTCCTGGAGGGCGCGCATCAGGAGCATCGCGTACTCGTCGTTGTAGGTGAACACGGCGTCGAGGCCGAGGTCGCGCCAGCGGGCGGCGAGCCGCGCGGCGGCGCCCTCGTCGTGGGCGAGGGGCAGCTCGGTGACCGTGGCGCCCGTGCCGCGCAGCGCCTCGCGCACCCCGGCCAGGCGGGGCGCGGAGAACGCCTCCAGGCCGGGCTCCCGCGGGACGACGACGCCGATCCGGCGCCGGCCCCGGTCGAAGAGGTGGGCGCCCGCGCTGTGACCGACGACGTCGTGGTCCATGAGCAGGGCGTGCGCGCCCTCGACGGGCTCGGGGCCTAGGGTGACGACGGCCCGCGCCCCCGAACGTCTGAGCACCTCGACGCCCCGCGGACCGAGCCCGGAACCGGGCACCAGGACCGCCACCGGCCGCAGCTCGGCCCAGGCCCGGGCGGCCTCGTCGTCCTGCGGGCCGGCGGTGCCGTACTGCACGACCGTGTAGTCGAGGCGGCCGAGCGCCTCCTGGAGGCCGGTGATGAACCGGCTGTAGAGCGGGCCCACGGGGAAGGCCGGCGCGGGCATCAGCACCATGCGGCTGTGTCCGGCGCGCAGGCTGCGGGCCGCCGCGTGCGGTACGTACCCGAGTTCCTTCGCGGCCTCGCGGACCCGGCGCCGGGTGGGCTCGCTGATCCGGACGGCGCCGACGTCGTTCAGGACGTAGGAGACGGTTGCGCGCGAGACGCCGGCCAGGCGGGCCACATCGGCGCTCGTGGGGACGGAGCGCATCGGTGCGGGGGACGCGGGCGAGGGCGTTTTCGATATCTGCACCATGACGTACCGCATCCTTGCAGAAGGGGCAACGGCACTGTCGGCCGGGTGAGTTGAGGGTCCCGGCGGCACCCCTCGCCCCGGCCCCCGGTGTCCGCCGGGCCGGCCTGGGGCGCCGGGGGTCAGCCGGCGGGCGCCGCGCCCGTCACCCGGTCGACCAGGTCCACCCACGCCGCCTCCAGCCGCTCCGGCGGCATGCCGCACTGCCGGGTCAGGTGGTGGATCAGAGGCGGGTCGAGCTGGGCCAGCAGGGTGTGGGCGAGGATCTCGCAGTCCGCGCCCGGCACCGCCTCGCGCAGCAGCAGGGTGACGTGGTGGCGCAGCACGTTGCGGGGCGGGGTGGTGAAGCGGCGGCCGGGCTCCGGTTCGGCCGCCAGTTGCAGCTCCAGCTCGTCGGTGCTCCGGCGGAGCAGGGCGAGGCCGAAGGCCCGCAGCCGCTCCACGGGGGGCGCCCCCGGCCCCAGGGGCGGGGGCCCGGCGAGGAAGGCGGCCTGGAACTTCTTCTCGGAGTGGTCGAGCAGCGCCGTGAGCAGGCCGGTGCGGTCGCCGAAGCGGCGGAAGACCGTCCCCTTGCCCACCCGGGCCGCGGACGCCACCGCCTCCATGGTGACGCCGTCCGCGCCCCGCTCGGCGACGAGCCGCGCGGCCGCCTCCAGCAGCCGGGCCCGGTTGCGCGCGGCGTCGGCACGCAGGCAGGGCTCGTCGACGTCGATGCCGAGCTGCGGCAACTCTCGCGGCTCGACGGGCTCCTGGGGCGTCGGGGTGGACGACGGCACTGCGGACATGAAGCCAGCGTAAAGCATCGGGAAGAAACTGGACCACGGTCCGGTTAGACTGCTACAACAGAAGCGGACCTCGGTCCGGATCGTTGACGTCGTCTCCCCCTCCTTGGAGTTTCCTCATGTCCGTTCGCATCCTCGCCCTCGTCGGCAGCCTCCGCGCCGGTTCGCACAACCGCCAGCTCGCCGAGGTCGCGGCCCGGCTCGCCCCGGAGGGCTCCGAGGTGGTGCTCCACGAGGGGCTCGCGGAGATCCCCTTCTACAACGAGGACATCGACGTCGAGGGCGGCGTCCCGGCCGCCGCCGCCCGGCTGCGCGAGGCCGCCGCCGGCGCCGACGCGCTGCTGCTCTTCACGCCCGAGTACAACGGCACGATGCCGGCCGTCCTGAAGAACGCCATCGACTGGCTGTCCCGCCCCTTCGGCGCCGGCGCCATCGGGGGCAAGCCGGTCGCCGTGATCGGCACCGCCTTCGGCCAGTACGGCGGCGTCTGGGCGCAGGACGAGGCCCGCAAGGCCGTGGGCATCGCCGGCGGCAAGGTGATCGAGGACCTCAAGCTCTCCATCCCGGGCTCCGTGACCCGTTTCGCCGAGCTCCACCCGGCCGACGACACCGAGGTCGTCGCGCAGCTGACCGAGGTCATCGCCCGTCTGCACGGCCACGCCGGGGCGCAGGCCGCGGCCTGACCACGGCCGTCCCGCCCGGGGCCCGAGGGGGCCGGAGCCACCGCGGCTCCGGCCCCCTCGTCGTGCGCGTGCCCCTTCCCGCCGCCGCGCGCGTGCCCCGCCGTGCGGGGGGAAGGGCCCGACCGGGCGGGTGCCGCCTCGGCGGCACCCCCCCCGTCCCCCCCCCCCGCGCGGTCGTCCCCGTGGATTGGTGCGCCCAAACAAGTCAGGGGCAAACCCCTTCCGT
>NZ_JBVITR010000002.1:167618-176991 GCF_055574875.1 Streptomyces sp. NPDC034670
CCCGCCCCTCCGTGGGAGGAGGCCCCCCCCGCCTGTTCGTTCCCCCCCCCCCCCCCCCCCCCCGCGTCCCGCCCGCCGGCGCGGTCGTCCCGGTGGATCGGCGCGCCCGAGCCGGTCAGCGGCACGCCCGTGCCGCCCCGGCGGACCGCGACGATCTCCGCCACGATGGACAGGGCGGTCTCCTCCGGCGTACGGGCGCCGAGGTCGAGGCCGATCGGGGACCTGAGCCGGGCCAGCTCCCGCTCCCCCACGCCCGCCTCGCGCAGCCGCCGCTCGCGGTCGGCGTGGGTGCGGCGCGAGCCCATCGCCCCCACGAACGCCACCGGCATCCCCAGGGCGGTCTTCAGCAGGGGGACGTCGAACTTCGCGTCGTGGGTGAGGACGCACAGCACCGTGCGCGCGTCGGTCGCGGTGCGGCGCAGATAGCGGTGCGGCCAGTCGGCCACGACCTCGTCGGCCTCCGGGAAGCGGGCCCGGGTGGCGAAGACCGGGCGGGCGTCGCAGACGGTGACGTGGTGGCCGAGGAACCTGCCCGCCCGCACCAGCGCCGCCGCGAAGTCGGTCGCCCCGAAGACGATCATGCGGGGCGGCGGCACCGAGGACTCCACGAACAGGGCCGGGCCACCGGCGCGGCGGGAGTCGTCCCCGGCCAGGACGACCGTGCCCGTGCGCCCGCCCTCCAGCAGGGCCCGGGCCTCGTCCGCCGCCGCCCGGTCCAGCTCCGGGCGCCCGCCGAGGCCGCCCTCGTACGTGCCGTCCGGGCGGACGAACAGGGCCCCGCCGAGCAGGTCCGCCGGGCCCCGGACGACCCGGGCGAGCGCCCCGGGGCCGCCCCGGGCCACGACCGGGAGCGCCGACCGGAGCACCTGCCGGACGGGGGCGTGCGCGCCGACCGGAGCCACCAGGACCTCGATGGCCCCGCCGCAGGTCAAGCCCACCGCGAAGGCGTCCTCGTCGCTGTAGCCGAACCGCTCGACGCGCCTCTCGCCGTCCTCCAGCGCCTGCGCGCACAGCTCGTACACCGCGCCCTCCACGCAGCCGCCGGAGACCGAGCCGACCGCCGTGCCCGCGCGGTCGACGGCGAGGGCGGCGCCCGGGTCGCGCGGTGCGCTGCCGTTCACCGACACGACCGTGGCGACGGCGAACTCCCGGCCTTCGGCCAGCCATCGGTGCAGCTCGCCGGCGAGGTCAAACACGCGGTCCCCCCGCCCCCAGCACCCGGTCCGGGCGGATGGGCAGAGCGCGGTGGCGTACGCCGGTCGCGTGCCAGACCGCGTTGGCGACGGCCGCCGCGGCACCCACGATGCCGATCTCACCGAGGCCCTTGACGCCGACCGGGTCGTCGGGGTCCGGGTCGTCCACCCAGTCCGCCTCGATCGCCGGTACGTCGGCGTGGGTGGCGACGTGGTAGCCGGCCAGGTCGGCGCCGTAGAGGCCGCCCGAGGCGCGGTCGCGGACGGCCTCCTCGTGCAGGGCCATGGAGATGCCCCAGGTCATGCCGCCCACGAGCTGGCTGCGCGCGGTGAGCGGGTTGACGATCCGGCCCGCCGCGAAGACGCCCAGCATCCGGCGCACCCGCACCTCGCCGGTGGTGACGTCCACGGCGACCTCGGCGAACTGCGCCCCGAAGGAGTGCCGCTCCTTCTGCGCGAGGGCACCGAGGGCGGCGGTGGTGTCGGAGCGCGCGGTGATGCCCTCCGGCGGCACGGCGGCCCCCGGCACGAGCCGGTCCCGCAGTTCCTCGGCCGCGGCGATGACCGCCCAGGACCAGGAGCGGGTGCCCATCGAGCCGCCGGCGATCCCCGCCGGGCCGAAGTCGCTGTCGCCGATCCGCACCCGGACCCTCCCGGGCGCCACCCCGAGCGCGTCGGCGGCGACCAGGGTGAGCGCCGTGCGGGCCCCGGTGCCGATGTCGGCCGCGGCGATCCGCACGGTGAAGGTGCCGTCCGCCTGAGCGGTCACCGCGGCCGTCGACGGCAGGGCGCCCGCGGGGAAGGAGGCGGCGGCCGTGCCCGTGCCGAGCAGCCAGCGCCCCTCGTGCCGCACGCCGGGGCGCGGGTCGCGGCCGGCCCAGCCGAAGCGGCGGGCGCCCTCGCGGAAGCAGGCGGCCAGGTTGCGGCCGGCGAACGGCAGCCCGGAGACCGGTCCCCGCCCGGGCTCGTTGCGCAGCCGCAGCTCGACCGGGTCGACGCCGCACCGTTCGGCCAGCTCGTCGAGCGCCGCCTCCAGCGCGAACGACCCCGGCGCCTCGCCCGGGGCGCGCATCCACGCCGGGGACGGCACGTCCAGCCGCACGACCTCGTTCGCCGTGCGGTGGGCGTCGGCGTCGTACATCACCCGGGCCGGGCCGGCGGCCGGCTCGACGAACTCCCACACCGTGGAGGTCTGGTTCAGCGAGCGGTGCTCCAGGGCGCGCAGCCGTCCGTCGGCGTCGGCGCCGAGCCGGACGCGCTGGACGGTGGGGCTGCGGTAGCCGGTGAGCGAGAACATCTGGCGGCGGGTCAGCACGACGCGCACCGGGCGCCGCAGGGCGGTCGCGGCCATCACGGCGGACACCTGGTGGGCCCGCAGGCCCTTGCTGCCGAAGCCGCCGCCGACGTGCTCGGAGCGCACCCGCACGGCGGACGGCTCGAGGGAGAACATCCTGGCGAGCTCGTCGGCGACCCAGGTGGCGCCCTGGTTGGAGTCGACGACCTCGAGCCGGTCGCCGTCCCACCGGGCGGTCGCCGCGTGCGGCTCCATCATGGCGTGGTGCTCCTCGGGCGTGGTGTACTCCTCGTCCACCACGTGGGCCGAGGCGGCGAGCGCGGCCTCCAGGTCGCCCTTCTCCGTCACGGCGGGCATGTGCCCGTCCGCCGCGTACGCGTCCGGGCGGCCGGCGCCGAACGCGACGTCGTGCGGCTGCCGCTCGTAGGTGACGACGAGGGCCTCGGCGGCCTCGCGGGCCTGTTCGGGCGTCTCGGCGACGACGAGCGCGACGGGCCATCCGGCGTACGGGATCCGGTCGTGCTGGAAGACGGCGGCGGTCGGGTCCGGCGGGACGCCCAGCACGCCGACGTAGTCGGTGTGCAGGCGCGGGGCGTTGCCGTGGTGCAGGACGGCGAGCACGCCCGGCACACCGAGTGCGCCGGCGGTCTCGACGGAGCGGATCCGGCCGCGGGCGACGGTGGAGAGCACCAGCCGTCCGTGGGCGAGGTCCGGGAAGGGGAGGTCGCCGGCGTAGCGGGCGGCCCCGGTGACCTTGTCGCGGCCCTCCACCCGGGTGTGCGCGGTGCCGACGGCGCCCGCCGGAGTCGTGCCGCCGGGCGTGGGGGCGGTCCCGCGGCCGGCCGTGGGGGTGGTGGTCCCGGTCGTGGGGGTGGCGGTCATCGGGCGGCCTCCTCGGCGAGCCCGGACAGCACGGCCACCACGAGGTTGCGCATGAGGGTCACCTTGTACCCGTTGCCGGGCAGCGGCCTGGCCGCCGCCAGTTCGGCGTCCGCCGCGGCGGCGAAGCACTCCGCGGTGGCCGGGGCCCCGGTCAGGACGCGTTCGGCCGCCCGGGCCCGCCACGGGCGGGACGCCACCGCACCGAAGGCCAGGCGCGCCTGGCGCACGACCCCGTCGCCGACGTCGAGGGCGGCGGCGACCGAGCCGATCGCGAAGGCGTACGAGGCGCGTTCGCGGACCTTGCGGTAGCGGGAGCGGGCGGCGACCGGCGCGGGCGGCAGGACGACGCCGGTGACGAGCGCGCCGGCCGGCAGGGCGGTCTCCCGGTGCGGGGTGTCGCCCACCGGCAGGTAGAAGTCGTCGAGCGGCAACCGCCCCGGTCCGTCGGCCGTCTCGTACGTCACCACCGCGTCGAAGGCGGTCAGCGCCACGCCCATGTCGGACGGGTGGACGGCCACGCAGTGGTCGGAGGCGCCGAGGACGGCGTGGTTGCGGTGTTCGCCGGTGACGGCGGGGCAGCCGCTGCCGGGCGCGCGCTTGTTGCAGGGCATGGTGACGTCGGTGAAGTAGCCGCAGCGGGTGCGCTGGAGCAGGTTGCCGCCGACGGTGGCCATGTTGCGCAGCTGCCCGGAGGCGCCGGCGAGCACCGCCTGGGCCAGGGCCGGGTAGCGGCGGCGGACCTCGGGGTGCGCGGCGAGGTCGCTGTTGGTGACGGTGGCGCCGATGCGCAGCCCGCCGTCACCGTCCGGTTCGATCCGGTCCAGCGGGAGCCGGCGGACGTCGACGAGGCGGGCGGGGCGCTCGACGCCGGCCTTCATCAGGTCGACGAGGTTGGTGCCGCCGCCGAGGCAGCGGGCGCCCGGGTCGCCGCCGAGCAGGGCCACGGCGCCGGGCACGTCGTCCGCGCGCCGGTAGTCGAACTCCCTCACGCCGCCTCCCCAGCCCCGGTCCGGGCCTGCCCGGCCGCGCGGGCGACGGCCTCGACGATCGCCGGGTAGGCACCGCACCGGCAGAGGTTGCCGCTCATCCGCTCCCGGATCTCCTCGGGGGTCAGCGGTGGGGGTCCCGCTTCGGGCCGTACGTCGTCGGTGACGGCGCTGGGCCAGCCCGCGGCGTGTTCCTCGACGACGGCGACGGCCGAGCAGATCTGACCGGGTGTGCAGTAGCCGCACTGGAAGCCGTCCAGGTCGAGGAAGGCCTGCTGCACCGGGTGCAGCCGCCCTCCGCGGGCCATGCCCTCCACGGTGGTGATCTCGCGTGCGTCGGCCGCGACGGCCAGTTGCAGGCAGGAGACGGTGCGGCGGCCGTCGACCAGGACCGTGCAGGCTCCGCACTGTCCCTGGTCGCAGCCCTTCTTGGTACCGGTCAGGCCGAGCCGCTCGCGCAGGGCGTCGAGCAGGGTGGTGCGGTGGTCGACGGACAGCGTGTGCTTCTCGCCGTTGACGTTCAGGGTGACGGTGCTGGACGTGGCGGGGGGCATGAACAGCCTTCCTTCGCTGATCCGGGGCGTGTCGGGGCGTTCCGGGCGGCGGGCGGGCCGATGACGCGGGGGTGCTGTCGTCACGGGCGCGGTTCGGGGACCATGCGGTCGTGCGGTCGTGCGGCCGCACGGGAGGGCGGGACGCCGGTCGCGGACGCCACGGCACCGGCCGTTCCGCGCCGTCCGTGCCCGCCGGTACGATGAGCCGAAGCGGACAACTGTCCGCTACTGGAAACGCTAGGGGACGACTGCCCGGCCGACAAGGACGGGTTTCGGCCACGGTCCGGAAGGAGCCACGCGTGCGGGAGAGGAAGGAGGCGCCCCTGCGCTCGGACGCGCAGCGCAACCGCGAGCGCATCCTGGAGGTGGCGCTGGCCGAACTCACGCGCTCGGCGGACACTCCGCTGAGCGTGATCGCCCGCAAGGCCCGCGTCGGACAGGGCACGTTCTACCGGAACTTCCCCAGCCGCGAGGCGCTCGTCCTGGAGATCTACCGGCACGAGATGCGGCAGGTCGCCGAGAGCGCGGCCCGGCTGCTGGCGACCCTGGAGCCCGACCGGGCCCTGCGCGAGTGGATGGACCGGCTGGCCCGGTTCGCCATGGCCAAGGCCGGGCTGGCCGACGCCATCCGGCAGGCCACCAGCGGACCGGGGAGCCCGGCGAAGCCGGGGCACCACGAGGTGACCGAGGCGGCCGAACTCCTGCTGCGCGCCTGCGAGGAGGCCGGAGCCATCCGTCCGGGGGTGACCGCGGACGACTTCTACCTCGCCATCGCCGGCCTCTGGCAGATCGACCCGGACGGGGACTGGCAGCCGCGCGCCGCCAGGCTGCTGGACCTCGTCATGGACGGGCTGCGCGTGGGGGCGCGCGGGCGGTAGGCCCTGCCGTCGGACTCCCGCCCGCCCCGCGGCGCCCGGCACGCACGCTCGCCGCGTCGCCGGAGCACCCGCGTGAGCCCTCCCCCACTCCCGGACCCGCACGAGCGGGGGACCCCCGTCGCGGGCGCTCCGGCGCCCTGCGAGCGCACGCTCCTCCAAGCTCCCGGCTTCCCTCGAGCAAGGGCCCACGGCGCCGCGGGTCCGCCCTCCGGGCGGACGACGGGAGTTCGACGACAGGACCCGGGGGCGCCGTGGGGGCCCCCGGATCTCAGGCGACCGCCGTCGGCGCCAGCTCCCGCAGTTCCCGCAGCGCGGCCGCCACCGCCGGGCGGGCCCGGCCGCCACCGCGCGTGCAGGTCAGCAGCTTGCGGTGCGGGTTCCCGGCACAGCGGACGCGGGTGATCGGCAGGTGCGGGGTGAGGTGGGCGAGGCGCGGGATCAGGGCGACGCCGAGTCCGTGGGCGACGAGGTGGGCGGTGACGTTCCAGTCGAGGGCGTGGTGGACGACGTCCGGGGCGAATCCGGCCGCGCCGCACGCGGACATCACGTGCGGCCGGCAGGGGCTCTGGGGAACCGGCGCGATCCACGCCTCGCGCGCCGCCTCGGCCAGGTCGATCCGCTCGCGCCCGGCCAGCGGATGCCCTTCGGGGACCACCAGGTCGAACGGGTCGTCCAGCAGCGGCCGCTGGTCGAACCGCGCGTCACCCAGCGGCGGGTTGTGCGGGGTGGACTCCACCACGGCCAGGTCCGCGGCCCCTTCGAAGAGCAGGTCGAAGCTCCGCTCCACCCCCGCCTCCGCGATCCGCACCGACAGCCGCGGGTGGCGCTCGCCCAGCCGGGCGGCCATGGGGGCCAGCAGCGCCGACACCGCCGCCGGGAACCCGGCCACGCGCAACGGCCCGGCCGGGGTGCCGTGATCGGCCCGCAGGTCCCGCTCCGCCCGGTCCCAGCGCGCCTGGATGGCGTCCGCGTGCGCGAGCAGGCTCTCGGCGGCCGGGGTGAGCCGCACCCCGCGCCCCCGGGGCTCCAGCAGCTCGACGTCCAGGTCGCGGGCGAGCCGGCGGATCTGCTGCGAGGCGGCGGACGGGGTGAGGTGCAGGGCACGGGCGGCCGCGGTGACCGTGCCGTAGTGGGCGACCGCTCTGAGGAGGTGCAGCCGGCGCAGGTCAATCATGAAGTCCACGCTTCACAGTGACGTCCACGAAGTCAACCTGGACGTGCACGGACGTTCCGGCGCACCCTTGGCCGTGTCGCGACGAACGGTCCCGGCCCCCGTACGCCGAGCGGTCCCGGCCCCGTACGGGGAAGCAGGCGCGAGCGAGCCGAAGCGAGGAGTCAGCATGACCAGCACGACCGGCGCCCCGGGGACGACCGGCACCGTCTGCCCGTACTGCGGGTGGCCGGACGACGCCGAGCCGTTCCAGGTGGTCTCCCGGCACGGCACGGCGGCGGGCAGCACGGTGTGGACCCGGTGCGGCTGCGGCTCGCTCCAGGCCCGTGCCGTGGACGGCCGCGGCACCCGCGTCGTGTCCCGCAGCAGGCCCCCCGTCCCCCCGCCGGGCCGGGCGGAGCGGTGAACGGCCGGGCGGCCGTTGACAGGCGGCCCGTCCCGGCCGTACTAATCGAGGCCGGTGATCCCGGGGCCCGGCAGGAGGCGCGGACGTGCACAGACATCCCTTGTCCGGGGTCACGGTGGTCAGCCTGGAGCAGGCGGTGGCCGCGCCCTACGCCACCCGGCAGCTGGCCGATCTCGGCGCCCGCGTGATCAAGGTGGAGCGGCCGGGCGAGGGCGACTTCGCCCGCCGCTACGACACGACGGTGCACGGCCACTCCAGCTACTTCGTGTGGCTCAACCGCTCCAAGGAGTCCCTCACCCTGGACCTGAAGGATCCGCGCGGCCGCGCGGTCCTGCACCGGCTCCTCGAGAAGGCCGACGTGTTCGTGCAGAACCTCGCGCCGGGCGCCGCCGGCCGCCTCGGCCTGGGCACCGAGGAACTCACCCGCCGCCACCCGCGGCTGATCCCGTGCACGGTCTCCGGCTACGGCACCACCGGGCCCTGGGCGGACCGCAAGGCGTACGACCTGCTGGTGCAGTGCCAGACGGGCCTGGTGTCACTGACCGGAACGGCGGACGGGACCGCGCGCACGGGCATCTCCGTCGCCGACATCGCCGCCGGGATGTACGCGTACAGCGGCGTGCTCACCGCCCTGTACACCCGCGCGACCACCGGCACGGCCCCTCCGGTGGAGGTGTCGCTGTTCGAGGCGCTGGCCGAGTGGATGGGCCAGCCCGCCTACTACACCCGCTACGGCGGCAGCCAGCCCCCGCGCCTGGGCACCCGGCACGCCACCATCGCCCCGTACGGCACCTACCGGGCCGCCGACGGCCGCGAGGTGCTGTTCTCCGTGCAGAACGAGCGCGAGTGGGCGGCCCTGTGCACGCGGTTCCTCGGCCGGCCCGAGCTGACCGACGACCCCCGCTTCGCCACCGGGCCCGACCGCGTGGCCCACCGGGAGGAGCTGGACGCGGTCATCGCCGAGCGCTTCGCCCGCTCCGGCGCCGAGGAACTGCTCGGGGACCTGGAGGCGATCGGCATCGCCTGCGCCGGGGTCAACGACGTCGCCGCGTTCCTCGACCACCCGGTCCTCGCCGCCCGCGGCCGCTGGCGCGAGGTCGCGGTGCCGGGCGCAAGCGTGCAGGCGCTGCTGCCGCCCGCCGACCTCGCCGGCCTGCCGGCGCGCATGGACCCGGTGCCGGCCGTGGGCGAGCACACGGAGGCGATCCTGGCGGAACTGGGCCACTCCCCCGAGGACATCGAGGCGCTGCGCGCGGACTCCGTCGTCTGAGCCGCGCCCGGGGCCCTGGAGATCGTCCTCAGAGGTGATCCCGTGCTTGCGGCGGGCTCGGCCGCCCTCTCGGTTTCCTCCCGCCGGGCGGCGACGCCGACGACTGCACCCGCTTCGAGCGGGTGAGGGGCGCGATCGGCGGGCCCGGGCGTCCGCGGACCCGACCCCGGGCGCGTGGTCGCGGACAAGGGCCGCGGCTCCCGGAAGATCCGTTCCCATCCGCGGCGACACGGCGTCCCGCACACGATCCCCGAACGCGCCGGCCGGATCCCCGGCCGGCTGGACCGCGGCACATGCGGCGGCCGTCCACCCGGCTTCGGCCGGTGCCCCTACCGTCGGCACAACGTCGTCGAACGCTGCTTCGACTGCCGCAAGCGGTGGCGCGGACCGGCCGCCCGCTCCGACAAGACCCGTGGGTCCTGCCCAGCCGCCCTCACCACCGCCTCCCTCCCGCTCCGGCTCCGACCTCCGAAGACGATCTCCAGGACGACCGGCGCGTTTCCCCACCGCCGGCTCCGGAAACAGGCACCACTCGGAGCAAGCTCTGAGCACCCACCGGGCATGCCAGGACCGCGATCGCCACCTGCGCACCGTCGCCGACGGTCGCACGGTGCCGGGGATCGGCTTGCGCCACCGGTCGACCGGCGGTGGGGGGGGGGGGGGGGGGGGGGGGGGGGGGGGGGGGGGGTGGGGGGGGGGAGGGGGGGGGTGGGGGGGGGGAGGGGGAGAACGTGCGCTG
>NZ_JBVITR010000002.1:177001-245977 GCF_055574875.1 Streptomyces sp. NPDC034670
CCTCCCCCCCCCTCCCCCTCCCCCCCCCCCCCCCCCCCCCCCCCCCCCCCCCCCCCCCCCCCCCCCCCCCCCCCCCCCCCCCCCCCCCCCCCCTACGCCCTGCGGGCCACGTCGGCCGCGAAGGCGCTCACCCAGGCCAGTGCCGAGTTCCAGTTGATGGTGATCTCGTTGACCGACCAGGCCTCCAGGTTGTCGACGTAGCACAGCTGAGGTGCGCAGCCGTGCAGCCACGCGGCGGCGAGGGGGTCCTGGAGAGCGGAGTTCGGACCACCTGCGACCGACCCGGCGGGCGGGTTGGGCAGCGTCGCGTCGAAGGACTTCGCGTACCAGCGGCTGTGCTGGTTCTTCGCGTCGTTCTCACCGTACCCGGTGATGTACGACTGCCCGAGGGCGTTGCGGCCGAGCAGGTAGTCGAAGCCCTCGAAGACGGCGTCGGCGTACTTCGCGTCGCCCGTCAGGTCGTACGCGGTGGCCAGGACCACCTGGTTGTTCAGCACCGACGCGTTGGAACCCCAGTCGTACCTCCCGCTCGCCGGCGTGTACGTCTGGCCGAACCGTTCGGCCCGCTGGAAGGAGACGAGACGGTCCGCGGCGCCCGTCACCCATCCCCGGATCTGCGCCCGGTCGGCGAGGCCGTCGCCGAAGCGCGCCAGGTCGAGTTGGGCGAGTGCGGCCACCGATCCCCAGTAGAAGCCGTTCTGGCTGAACGCCTCCCCGGCGGTGTGGTGCCGGCTCGACCGGACCGCGCTGAGGTAGCCGCCGTCCTTCGTCGTGAGGTAGAGCTCGGCCGCCGCCCAGTAGAACTCGTCCGACACGTCGTCGTCGGCGTACGGGCCGCCGCCGACGCGGTCGGCGGCCGGGGCGTACAGCGCGGGATGGGCGCGGGCCGCGGCGTAGGCGCGTTCGGCGGCGGTCCGCAGTTTCGCGGCGAAGACGGGATCGAACCGCTGGTAGACACGCGCGCCCTGGGCGGCGACGGCCGCCAGGTTGAGCGTGGCCGCGGTGGAGGGACGGTGCAGTTCGCGCTTCTTCCTGTCCTGGTGCGGGAGCGTCGGCGGGCCGGTCCAGGACTCGTCGTGCACCTTGTGGTGCGCCATGCCGGCCAGGGGCCTGCCGTCCGGCACCTGCATCCTGAGCATGAACTCCAGGTTCCAGCGGGCCTCGTCGAGGATGTCCGGGACGCCGTTGCCGCGCTCGGGCACGGCGAGCGTGGAGTCGCCGAGCCGGGCCTGCGAGCCCTCCGCGGCGGCGCGTTCCCACGTGGACAGCAACTGGTGGGTGGCGATGCCGCCGTTGACCACGTACTTTCCGTGGTCGCCCGCGTCGTACCAGCCGCCGGTCACATCCAGCGTGTAGTCGCACGTCCAGTTGTCGACGTAGGCCTTCGGCGCCTGGCACGGCACCTTGCTGTCGCCGCCGCCCGGCGAAGAGGCGACGTGTCCGGCGGGCCGGGCGTACTCGGCCCCGGCGACGCCTCCGTCGATCGCGATGCCGCTGCGGTTGGTGTAGAAGAACCGCATCGAGTCGGTGCGCAGCGACTCGTACAGATCGGCCCTGATGGCGAAGGGGTGGCTCTGCTCTCCGCCGACCACGAGCATGAACTCGCCGGTGGACGAGACGTCGCCGAAGTCCACCGTGTGGACCCGGGCCCCCGCCGACCCGTCGAAGCCCGCGGGCCTCGACGTGCCCGTGGCGACGGTGCCGCCGCCGGCCCGCCGCAGGGCCCACGGCAGCGGGTCCGCCGCGTCGGTCACCACCGTCGCGCGCTTGGGCCCGTCGGGAAGGTAGCCGTGCTGGTTCACCTTGACCGCCGGTCCGGTGTCGGCCGCATGGGCGTACTCGGCTCCGTTGAGCGACACGTCGTCCATGCAGAACTCGTACGGCTTGTCCGCCCCGCCGAGACGGAACTGCAACTGGGACAGGACGTAGGGGTCGTCGAAGCCGGTCTCGAAGGTGTACTCGTACTGCTTCCACGACGTACCGGTCGTGGGGTACCGGGCCAGGTAGGTGCGGTTGCCGGGGTTGTCGAAGGGAGCCACCTGCACCGTCGGGTTCGCCGCGGTGCTGGTGCGTGCCCGGAAGCGCAGCGTGTAGGAGCCGCCGCCGCCCGGC
Source organism: Streptomyces sp. NPDC034670 (assembly GCF_055574875.1). Taxonomy (NCBI): domain Bacteria; kingdom Bacillati; phylum Actinomycetota; class Actinomycetes; order Kitasatosporales; family Streptomycetaceae; genus Streptomyces; species Streptomyces sp. NPDC034670. The sequence continues at coordinate 179,114 of NZ_JBVITR010000002.1, forward strand.
AGGTAGATGCTGTTGTGCCCCACGATGACGTCCCACGGCTTGGCGGAGGCCGGAGCGGTGACACAGAACACGCCGCCGTGCAGTTCCGGCTCCATCCCGGCGTTGACCCACCACGGCTTGGACGTCCCGGTGAAGTTGCCGTTCTCCAGCAGCCTGCCGTCCACCTGCGGACGCGGCCGTCCGCCGCGGTACGCGGGCAGCGTGCCGGCCGGCAGCTCGGAACCGCCGGACAGGGGCGGCTGTCCGGGCCCGGGGGTACCGGCGCCGTACCTCGGCAGCAGCCAGGCGTCGACGCCCCGCGCGTTGTTGAGGAGCAGGAAGTCCGCGATCCGGTCGCCGTCGAGGTCGGCGAGGGCGCTTTCGGCCCCGTCGAACGCGTCGCCGGTGCGGATGGTGCCCAGTTCCTTCCAGCCGGAGCCGGAGCTCCACGGGCCTCCGGTGTTCCCCCAGGCCTCCACGTCGCCGGTGGCGTAGTCGACGAGCAGCACGTCGGCGCGGCCGTCTCCGGTGATGTCGGCGAAGGCGACGTCCTTCCCGGTCTGCCCCTGGCCGGGATAGCCGAAGTCGGTCTTCCGCCAGTCGCCTTCGGTGGGGAAGCCGCTCGCCCGGTTCTGCCACAGGGTGACGAAGTTGTTCCGCCCCATCACCAGGTAGTCGTCGTCGCCGTCGCCGTCGATGTCCGCGAACCGGCGGGCGTCGGAGGGGTTGTGGCCGAGGTCGCCGGCGACCTCGCGCCGCTGGGCCCAGCGGATCCCCTCGACGGAGGACTCGTTCCGCCAGGCCTGGACGGACGCCGTCCCCGAGGGGGACCCCTCCGGCCCGATGACCCTGATGTAGTCGTCCCGGTCGTCGCCGTCGAGGTCGCCGAAGAACACCTGGCGGGGGTCCACGGCCTCCTGGGCCGCGCCCTCGGGGGCTTTGTCGCCCAGCATGAGCCAGATCCGCTCGCCGTCCTCGTCGCACCCGTAGTTCTGCGCGACCTGGAGCCCTGTCCCGGACACGGTCGGGGGGTTGAGTATCCCTCCGCCGGACACGACCAGGACGCGGTCGGCGTCGCCGTCGCCGTCGAGGTCCGCGAACCGCGTCGGCGAGCCGTCGCCCGCCCCGTCCATGATCCGGCCCAGTGGCGCCCACTCCGAGCCGCCGCTGCCGACGGCGGACGCCTCCCGGCAGACTCCCGTGGTCCCGGCGATACCGCCCAGATAGGCCGGCAGGTACCTCATCGCGATGCCGATCACGGTCCCCGCCTCCGCGACCACGTCACCCGCGTACGCCCACCATGTCCTGATCGAGAGAGCCGTCTTCTTCAGGAACTCGACGAGCTTCCCCATCATCCCCGGTAGCGCGTCCTTGAAGTAGCCGGCGACACCGGCCGCGGCCAGCGCGGCGGTGATACTGCGGGCCAGGGTGTTGCCCCATGCATCGCGGTCCTTGAGGGTTCCGTCGAAGGCCTGGGAGACGGTGCCGTTCACCAGTTCCATGACGAACGCGTCAAGGGAAACGCAGGCCGTCATCGCTTCGGGGAACGCAAGGACGCAGGCGGCGAGGGCGACCTGACCGGCCGCCACACCGGTGGTCACGGCGATGATCCCCTGCCACCAGTTCGTCGTCGTCCGCACCTCGGACGCCGGGATCGTGTACGTCACGACGGTGCCCTCGACGCGCACCTCGGCGTCGAAGTCGACGATCTCGGGCGGCGGCAGTGCGTCGATGTTATGGTCCTTGACCCGGTCCCGCGCCGCGTCGCTCAGGCGTGGATACTCGTCCTCGATCCTGGCGAAGCCCTCGCGGACCCCCTCCGTCAGCGCGGGGTCCGCGAAATCGACCTCGATCACGACGTCGGTACCGTCGTCGACCAGCGGCATCCGGTCCGAGCTGACCGAGAGCCCGGCGGCGGGGGGCGATGCGCGGCCGTCCACCGGTTCGGCGTTCACCGGCGCAGCGCCCGCGAGCAGTAAGACGAGCACCATCAAGCCCGTCACAAGACCACTCGACAGCCGCCCCGTCATGGAGCGTTGGATTCTCACAAGAGCCCTTCGTGGAAAGTAGGGGCGTCGCGCACACCACCCGACGCACGCCGGGCCGACGCGCTCTCCGGCCCACGGGAAGGACACCCGGTGAAGGAGCACGGAGCCGGATCAGCTGGCGGGACCCGGTGGCGACGTCGACGGCCACGTCGTAAGTGGTGGGAGACGAGCCGGGGAACGGTTTGCGGTGTTCCCGAGCCGACCGGCACACGTCCGTCAGGGGAACGGCGTGGGGTCACGCCCGCCCCTTGGCCGGACCACCACCTCCTCGGCGGTCGAGGAGCCTGCTTCTCCGGCCCAGGTGACCGCAGCCCGCACGTCGTGAACCGGCATTCGGGCCAGGACGGCCAAGGCCGCCGGCCGGCGTAACTCGTGCCACGGCCTTCGCGGGGGGGTGTCGCCGTATCACCGATGCGTGCCGCTCTCACCGTGCGGCCACCCGCACACGGCCCGTTCCCGCCGAGGGCGGACCCCGGCAGCCGGAACGGATGCGCCTCAGCGTCCCAGTTCGAGGACCGCCTTTCCGTGCAGCCGGCGCTCCCGGAGCGCCTCGATCGCCGCCTCCGCCTCGTCCCAACCGCCGCGCCACGCGACCCCCGCGTCCAGGACGCCGGCCGCCACCCGGCTCGCCAGCCAGGTCAGGTCCGGGGCCAGTCCGGTGCAGTGACCAAGGAAGAAGGAGGTGACCGAGCGGTCGTGGTGGCCCGGCAGATGGCCGGAGAGCGCGGCGAACGGGAAGTGCTCACCCTCGCCGGTCACCCTCCCGACCGCCACGAGAGTTCCGCCCTCGGCGAGCTTTCCGTAGGCCTCGACCAACTGCTCACCACCGACCATGTCGAGAACCCCGGCCACCGGTTCGGTGATCTCGGACGGCCCGCCGACCACCTCGTCGGCGCCCAGGGCCGTCAGGCTCTCACCGTGCCGCGCCGGGTCGCCGGTGCTGGCGACGACATGCGCACCGCCGAGCCGGGCGAGTTGGACGGCGTACCGCCCGACCCCGCCGGTCGCGCCGGTGACCAGGACGCGCCTGCCGATGACCGGACCGAGCCGGCGCAGGGCACGCAGCGCGCTGCCTGCGGCCACGGGGACGGTGCTGAGAGCCCCGAGGTCGGCGCCCTCGGGCCCCGTGCCGATCCAGTCGGTGGACACGGCCCGCAGCTCGGCGGCGGCACCGTCGAAGCCGAGGGTCACCACCGGCGTGCCGACGGCGGGTCCGGAGCCGTCGTCGGCAGCCCGCTCCACCACCCCGGCGGCGTCCAGGCCGAGGACGGTTCCGTCCGCGGCCTCCGCATGGCCCAGATCGTCATGGTTCAGGGCCACCGCGGTGACGCGGACCAGCGCCTGGCCGGGGGCGGGCCGCGGGTCCGGAGCCGTGCCGAGGCGCAGCCCGCCGGGGGCGGAGCGGTCGACGAGGAGAGCACGCATGGGTCACACCTTTCCCGGAGGAACTCGGACGACGGCCATCCTGCCACTCAGTGGCACATGCCTACAAGCGGCATTGATCTCTCCGTTATGCTGCCTGCATGAGCACCACGGCACCGTCCGGCGGCCAGGAGCGCCCCACCCTCCGGGAGCGCAAGAAACAGCGCACCAGGCACGCGTTGATCGGTGCCGCTCTGGACCTGTTCACCGAGCGAGGCTTCGACAACGTGACGCTCGACGAGCTCTGCGAGAGGGTCGAGGTCTCCAAGCGCACCTTCTTCCGCACCTTCACCAGCAAGGAGGAGGTGGCGATGGCGCCGTACGAGGACATGTGGCTGGCCTTCCTCGACGACCTCGCGGTCTGCGAACCGGGCGGCCGGACGCTGGTGCACACCCTCCAGGAGAGTCTGCTGTCCGCCGTCGCCACGATGGCCGACGGCGACTGGACCCACCGCGTCCTGCTCTGCCGACAGCTCGCCGCGCGGACGCCGTCGATCGAGTCACACTGCCTGTACTTCTGCGACCACACCGTCCGGGCCGCGCTGGAGGTCCTCCACCGGCGGTTCGGCCTTCCCGGACCACCCGATCTACGCCCCCATCTCGCCCTCGACATGGCCGTCGCCGCATCCCACCGCGCGATGGATACCTGGGCCTCCCGACCCGGCACTCCGGCCCTGGCCGACCTGGCCACCGACATCCGCGACGCCTTCGAGGCCCTCCACGACGGCCTCACCCTCACCGTGCTCCCGCGGGGCACCTGAGCGGGCGGCCCCGCCCGCCCATCCCGAGCGGAGAATCGACGTCCGGCGGGGCAGGCGGCAGGGCGGAGTCCTGCCCACCGACGACCACGCGGCGAGGCGCGGCACCGGCCCCCGCGAGCCCGGCCCGAGCCGAACGAAAGGCCCTACTCCTGCCGCTGGTGCAGCGCCGCCAGGACGTCCTCGTCCGTCAGCTGCTCGAAGTCGTCGTACCACTGTCCGACGGCCATGAACGCGGCCGGCGCGTACAGGCAGACCACCTCGTCGGCCTCGGCGCGCATCAGCCGGGCGCCCTCGGGCGCGCAGACCGGGACGGCCAGCACGAGCCGGGCGGGGTCCTGCCGCCGCAGGTACCGCAGGGCGGCGCGGGCCGTGGAGCCGGTCGCCAGTCCGTCGTCGACGACGAGCGCGGTCCGTCCCCGGACGTCGGGAGCGGGCCGGCCCCGGCGGTAGAGCTGTTCGCGGCGGCGCAGTTCGCCGCGCTCGCGCTCGACGACGGGGGCGAGGTCGGCCTCGTCGAGGCCGAGCCGGCGCAGGGAGTCCGCGTCGAACAGCGGCACTCCGTCGCCCGCCATCGCGCCGACGCCGAACTCCTCGTGGCGGGGGGCGCCGACCTTCCGGACGACGAGGACGTCGAGCGGGGCGTCCAGCGCCCGGGCGACCTCCCGGGCCACGGCGACACCCCCGCGGGGCAGGGCCAGGACGACGGGGTCGGGCAGGGCCCCCTCGTCCTGCCTGGTCCGCAGCCGTTCGGCCAGTTCGCGGCCGGCGTGCCGACGATCACGGAACCGCATGGCGGACATCCTCCCTCCGCACCGGGACGGCACCCGCGTACCCGCTCCCGGACGGCCGAAGCGCGCCGCGTCCGCCGCTCGCCGGGGCGGCCCCGCATGGGTGTGCGGCCGCCGGGCAGGCGAGGTGCATGGCCGGTGACACGGACGGTTGCGGACAGGGGCGATGGCCGGGCGGCAACGGGCACCGGGCGGTGCCGCGGGAGGACGGCGTCCGGATCGAGGTGTGGGCGGGGAGCCGGGAGAACTGCCTGGCGGAGGCCGTGGCGGCGGTGGTGGAGTGCTTCGCCGACGTCTCCGGGGTACGGCCGACCGGCGTGGACCGCGTCCGGCTGGACGAGGCCGGTGACGACGACCTGCCGGCCGCGCTGCTGGACGAGGTCCTGCACCGGCTCCGGGAGCACGGGCTGGTCCCGGTGGACGTGGAGACGGACGAGGCCGGGGACGGGCTGGACGTGCGGCTGGCGGTCGCCGCCCTGGCGGACGTCCGGGTCACCGGCGCCCTGCCGACTGCTGTGACCCGGGGGGAACTGCGGATCGGGCCGGGTCCGTACGGGTGGTCCGGTGCGGTCACGGTGGACGGCCCGGGGGCGCCGCCGGCGGGGCACGCCGGGACGCCCGAGCGGCACCGGCCGCGGCGGTGACGCCCTCGCCGCCCCCCCTTCATCGCGTGCCGTCGGGCGTACGGGGGCCGGCGTCTCCCCTCCGCCGGCCGGGCGCGGGGCGCCGGGCCGGCGGAGGAGGTGCGCGAGGCGGCCGGGCGGGCGTCAGTGGGTGGGGGCCGCCCTGCTGATGTCCGCCAGCGCGGAGTGCGGGTCCTCGGCGGCGGCGAGGTCGCCGAGGCTGACCACGCCGACGGGGCATCCGCCGCGCTCGACGACCGGGAGCCGGCGCACGGCGTGCCGCCGCATCAGCTCGACGGCGTGCTCGGTGGTGTCCTCGGGACTGAGGGTCACCAGGGGCGGGCGCGTGCACAGGGAGCCGACCGTCATGGCCTCCGGGTCGTGCCCCTCGGCGACGGCCCGCAGCACGATGTCGCGGTCGGTGAGCAGGCCGAAGAGGTCGCAGTCGTACGCCACCAGCACGTCGCCGATGTCCCGCTCGCGCATCAGGCGCGCCGCCCGCGCCACCGTGGTCATGGGTTCCACGGACGTGGTGTCCGACGACATCACGTCCCGTATCCGCCGGGTCATGGGCACCTCCCGGGAACCGGTGGGCCGTTCTCTTCCCTGTCCGCCGCGTAGCCCGCGGCGCGGTGCGTAAACCGGCCGCCGGGCGGGAACCGCCCGGCGGCCGTCTCCGGGACCGGGCCCCGGTCTACACCGCCCCGGGGACTTCTTCCGTCGTGCCGTTCAGCGGGGAGTCCGGGTCACTGCCGTACGGCCGGGTGAAGGCCTCGAGGGCGTGTCCGTCCGGGTCCCGGAAGTACACGCCGCGTCCGCCGTCGTTGCGGTTGATCCGGCGCGGGTGCCGGCCGTGCGGGTCGGCCTGCACGGGGATGCCGGCGTCCACGAGCCGGGCGAGGATCCCGTCGAACTCGTCCTCGGAGACGAGGAACGCGTAGTGCTGCACGGGGACGTCGATGTCGGCGGTCGCGAAGTCCAGGGTGACGCCGTTGGCGGTCGTCACCGGCAGGAACATCCCGGCCGGCTCCCCGACCTCCAGTCCCAGGATCCCCGCGAGGAAACGGGCGGACCTCTCCCGGTCACGGGTGAGCACGATGGTGTGGTTGAACTCGACTGACATGCTGTCAATGCCTCCACGGGCATGCGCGGCGCCTCCATGCCCCACCCGGCCGGTGGCCGGCACGCGACGCCGCACACGGCACCCTAGTGACGGCACCCGCGTCCGGCGAGCCGTTTTCCCGCCGGTCGCCGGGGCGATGACACGGTGCGGCTGATTCCCGTCCTGCGGGGCACCCGGACGGCACACCGTCTCCGGGGAGGGATCCATCGTGCTCGCCGTCGCGTTCCTGCTGCTGCCCGGGCTGGGCCTGCTGCTGTTGCTCATGACGCACATCGAGGACCGGATGCTGGGGAGGGACGACTCGCCCCGGCCGCCCCGTCTGCGCGTCCTGCCGGGGGGCGGGGGCGGCCCGTTCGCCGGGTCCCCGTCGGCGGGCGGGCGCTCCGCCCGCCGGGGACGGCACGCCGCCTGACCCGGCCCGGCACCGCGAACGGCGCCCGGACCGGCGCAGCGCCCGCCCTCGTCACGGGCCGGCGGGCCCGCCCGCGGCCCCGGCCGCCTCGTCGACGCGTCCGGCCGCCCAGGCCAGGAACTCCCGCACCCGCGCCGCCGGCAGGGCGAGCGCGTCCTGCCGGGGGCGTTCGAAGCTGCGCAGCGCGTTCTCGACCAGCGGCCGGAACGCCTCCTCGGCGGCGGCGACCTCCTCGGCCGCCCCGCGCTTGGCGCGCCAGCGTCCCGTGCGGCAGTAGACCACGCAACGGCAGCCGTTGAGCACGCGGTTGTCGGCGAGGTGCCCCTCGCCGTCGGCGTGCTCCCGCACGGAGGCGCGCAGCGCGGCGAGCACGGCGGGCCGCTCCGGCGCGGCGATCACCTCCCGCACCGGCCTGCCGAACAGCGCGAGACCGCTCTGGTGGGCGATGGAACGGTCCAGGACGTACCAGAACGCCGGTGACCGGGCCGGGTCGCGGCTGACCCGCTCGGGCAGTGACGGGCCGGTGTTGAGGTCCATCAGGTAGCCCGCCTCCCCGGACGGCCGGGCGGTGAAGTCGGCCGGGTACACGACCAGTTCCAGTCCGGCCGCGGGGCAGGGCAGGGCGGGGTGGGCCAGCGCCCCGGCCAGGTCGGGCAACGCCCGCGGGGGGAGGCCGCGGTCCACCACCACCGTCACGTCGACGTCGCTGCGCCCGTGCCGGTAGTCGCCGAGCGCGAGGGACCCGACGGCGAGGACGCTCACCAGGTGGGGGCCGCAGACGGCGCGGGTGCGGCGGACCAGTTCGTCCAGGTAGGCGCGCACGGGGCGGGGCGGGGCGGGAGCGGAGCTCATGGGGCCGGTGTGGTCCGCCGGGCCGGCCGGCGCCGTCAGTTCCACAGTTCCCGGCTGTCGCACACGCGCGCGCCCATGTTGCGTTCCATCATCCGCAGGGCGGCGTCCGCGAGGTCGGCGTGGATGTGGGCGACGGCGTCCCGCGGCACGGTCACCTCGAAGTGGCGGATGTGCGCGTCGAGCGAGGAGTAGAGGACGCACTGCTCCGTCACCTGGCCGCACAGCACGAGCCGCTCGACGCCCTGCTGGTTGAGCAGGTAGCCGAGCGGGGTCTCGAAGAAGATCGAGTGGCGCGCCTTCACGACGAAGAGGGAGGAGTCGTCCGGTCGCAGCGGCTCGACGAGGTGGGAGTGCGGGCCCGCCAGGGCCTTGTCGAGCAGCTCGCCGTGGTGGGAGCGCCATTCGCCGAAGTTGTCGTTGACGTAGATCACCGGTACGTCCCGCTGCCGCGCCCGTTCCAGCAGGCCGGAGACGACGGGCACGACCGACTCCGCGGACGGGATCAGTTGCTCGGCGTCCGGGTGGTCATAGGTGTTGATCATGTCGATGACGATCAGCGCTGTCTTGCCCATGGCATCAGAGTGCCCCGTGTGCCGGGATCGAACGACGGGACGGGGGGAGGCCCACCGGCCGTCCGGGGGAACCGCGCCGTCCCGGGGCCGCCCGCTGCCGGCGGCGGACGGCCGGCGTCGGCGTCCCGGGAGGGGTCCCGTACGGTACGCCCGTGACCGCATACCGCCCTGAGCACGTCCCGGGCCGCCACGGCCCCTTCGCCACCGTCGAGGCCGCACCCCGCGAGGTGGTCCGGGTGCGCACCGAGTACGCGCCCGCGCACGACGGGGACCCCGACCCCGGGGAGATCGTCTGGACCTGGGTGCCCTACGAGGAGGACGACGGCCGGGGCAAGGACCGCCCGGTGCTGGTCGTCGCCCGCGAGCCGGCCGGGACCGTCCTCGCCGTGCGGTTGACCGGCAAGCGGCGCGACGGGCGGGACCGGGTGCCGATCGGCAGCGGACCCTGGGACCGGTCGGGCCGGCCCTCGTGGGTCGCCGTCGACCGGGTGCTGCGGCTGCACCAGGAGGGCATGCGCCGGGAGGCGTGCGCCCTGGACCGGATGCGGTTCAACCTCGTGCGTCAGCGGCTGCGGGAGCGCTACGGCTGGAGCTGACTCCCGCCGCCCGCGGTGCGAGGTCCGCGAACGTCCGCTCGAACGCGGCGCGGACCCCGCTCCCGGGCGTGCGGTCCAGGATCCCGAAGACCACGTGCGCGAAGGCGCCCGCGAAGCGTGCGCCGGGCTCCAGCAGCGACCGGAACGCCGCCGCCACCTGGGCCGGGTCGTTGCGGAAGACCCCGCAGCCCCAGGCGCCGAGCACCAGCCGCCGGTAGCCGTGGGCCACGGCGGTCTCCAGGACGCGCTCGGCCCGTACGGCCAGGGCGCGGGGCAGTTCCGCCGCGCGCTCCGGCGCCGTCCGCAGGACGACTCCCGCGTTGGGCGCGGGCGAGGTGAGGAAGCCGGCCGTGAACGGCTCGTCCAGGAGACGGCCGCGGTCGTCGCGGAAGACGGGCACGGCGGGTGAGTGGACGACCCGGTCCGTGGAGAACGGGTCGCGGTGGGTCCGGTGGTGGTCGTAGTGGTCCTGGGCCCGCAGCAGGCAGGTGTACAGCGCGGAGGCACGGCACAGCGCCTCCTCCTGGGCCTGGGCGCCGTTGAGGTACCCCCCGCCCGGGTTCCGCGCGGAGGCGAAGTTCAGCACGGCGGGCCCGCCGCCGGGGGCGGGCGGTGCGTCCGCGAGCCGTCGCGCGGCCTGGAGGCTGCTCTCGCCGGTGACCTCGATCCGGGTGTCCACCGGCCGGAACGCCGGGAACGGGACCGGCTCCGGCCCGTACGTCCGCGTGCTGTCCCGCGCGGCCCCGATCGCCGCCCCGAGGGACACCGCGCGCCCGCCCGGCGCGCGGTAGCCGCCCGCCGCCACGATCCGCTCGGTCTCGCGCGCGACGCCGCGCAGGCGCGCGCTCACGCCGCGACCCCCGTGCGCGCCGTGACCGCGCGCCGCGCGATCTCCCCCGTGGTGCTCATGCGGGCATCGTGCGCGATGCTGGTGGCGCGGCGCAACGGAGTTTCCTCCGCCCCGGGGCCCGGGGACGGGCGGGAAAGTCCCGGGAAAGCGGCCGGAACGCAGGGGTTGCCCGACCGGAACGCGCCGCCGGGCGCTCTTGTGCCGGACGGGACGAGGGCTTTGGGTGGACGCGTTGAGGCCGGCCCGGGCCACCGCACTCCGGGCCGGCGACATGGTGGAACCTCAGGAGGATCCCGACATGTCCGATCCGACGGGCGGCTCTCCCGAGCCGCGTGCCGCCGTCACGGAAGCCGACGCGGAGGCCCTGGTGCGGGGCATCTGCTTCAAGACCGGACCGCCGCGCCGCCTCGGGGTCGAGGTGGAGTGGCTCGTCCACGAGCTGCGCGACCCGCGGCTCCCCGTGTCACCCGAACGGCTCGAAGCGGCCTACGCCGCCCTGCGGGCCGTGCCCCTGGGGTCGGCGCTCACCGTCGAGCCCGGCGGCCAGCTGGAACTGAGCTCGCCGCCCGCCGCCTCCCTGACGGAGTGCATCGGTACCGTCTCCGCCGACCTCGACGCCGCCCGCGCGGTCCTGCGCGAGGACGGCCTGGTCCTCGTCGGTCTCGGCCACGAACCCTGGCAGGCACCGCGCCGGTTCCTGCGCGAGGCGCGCTACGACGCCATGGAGGCCTGTCTCGACCGCACCGGGCCCGCCGGCCGCGCGATGATGTGCGCCTCCGCCTCCGTGCAGGTGTGCCTGGACGCCGGGTACGAGGAGCCCGGCCCCCTCGGCCACGTACGGCGCTGGTGGCTGGCGCACCTGCTGGGCGCGGTCCTGGTGTCCGCGTTCGCCAACTCCCCGGTGGCCGGTGGCCGGCCGACCGGTTGGCGGTCCACGCGGCAGTTGCGCTGGACGCAGATCGGCGCGGGCCGGGCGGGCGGCCCCCCGCTGGACGCCGACCCGCGCGGTGCCTGGGCCCGGCACGTCCTGGACGCGCCGGTGATGTGCCTGCGGCGGGACGGCGGACCGTGGGACGTTCCCGAGGGGCTGACCTTCCGGGAGTGGATCAGGTCCGGCGCGCCCGGGCCGCCGACCCGGGAGGACCTGGACTACCACCTCACGACGCTGTTCCCGCCGGTCAGGCCGCGCGGTCACCTGGAGCTGCGCATGATCGACGCGCAGCCCGGCGACGACGGCTGGATCGTGCCGCTGGCGGTGACGGCGGCGCTGTTCGACGACCCGGAGGCCGGCGAGACCGCCTACCGGGCGGTGAAGCCCCTGGCCGAGCGGGCCCGGGGCCTGCCCGCGCCGCACAATCAGCTGTGGCGCGACGCGGCCCGTGCCGGGCCGGCCGACCCGGAGCTGCGCGAGGCGGCCGCCGCGTGTTTCGCGGCGGCGCTGCCGGCCCTGCCCCGGCTCGGGGCCGCCACCGAGGTCACGGACGCGGTCGCGGCGTACCACGACCGCTACGTCGCCCGGGGCCGCTGCCCGGCCGACGACCTGCTCGACGACCTGCGCGCCGGCCGGTGGGACGGGGGTCCGCGCGAGACGGCCCGCGGCGCGCGTCCGCACGGCATCCCACCGCACGGAACGCCCCTGCACGGAACGCCCCCGCACGGAACGCCCCCGCACGGGAAGGACACCCCCTCATGACCGACCCCGCCCTCGACGCCGAAGCCCTGCGTGAGCGCGCGGTCGCCTCGCTGGTCACCGCCCGGGACCGGACCGCGCTGCTGACCGGCTGCGTGGACGGGCCCGACCTGACCGCGCAGCACTCGCCGCTGATGTCGCCGCTGGTGTGGGACCTCGCGCACGTCGGCAACCAGGAGGAGCAGTGGCTGCTGCGGGCCGTCGCCGGCCAGGAGCCGATCCGGCCCGAGATCGACGGCCTCTACGACGCCTTCGAGCACCCGCGCGCCGAACGCCCGAAGCTGCCCCTGCTGTCGCCGGACGAGGCGCGCCGGTACGTCGCGGACGTGCGCGGCCGCGCGCTGGACGTCCTGGGGAACGCCGCGTTCCACGGGACGCGGCTGACGGAGGCGGGCTTCGTCTTCGGGATGGTCGCGCAGCACGAGCAGCAGCACGGCGAGACCATGCTGGTCACCCACCAGCTGCGCCGGGGGCCGCAGGCCCTGACGGCACCGGACCCGGACCCGGTGCCGCTGTTCACCGGCCCGTCCGAGGTCCTCGTCCCGGGCGGCCCGTTCACCATGGGCACCTCGACCGAGCCGTGGGCGCTGGACAACGAACGCCCCGCGCACCGGCGGGAGGTGCCGCCCTTCTTCATCGACACCACCCCGGTGACCAACGCCGCCTACCTGGCGTTCGTCGAGGACGGCGGCTACGACGACCCGCGCTGGTGGACGGCCGAGGGCTGGGCCCACGTCCGCCGCGCCTCCCTGACCGCGCCGTTGTTCTGGCGCCGTGACGGCCGGCAGTGGCTGCGCCGCCGGTTCGGGGTCACCGAGGTCGTGCCGCCCGACGAGCCGGTGCTGCACGTGTGCTGGTACGAGGCCGACGCCTACGCCCGCTGGGCCGGACGGCGGCTGCCCACCGAGGCCGAGTGGGAGAAGGCGGCCCGGTACGACCCGGCCGGCGACCGCTCGACGCGCTACCCCTGGGGCGACACCGATCCCGGGCCCGAGCACGCCAACCTCGGCCAGCGGCACCTGCGTCCGGCCCCCGCCGGGAGCTACCCGGCCGGTGCGTCGCCGCTCGGGGTGCGGCAGCTGATCGGCGACGTGTGGGAGTGGACGGCGAGCGACTTCCTGCCGTACCCGGGGTTCGAGGCGTTCCCGTACCGGGAGTACTCGGAGGTCTTCTTCGGGTCCGCGTACAAGGTGCTGCGGGGTGGTTCGTTCGCCGTGGACCCGGTCGCCTGCCGGGGCACGTTCCGCAACTGGGACCTGCCGGTCCGGCGGCAGATCTTCTCCGGGTTCCGCACGGCGCGCTCGGAGGCCCCCTGATGTGCCGTCACGTGGCGTACGTGGGGCCCGCGGAACCGCTCGGCAGGCTGCTCGTGGAGCCGGCGCACGGCCTGTACCGCCAGTCCTGGGCACCCCGGCACCAGCGGTACGGGACGGTCAACGCCGACGGCTTCGGCGTGGGCTGGTACGCACCGGGCGATCCGGTGCCCGCCCGGTACCGCAGGGCCGGCCCCGTCTGGGCCGACCTGTCGTTCGCGGACCTCGCCCGGGTGGTCCGCGCCCCGGCGCTGCTCGCCGCCGTGCGGGACGCGACGCTGTCGGGCGCGGACGCGGAGGCCGCGGCGGCGCCGTTCGCCGCGGGGACCTGGCTGTTCAGCCACAACGGGGCGGTACCGGGCTGGCCGGGCTCGCTCGCGTCCCTCGTGCCGTCCCTGTCCGCCGAGGACGTGCTGTCGCTGGAGGCCCGCAACGACTCGGCGTTCGTGTGGGCCCTGGTGCTCGCCCGCCTGCGGGCCGGTGTCCCGCAGGGGCGGGCGCTGGCCGGCGCGGTCTCGGAGGTCGCCGCGGCGGCCCCCGGCTCCCGGCTCAACCTGCTGCTCACCGACGGCACCACCGTCACCGCGACGGCCTGGGGCGACACCCTGTGGTACCTCCTGCGGCCCGGCGGCGGCACCGTCGTGGCCTCCGAGCCGTACGACGACGATCCGCGCTGGCGCGAGGTCCCCGACCGCACCCTGCTGACGGCGAGCCCCACGGACGTGCTGCTGACCCCGGTCGGGGAGCCCCCGCCCGGGGAGCCGGCACCGCGCCCGTCCCCGTCCGGCGTCCCCCTGTGCAAGGAGTCCGGCGGCGCCCCGGCGCCCGCCGACGCACCCGTCCCCTCGAAGGAGCCCCTTCCGTGAGTCCGTTCGCCCTCACCCGCACGCTGCCCGAGGACGCCGCCGGCGCCGCCCTGCGCGCCGACGTCCTCGAGGGCCTGACCGGCAGTCCCCGGACGCTGCCGCCGAAGTGGTTCTACGACGCGCGCGGCAGCGAGCTGTTCGAGGAGATCACCGCGCTGCCCGAGTACTACCCGACGCGCGCCGAGCGCGAGATCCTCGCCGCCCGCTCGGGGGAGATCGCCGCGGCCGCCGACGCCCGCACCCTGGTCGAACTGGGTTCCGGTTCCTCGGAGAAGACGCGGTACCTGCTCGACGCCCTCACCGGCCTGCGCGCCTACGTCCCCGTCGACGTCAGCGAGAGCGCCCTCACCCGGGCCGGGCGGGCGCTCGCCGCCGAACGGCCGGGGCTGGACGTGCACGCGACGGTCGCCGACTTCACCGCCCGCCTGGCGCTGCCGCGGACCCCGGGCCCGCGGCTGGTGGCGTTCCTCGGCGGCACGGTCGGCAATCTGCTGCCCGCCGAGCGGGCCGTGTTCCTCGCCTCGCTCCGCGGCCTGCTCGCGCCGGGCGACCGCCTGCTGCTGGGCACCGACCTGGTGAAGGACGAACGGGTGCTGGTCCGGGCGTACGACGACGCGGCCGGGGTGACGGCCGCCTTCAACAAGAACGTCCTGACCGTGATCAACCGGGAGCTGGGCGCCGACTTCGATCCGGCCGCCTTCGACCACGTGGCGCTGTGGGACGCCGGGCACGAGTGGATCGAGATGCGGCTGCGCTCCCGCGTCGCGCAGACGGTGAAGGTGCCCGCCCTCGACCTCGCCGTCGACTTCGCGGCGGGCGAGGACCTGCGCACCGAGGTGTCGGCGAAGTTCCGGAAGGAGGGGGTGCGCGACGAACTGGGGGCCGCGGGGCTGGAGCTGACCCGGTGGTGGACGGACGAGGCGGGGCGGTTCGCGCTGTCGCTGAGCGTCGTGCGCTGACGGCGGCGCCGCCGGGGTCCCTCATCCCGGCTCGAAGTCGAGGGTCTCGGTGATCCGGCGGGAGGCGCGGGCGGCCGCCGTCGCCGGGTCGGCCCCGGTGAGCACCTCGGTCATGTACTTCTTGATCGGGTTGTCCGCCTCGACGGCGCCCCACTCGGGTGTGATGGGGGTCGCCCGGCCCCGGGCGGCCCCGGCCGCCATGGCCTCGACCGCCTCCTCCCCCGCCACCGAGCGGGCGAGCCCGGCCTTGTTGGGAACGTAGTTCATGGTGCGGGCCAGCTCGGTGTTCCACCGGGCGCCGGTGAGCGCGGCGACGACCTCGACGGCGCCCTCCTTGTCGTCGGTGTTCGCCGGGACGACGAGGTCGGAACCGCCCGTGAAGACGGCACCGGGCCGGCCGGCGGTCCGGCCGGGGACGGGGAAGTAGCCCAACTCGTCCTCGAGTGCCGGATTCTGCTGGACGACGGCCCGCGCGAGTCCCGGCACGGCCACGATCTGCGCGACCCGCCCCTCGGCGAACACCCCTGCCTGGGGCGGGTGTTCCTCGTCGGCGTCGACCGGCCCGTCGCCCAGGGCCTGCAGCCGGCGGTAGAAGTCCATCCCGCGCAGCGCCGCGGGGCTGTCCAGGGTGCCCCGCCAGACGCCGTCGCGCTCCTCGGCGAGCTCCCCGCCCTCCTCCCAGATGAACCCGGCGAGCGTGTACCAGTCCTGTCCGGCCAGGTAGATGCCCTGGTTCCGGCCGGTGTCGAGTTTCCCGGTGACGGTGAGCCACTCGTCCCAGGACCTCGGCGGGGCGGTGATGCCGGCCTGCCGGAAGAGGTCCTTGCGGTAGATGACGACCCGGTTGGCGGCGTACCAGGGGATGCCGTACTGCTGGGTGCCCCACCGTCCCGGTTCGGCGAGGCCGGGCAGCCAGTCGTCGCGGCCCCAGTCCCGGATCGACTCCAGGGTGAGGTCGAGCAGCCCGTCGCTCTCCGCGTACTGGGCGACCTGGGTGTTTCCGACCTCGATGACGTCGGGGCCGTCCGGCCCGGCGGTCTCCAGGGCGGTCTGCACCTTCTCGCCGACACCGGTCCACTCCTGGATCCGGATGTCGACGTCGAGGTCGGGGTGGGTGCGTTCGAAGTCCTCGGTGAACCGGTCCAGGAACTCCTGCGAGGCGCTGTGCTTCATCAACCACACGGTGACCGTGCGCCGTTCGCTCTCGCCACCGGGCAGCAGGCCGCAGCCGGTGAGGAGGGAGGCGGACACGCAGACGAGGGCGAGCAGACGACGTCTCACGAGGGGTCCTGTTTCTGTCTGAACGGACAGGGCGGGGCCCGGCGTGGGGGGCGAGCGGGTGCTCGCGCGGGTTCCTGCATCTTGGTATGGACCAATGCGGAGGTCAAGGAGTCCGGGCGGACGGCGCCGACGCCTCGCGCGCCGCCGTCCCGTGGGGCACGGTGGAATCACGTGCCGCGCAGGCGCCGCCCCGTGCGGGCGGGAGCCGCCAGGGAGAGGAGCACCCGCATGTCGAACCACACCTACCGGGTCACGGAGATCGTCGGCTCCTCGCCCGACGGCGTGGACCAGGCCGTGCGCAACGGCATCGAGCGGGCCTCGCGGACCCTGCGCCACCTGGACTGGTTCGAGGTGACCCAGGTGCGGGGCCAGATCCAGGAAGGGCGGGTCGCGCACTGGCAGGTGGGGCTGAAGGTCGGCTTCCGCCTGGAGGACGCGGACTGAGCCGGGCCCGCCGCGCGGCCGCGGGACCTCAGGTGCGCCCTTCCCGTTCCTGCGCCTGCCTCAGTTCCCCGGACGGGGTGGCCCAGCGGGCCCGGACGACGGTGAAACCGGCCCGCCGGGCGTCCTCGCAGACCAGTTCGTCGTCGTCCACGAGGACCCGGACCTCCCGGGTGCGGGCGAGGCGCCGCAGGATCTCCAGCTTGGTGTACCGGGCGGGCCGGCGGTCGGCGTCGCCGCGCATGTGGACCGGTCCCTCGGGCAGCCCCTGGGCGGCCAGCCAGTCCAGCGTGTCGCGCCGGCACCGCTCGGGCCTGCCGGTGAGGTAGACGATCTCGCACTCCCGCGCGCTCTCCCGCGCCAGGGCGACGCCCTCGGCGAGCGGCGGGTCCTGCGGCGCGGCGGCGAAGAAGGCGTTCCAGTCACGCGGCCTGCGCTCCAGGAACCGCTGCCGGTGCGCGGTGTCGGCGAGGGTGTTGTCCAGGTCGAACACGGCCAGCGGGCGCCTGTTGCTCTCGGTCACCCCGCCCACCCTAAGGGCCGCCCCGCGGCCCCGGCGGACCGGGGAGCGGCCGCGGACCGCGGTGACGGCCGTGCCGCGGGCCGGACCGCGTGGACTCCGTGGACGGGGGCGGCCAGGACCGCGCCCGGGCCGGACCACCGCGCCGGCCGTGCCCGGCCGGCCGCCGTGCAGCGGCGCCGCGGCCCGCGGAACCCGCTTTGCCCCGGCCCCGACGTCGTGCCGTGCGGAATCCCCGGGCCCGGCAGGTGTTGAACCCCGTATGAGCTCCCTGATCGCCTCGGCCCGCTTCTCCGTCCTCGACCGTTCCCGCATCCGCGAGGGGCACACCGGCCCCGAGGCGCTGCGCGACACCGTGCGCCTGGCGCGGGAGGCGGAGCGGCTCGGCTACCACCGCTTCTGGGTGGCGGAGCACCACGGGGTGCCGGGGGTGGCCGGTTCGGCGCCGACCGTCCTGGCCGCCGCCGTCGCCGGGGCGACCCGGACCATCCGCGTCGGCACCGGCGGGGTCATGCTGCCCAACCACCGGCCGCTGGTGGTGGCCGAGCAGTTCGGGGTGCTCGAGTCCCTCTTCCCGGGACGCATCGACATGGGGCTGGGCCGTTCGGTCGGCTTCACCGACGGGGTGCGCAGGGCGCTGGGACGCGACAAGGGCGACGCGGAGGACTTCGCGGCCCAGCTCGACGAACTGCTCGGCTTCTTCCGCGGCGCCTCCCCGACCGGGGTGCGCGCCCGCCCGGCCGAGGGACTGGCCGTGCCGCCGTTCGTGCTGGCCATGGGCGAGGGCGCGGCGATCGCCGCCCGCGCGGGGCTGCCCCTGGTCATCGGCGACCTCCGCGACCGCGACCGGATGCGCCGCGGCATCGACCGCTACCGCGACCGGTTCCGTCCCTCGGTCTGGGCGAGCGAGCCGTACGTCGTCGTCTCGGGCACGGTCGCCGTGGCCGCCACGCCCGAGGAGGCCCGGCGGCTCCTGGTGCCGGAGGCCTGGTCGATGGCGCACTCCCGCACGCACGGCACCTTTCCCCCGCTGCCGCCCGCCGAGCGCGTCGAGTCGCTCGCCATGACGGCGAGGGAGCGCGACCTCTACGCGTCGGGGCTCGCCGGCCAGGTGGCCGGGACCGAGGAGCAGGTGGCGCACGCGCTGGAGGCGGTGCTGGAGGAGACGGGCGCCCAGGAGGTGCTGGTCACCACCAGCACCCACGACCGCGAGGCCCTGCTGGACTCCTACCGGCGGCTCGCCGCGGTCGCGGGGCTCGGCGACGGGCCGGCGCGCCGGTGACGGCTCTCACCGGCGCGCCGTGACGGAGGGCGGTGGGCGCGGGTCTACTCGCGGCCCCGTTCCGGGGTGTCACGGCCCGCCCGCCCGGTGTCGTCCTCGCGGTCGACGTCGGCCTCGCTCTCGATGCGCTCCTTGCGGACCCGGCCGTGCACGGACTCCTGCGTGGTCTGCTCCTCCGTGGTGAGCCGCACCCGCTCCACCGGTACCGCCTCGGTCTCCACGACGGGGCGCTCCTCGTGCAGCGTGACCTCGTGCTCGGCCTCGGTGATGTCCGGACCGGACATCGCCGCGTCGCGGTTGGCGTCCGTGATCGGCTCCCGTTCCACGCGCACTTCCTCGTGGCGCACCGGAACGGTCTGCTGGACCTCCTCCGTGACCACGTACTTGCGCAGCCTGGCCCGTCCGCTCTCGCGGCGTTCGACGCCGACGTGCATCCGCTCCTCGGAACGGGTCATGGCGTCGTCGCCGCGCGTGCCCGTGCGCGCCTCGCCGCGCCGGCCGGCCGTGCCCGCGGCGCCGGCCGTTCCGCCGGTGGTCCCGGGCATGTCCCCGGTCGTCCCGGTCGTGTCACCGCTCCGGGTGGACGTGCCCGCGGCTCCGGCGGTGCCCGCCGCCGCGGCCGTGCCCGTGCCGGCGGACCGTTCGCGGCCGCCCGGCTGCTCCGGCTCGGCCAGCACGCTGTCCCAGTCGATGCCGTAGTAGTCGTACAGGCGGTGCTCCTCGTCCGCCGAGAGGTGACCGCCCGCGTCGATGTCGACGTGGGGCGCGCCCTTGACCTTGTCCTTGCGGTACGGGACTTCGATGTGGTCCTGCACCCGGGCGGCGTCGCGGATGGGGATGAACGACTCGCTGGAACCGAACATGCCCGTCTTGACGGTCACCCACTCGGGGCGCCCGCTCACGTCGTCGAGGAAGACGTGCTTCGCGTCACCGATCTTGTTGCCGTCCCCGTCGTACACGGGGTGGTCCAGCAGGCTCGCAATCTCTTCGCGGGGGATCATCTTGCATCACCCTCCCTTCGGGTTCGCTGCTCCCCCGGTTCTCCGGATCAACCACCCGAAAACAGCACAACGGACACAAAGGGCGCTTAACTTTTCACAGTGCTCACCGGGGGTGACCGCCCTCCCGGACCGGGCCGGTCCCCGGCTGGGCGGCGGCGGCCAGGGCACGGCGGTCGGTGTGCTCCTCCGGCGGGATCGGGACTCCCACCTCGACCTCGGCGACCACCCCGCGGGCCGAGGCGACGCGCCACAGCGAGGCGAGCAGGGTGTCGTCGCCGACGAAGGCCACGGCGGTCGCCGGAGCCCCGCGCGCGGTCCGGTAGCGGATGCGGACGGGCTGGACCGGAACCGCCGCGTCCAGTGCGGCCTGGAAGACCGCGCGGCGGTAGCGCCCCTGGGCCCGGCCGCACCAGGTGCTGCCCTCCGGGAAGGCCCCGACCGCCGCGCCCTCGCGCAGGGCCCCGGCGATCCGGTCGACGGTGCCCGGCAGGGCGCGCAGCCGGTCCCGGTCGATGAACAGGACGCCGGCCCGCGCGGCCAGCGGTCCCGCCACGGGCCAGCGCCGTATCTCGGACTTGGCCAGCATGCGGGCGGGACGGACCGCGGCGAGCAGGGGCACGTCGAGCCAGGAGACGTGGTTGGCGACGAGCAGCAGTCCGCCCGTGGGCGCGGCGGACCCGGTGACGCGGACCCGGACCCCGGCGGCCCGCACGATCCAGCGGCACCACCGGCGCACCGGGCGCGCGGGGATCCGCCGCCCGAGCGGCAGCAGCGCGATCCCGGCGAGGAGCAGGAGGCCGACGGCGGTCAGCCGCACCGCCGCGCGCACCGCACGCGGCGGGGCCGCGGCCGCCGCCGGCTCCACACAGGCCCCTGGCGTGCAGGGCGCGGCGGGCAGCCACCGGCTCATCGGGCCGGGACGAGGGAGAGGAAGTGCCGCAGGTAGCGCGGGTCGACCCGGTGCATCGGCAGCAGCACGTAGAAGTCGGCGACGCCGAAGTCCACGTCGTGGGCGGGCTCCCCGCAGACCCAGGCGCCGAGGCGGAGGTAGCCGCGCAGGAGGGCGGGCAGTGCGGTGGGGGCGGCGGGACCCGCGGTCTTCGGCCGCCAGGGCAGCCGCGGGTGCACGCGGTACTCCTCGGGCGCGAGGTGCCGGGCCCGCACCCGGTCCCGGGTGGCGGAGGCGAGCGCGCCCCCGTCGGCCAGGGGGACGGAGCAGCAGCCGGCCAGCCAGGCGTGGCCGCGTTCGGTCATGTAGCGGGCGATGCCGGCCCAGATGAGCCCGATGACCGCGCCGTCACGGTGGCCGGGGTGCACGCAGGAGCGGCCCACCTCGACGAGGTCCGGCCGTATCGCGTCGAGCGCCGAGAGGTCGAACTCGCCCTCCGCGTAGAGCCGTCCGGCGATCCCGGCACGTTCCGGCGGCAGCAGCCGGTACGTCCCGACGACCTGGCCGCTCGTCTCCTCGCGCACCAGCAGGTGGTCGCAGTACGCGTCGAAGGGGTCGAGGTCCAGCCCCGGCTGCGGGGTGGGCAGCAGGGCTCCCATCTCCCCCGCGAAGACGTCGTGCCGCAGCCGCTGGGCGGCGCGCACGTCCTCCTCGTCACGGGCGAGGGCGACGGTGTAGCGGGTGGGTGCCGCGGGCTGCGGGGGACGGTGGAGCGCGGTGACGCCGGTCATGGCTGCCTCCTGGGCGCGGGCCGGATACGGCGGGGCGGAGACGGGCCGGGGGACGCACGGCCCGCCGCTCCTGTTCTTCCGGTACCGGTTGGCGCCCGTGTGACCTGCGCCGGGAGCACGGGTGTGGGGAGGTTGAACGACGGGCGCGCCCGGTCCCGCGCGCGATACGAGGCGGGGCCGGATGAGCACCACTCCCGGCCCCGCCCGTCCGCCCGTGCGGCGAACGCTTCTCCCGTGCGGCTACCTCTTGGACCCCTTCCGGGCCGCCCGCAGCCACTCCTTGTTCATGCTCGTGATGGAGGTGAGCGGGATGCCCTTCGGGCAGGCGGTGGCGCACTCGCCGGCGAGGGTGCAGCCGCCGAAGCCCTCCGCGTCCATCTGCTCCACCATGTCCAGCACCCGGGTCTCGCGCTCGGGCGCGCCCTGCGGCAGGACGTTGAGGTGGTTGATCTTCGCCGAGGTGAACAGCATCGCCGCGCCGTTGGGGCAGGCCGCGACGCAGGCGCCGCAGCCGATGCACTCGGCGTGCTCGAAGGCGAAGTCGGCGTCCGGCTTCGGCACCGGCGTGGCGTGGGCCTCGGGCGCGGAGCCGGTGGGGGCGGTGATGTAGCCGCCGGCCTGGATGATCCGGTCGAAGGCGGACCGGTCGACCACCAGGTCCTTGATCACCGGGAAGGCGGCGGCCCGCCACGGCTCGACGTCGATGGTGTCGCCGTCCTCGAAGGACCGCATGTGCAGCTGGCAGGTGGTGGTGCGCTCGGGCCCGTGGGCGTCGCCGTTGATGACGAGCGAGCAGGCGCCGCAGATGCCCTCGCGGCAGTCGTGGTCGAAGGCGACCGGCTCCTCGCCCTTGAGGATGAGCTCCTCGTTGAGGGTGTCGAGCATCTCGAGGAAGGACATGTCGGGTGAGATGTTGTCCACCTCGTACGTGGACATGGCACCTTCGGCGTCGGCGTTCTTCTGCCGCC
Organism: Streptomyces sp. NPDC034670; assembly: GCF_055574875.1. NCBI lineage: Bacteria > Bacillati > Actinomycetota > Actinomycetes > Kitasatosporales > Streptomycetaceae > Streptomyces > Streptomyces sp. NPDC034670. The sequence goes on from NZ_JBVITR010000002.1 coordinate 201,141, forward strand.
AGACGCGCAGGGTGAGCTTCATGCGTAGCTCCGCTGGGTGGGGTGGACGTACTCGAAGACGAGGTCTTCCTTGTGCAGGACGGGCGCGGTGCCGGTGCCGGTGAACTCCCAGGCGGCGGCGTACGCGAACTCCTCGTCCTTGCGGGCGGCCTCGCCGTCGGGGGTCTGCGACTCCTCGCGGAAGTGGCCGCCGCAGGACTCGGTGCGGTGCAGCGCGTCGAGGCACATCAGCTCGGCGAGCTCGAGGTAGTCGACGATGCGGTTGGCCTTCTCCAGCGACTGGTTGAACTCCTCGCCGGTGCCCGGCACCCGGATGCGCCGCCAGAACTCCTCCCGGATCTGCGGGATGCGCTCCAGCGCCTTGCGCAGACCGGCGTCGGAGCGGGCCATGCCGCAGAACTCCCACATGAGCTCGCCGAGTTCGCGGTGGAAGGAGTCGGGGGTGCGGTCGCCGTCGACGGACAGCAGCAGGTTGAGCCGGTCCTCGGTCTCGGCCAGCACCTCCTGCACCACCGGGTGGTCGGGGGTGACCTCGTCCTGGCGCGGGTTGCGGGCCAGGTAGTCGTTGATGGTCGCCGGCAGCACGAAGTAGCCGTCGGCCAGGCCCTGCATCAGCGCGGAGGCGCCGAGGCGGTTGGCCCCGTGGTCGGAGAAGTTGGCCTCGCCGATCGCGAACAGGCCCGGGACGGTGGTCTGCAGGTCGTAGTCGACCCACAGGCCGCCCATCGTGTAGTGCACGGCCGGGTAGATCCGCATCGGCACCTCGTACGGATCCTCGTCGGTGATCCGCTGGTACATGTCGAAGAGGTTGCCGTACTTGGCCTCCACCGCCCCCCGTCCCATCCGCCGGATGGCGTCCGCGAAGTCCAGGTAGACGCCCTGGCCGCCGGGGCCCACGCCCCGGCCCTCGTCGCAGACGTTCTTCGCGGCGCGGGAGGCGATGTCGCGGGGCACCAGGTTGCCGAAGGAGGGGTAGATGCGCTCCAGGTAGTAGTCGCGCTCGTCCTCGGGGATCTGGTTCGGCGGGCGGGTGTCGCCCTTGGCCTTCGGCACCCAGATCCGGCCGTCGTTGCGCAGCGACTCGCTCATCAGCGTCAGCTTCGACTGGTGGTCGCCGGTGCGCGGGATGCAGGTGGGGTGGATCTGCGTGAAGCAGGGGTTGGCGAAGTACGCGCCGCGCCGGTGCGCCCGCCACACGGCGGTCGCGTTGGAGTTCATGGCGTTGGTCGACAGGTAGAAGACGTTGCCGTACCCGCCGCTCGCCAGGACGACGGCGTCGGCGACGTAGGTGTCGATCTTCCCGGTGACCAGGTCCCGGGCGACGATGCCGCGCGCCCGCCCGTCGACGACGATCAGGTCGAGCATCTCGGTGCGCGGGTGCATCTCCACGTTGCCGGCCGCGATCTGCCGCGAGAGCGCCTGGTAGGCGCCCAGCAGCAGCTGCTGTCCCGTCTGGCCGCGGGCGTAGAAAGTGCGGGAGACCTGGACGCCGCCGAAGGAGCGGGTGTCGAGCAGGCCGCCGTACTCGCGGGCGAAGGGCACGCCCTGCGCCACGCACTGGTCGATGATCTCCACGGAGATCTGCGCGAGGCGGTGCACGTTGGACTCGCGGGCGCGGAAGTCGCCGCCCTTGACGGTGTCGTAGAACAGCCGGTGGACGGAGTCGCCGTCGTTGCGGTAGTTCTTCGCCGCGTTGATGCCTCCCTGCGCGGCGATGGAGTGGGCGCGGCGCGGGGAGTCCGTGTAGCAGAACTGGACGACGTGGTAGCCCTGCTCGGCGAGCGTGGCTCCGGCGGAGCCGCCGGCCAGGCCGGTGCCGACGACGATGACCGTGTGCTTGCGCCGGTTGGCGGGGTTGACCAGCTTCGCCTCGAAGCGGCGCTTGTCCCAGCGCTCGTGGATCGGGCCGGCGGGGGCCTTGGTGTCGGTGACCGGCGCGCCGGTCGTGTAGTCGGTGTAGGACGTCATGTTCAGCTCACCACTCCGGTCATGACACCCACGGGGACGGCGAGGAAGCCGGCCGTGAGCAGCAGCGCGAGGACGTTGGCGACGGCCTTCAGGGCGCGGTCGCGGGTACGGCTGCCGACGCCGAGGGTCTGGGCGGCGCTCCAGAAGCCGTGCCGGATGTGCAGGCCGACGGCGAGCATCGCGACGATGTAGATCGCGTTGCCGTACCAGGTGGAGAAGGTGTCCACGACGTTCTGGTAGGGCTTGCCCGCCTCGAAGCCGCCGGAGTGCACGGTGCCGGTGGTCAGGTCGAGGATGTGCCAGACGATGAACAGGCCGAGGATGATCCCGCCCCAGCGCATGGTGCGCGTGGCGTAGCTGGCCCGCGGCTTTTTGTGCACGTACTTGCTGGGCCGCGCCTTGATGTCGCGGCGGCTGAGCTGGTACGCGGAGACGGCGTGGGCGACGACCGCGACGACCAGCACGACGCGGACCACCCACAGGGTCCACTCGTAGTGCATGAGCGGCTCGCCCACGGTGCGCAGCCAGTGCGCGTAGTGGTTGAACTCGGCCGCCCCGAAGAAGATCTTCAGGTTTCCGATCATGTGGGCGACCAGGTACAGCAGCATGATCAGGCCGCTGACCGCCATCACTGTCTTCTTGCCGACGGTCGAGTCCCACACGGTGCGTGCCATGGACGGCCGTCGGTCCGTCCGCGTTGCCAGAGCCATGTCACACAACGCTAGGGCCGGACGGCCCCATCGGTCCAAGACATGGTCCGCCTCGTTTCGATAGCCCTCCCCTATGGAGCGGCTACCCTGGCGGCATGCAGTTCCACCAGCTCCGGTACTTCGTGGCGGTCGCCGAGACGCGGCACTTCACCCGGGCCGCGGACCTGGTCCACGTCGCCCAGCCGTCGCTGTCGCAGCAGATCAGGGCGCTGGAGCGGGAACTGGGGGCCGACCTGTTCCTGCGGGCGCGCGGGAACATCACCCTGACCGACGCGGGCGAGGCGCTGCTGCCGCTGGCCCGGCGCATCCTGGCCGACGCGGACACCGCCCGGCACGAGGTGCAGGAGCTGGTGCAGCTGCGCGGCGGCCGGGTGCGGCTGGGCGCGACGCCGAGTCTGTGCACCGGCCTGCTGCCGGACGTGCTGCGGGCCTTCCACGACCGCTACCCGGGCATCCGGCTGCTGGTCGAGGAGAGCGGCTCGCACGACCTGGTGCGGGAGCTGGCCCGCGGCGCCCTGGACCTGGCCCTGGTCGTCCTGCCCCTGCCGACCCCCTCCCCCGCGCTCACCACGGTGGAGCTGCTGCGCGAGGACCTGGTGGTGGTCTCCTCCCCGGACGCCCCGCGGCCGGGACGCGGGCGGGGCGCCGTGCGCATCGCCGACCTGGAGGGCGAGCGCCTGGTGATGTTCCGGCACGGCTACGACCTGCGCGAGCTGACCGTGGCCGCGTGCCGCGCGGAGGGCTTCGAGCCGGAGTTCGCGGTGGAGGGCGGCGAGATGGACGCGGTGCTGGGCTTCGTGCAGGCGGGGCTGGGCGTCGCCGTCGTCCCCCGCATGGTGGCCGCGCGGTCCGGACCCGGCCTGCGGGTGACGCCCCTGGCCCGCCCGGGTCTGCACCGGACCATCGCCCTGGCCCACCGCAGCGACGTGGCGCCGCCCCGGGCCGCCCGGGAGCTCCAGCGGATGCTGCTGGAGCGGTGAGCCGGGCGTCCCGGGAGGGGCGGGGCCGTCCGCGGCCGGGCGCCCCGCGCGCCGGGCCGTCCCGTGCCCCTCGGGGGCGCGCCGGTCAGACCGGGTCCGGCGGCACCGGGGTGCCCTGGTGGTAGTACAGGCGCCAGCCCGTCTCCCCGTCCCGCCTGCGCCACAGGGAGCTGCGGCGGACCCGGCGGCCGTCGAAGCGGGTCTCGTACGTGAGGTGCACCAGGCCGGGCGCGAGGAGGACGCCGGTGATCTGTGACGGCGCGGGGACCGGGCCCTCCGCCGCGCTGCCCGGGTGGTCGGGCAGCCACGCGACCATGTCCTCGTACGTGTAGCGCCGGCCCGAGGCGCCCACCTCGGTGAACCCGGGGTCCAGCAGGCGCACGACCTCGGTGCGGGAGGACCGTACGGCGGGGTCCATGAGGCGCAGTTCGCCCTCGACCGCCGCGTTCACCGCGTCCGCTTCACAGGTCATCCGCACATGATCGCCCACGCACCCGGCACCTCGGCGACCGGGGCGCGGCCCTCACCCCGAGGCGTCCACCAGGACCAGCTCGTGCAGCCGCTCCGGCGGTCCCGGACGGGCGTAGTACCAGCCCTGGGCCGTGTCGCAGCCCAGGACGCGCAGCTGCTCGGCCTGGGCCCCGGTCTCCACGCCCTCCACCGTCACCGCCAGGTCGAGGCTGTGGGCCAGCGAGACGATCCCCTCAACGATCTTGAGGTCGACGGGGTCGGCCGGGAACTGCTGCATGCTCTGGGTGAACGAGCGGTCCAGCTTGAGCACGCTCACCGGGAGCCGGCGCAGGTTGGCGAGGTTGGAGTAGCCGGTGCCGAAGTCGTCCAGGGCGATGTCGACGCCCATCTCGGCGAGCCGGCGCAGCGGTTTGAGCAGGTCGTCGTCGGCACCGATCAGCGCCGACTCGGTCACCTCCAGGCACAGCGCCTCCGGCTCCACGCCGGTGCGCTCCAGGATGTCCACGGTGTCCTGCACCAGCCCGGGGTGGGTGAGCTGGCAGGGCGAGAGGTTGACGTTGATGCGCAGGGCGCCCACCGCCTCCTCGCCCCCGTGCCGCTCCCGCCACGCACGGGCCTGGCGCACCGACTGCTCGAGCACCCAGCGCCCCAGCGGAACGATCAGCCCGGTGTGCTCGGCGAGCGGGATGAACCGGTCCGGGGACAGCACGCCGTGCTGCGGGTGCAGCCAGCGCACCAGCGCCTCGGCGCCCCGGACGCTCCCGTCGCCGAGGTGCACCAGCGGCTGGTACTCGATGAAGAACTCGCCCCGGTCCAGGGCCGTCGGCAGCGAGGTGGTGAGCCCGTGCCGGGTGATGGCGCGGGCGTCGGCCTCCGGGTCGGCGAGCTCGGACCGGTTGCCGCCGGCCGCCTTGGCCCGGTACATGGTGATGTCGGCGCTGCGCAGCACCTCCGCCGCGCTGCGCTCCCCGGCCGGGCCCTCGACGATGCCGATGCTGCCGCGCACGGTCAGTTCCCGGCCGTCGACGCTGACGGGGGCGAGCAGCGCGTTCATGATGCGGGCGGCGAGCTCGTCGACCGTGCGCCGGGTGTCGGGACCGGTGGTCAGCGCCACGAACTCGTCGCCGCCGAGCCGCGCCACCATCTCCCCGGGCGCCGTGGCGCAGGACTGGAGCCGGTCGGCGACCTCGACGAGCAGCCGGTCCCCGGCCGCGTGCCCGAGGCTGTCGTTGACGGTCTTGAAGCCGTCCAGGTCCAGGTAGCACAGGCCGAACCGCTGGCCGTCGCCGGCGTTCAGCGCCTTCTCCAGGCGCTCGAAGAAGAACGCGCGGTTGGGCAGTCCGGTCAGCGCGTCGTGGGTGGCCTCGTAGCGCAGCCGGAGGTTGAGCAGCCGCCGCTCGGTGGTGTCCTCCATGAGGGCGAGCTGGTACTGCGGGGCGCCGTCGGCGTCGCGCAGCAGGGACACCGTCAGGTTGGTCCACAGGACCGTTCCGTCAGGGCGGTTGAACGCTTTCTCCAGGTGGTAGTGCTCGCGCTCGCCGCGCACCAGCTCCTCGTAGAGCTTCCAGGTCTGCGGGGCGTCGTCGGTGTGGGTCCACTCCGTGACGTTGCGGCCGCGCAGGGCCTGCTCGGACAGGCCGAACATGCGCCGCAGCGCGCCGTTGACCTGCAGGACGTTGCCCTCCAGGTCGGCGATGCCGATCCCTATGGCCGCGCCCTCGAAGACCGCGCGGAACCTGGCCTCGCTGGCGTGCAGCGCCTGCGCCACCACGCCCTGCGCCTGCAGCGCGGCCTGGGCGACGGCCTCCTGCTCGGCCAGGGTCCGCTGCCGCAGCGCCCGGGCGAACCCGGCGGCCACGGCGTGCTGGAGCCGGGCGCTGCGCGCCCGCAGGTCCTCGCGGTCGCCGTCCCCGCCGCAGTACAGGACGAGGTAGGCGTCCACGCAGTCCAGGCTCCGGCTGAGCGCCTCGGGATCGGTGCAGTGCGCCTCCACCAGCGCGGCTCCGACCGCCTCGCCCGCGTCCGGGTCGAAGGTCCTGGCCCGCAGCGCCTCGCTGAGCCGCCGGGCCAGCGGCAGCAGCCGCGCCTCGAACTCGGGACGGGTCGACGACGTCGAGGTCACCGGGAAGACCGCCCGGCTCCAGATCGTCGCGAACCGGCGCAGTCTGTCCTCCGGCCCGTCCGGTTCCACGCTCACGCCGTACGCCCCACGCCCGCGAAGCCGGAGAAGGCGTAGGGATCCTCGTCCTCCGGTGCGGTGTCCGGCCGCCACTGCGGCATCGGCACCAGTCCGGGTTCCACCATGTCGTACCCCTCGAAGAACCGCGCGATCTCCTCGCGCGAGCGCATGATCAGCGGATTGCGGATGTCCTTGTACACGTCCACCGCGCCCTCGGTCCGGTCCGGCGGCAGCGGGATCCTCTCGTACGAGGCGTGGGTGAGCACGAGCAGGCTGCCGGGTGCCAGGGCCTCGCGCAGTTCGGCCACCGCCGCGTACGGGTCGTCCGCGTCTTCCACGAAGTGAAGTATGGCAACGAGGAGCAGCGCCACTGGCCGATTCAGGTCGATCAGCCGCCCCACTTCGGAACTTTCCAGGATCTCCCGGGGTTTGCGCAGGTCCGCGGCCACGACGCCCGCGCGGTCGTCGCCCTCCAGGACGGCCTGGCTGTGCGCCACGGCCACCGGGTCGTGGTCGACGTACACCACGCGCGCGTCCGGGTCGGCCGCCCGGGCCACCTCGTGGACGTTGCCGAAGGTCGGGATGCCGGAACCGATGTCCAGGAACTGGGTGACGCCCTCGCCGACCGCGAAACGCACCGCCCGCCGCATGAAGGCGCGGTTCGCCTGCATGATCTTGGGCAGTCCCGGCATGAACTCCATGGCCTTGCGGGCCGCTTCCCGGTCGACCTCGAAGTTGTGCGAACCGCCCAGGTAGTAGTCGTACATCCGGGAAACGCTCGGCACCGAGATGTCGATGCTCCGTGGGGCCCAGGCGGGACGTTCCATTATCTCTCCAAGGCGTAGGCGATCCGGTGTTCGAGCAGAGGCTACTGATCACCCGCCAAGGGGGCGACCCCAAGCGGAAATTGACCATCCGTTCCCGGTCACTGCCAGTGGCACGTGCCGAATCGGGGCCGCCTTCGGGGCCACGAAAAGTACCCGCGGCATTCCGGAGAGTTCCGGCCACCCGGGAACAGCCGGAAACACACGGCGGTACGCGGAGGAGGGAACCGATGATTCCACGAGTTCGGTGGACCACGGCAAAACGGTCCGCCCCTCCGCGGGCTGCGGAGGGGCGGACCGGGCCGGCGCCGTCCGGAGTGGACGACACCCCGGGAGGTTGTTACTTCTCCGGCGCGCCGACCGGCTTTCCGTCGGGCCGCACGGCGTACCAGGTACCGCCGACGCCCTGACCGTTGGTGTCGCCGGGGGCCTTGTCCCCGGCGAAGGTGTAGATGGGCCAGCAGCCGATCGTCTGCTGCTCCACCCCGTCGGGACGGGTGAAGGTCATGTAGTTCTTCCTCGAGATGCCCTTGGTGTCCTCGATGTCGACGGGCGCCACCGCCGGCCACTTCTCCAGGCAGGCGCCGGTGCAGGCCGACACCGGTTCCGGCCAGGCCTCGTCCTTCGTGAAGCGGTAGACGGTCATGCCGTTCCGGTCGACGACGATCTCCCCGAGCTTCGGGTCCCGGCGGGTGGACAGGCCGAACCGCTCGGCCGCCTGCGCCTTCTTGCCCTCGGGGTTCAGCGCGTACCACTTGCCGCCCACGCCCTGGCCCTTGGTGTCGCCGGCGTTGACGTCCTTGACGTAGCGGTAGGCCGGCCAGCCGCCGATGGTGAGCTGCTTGGTGCCGTCGGACCGGACGACCTCGCCGAGCAGCGACTCGTCGACGCCCTTGCCGGCCGTGGCGTCGTCCGCGGGCACCGGCGGCCAGGTCTTGGCGCAGTCGCCGTCGCAGTTGGACTTGGACGGTTCCGCGGCGTCCTGGTCGAAGCGGTACAGGGTCAGGCCGAGGCCGTCGGTCACCACCTCGCCGAGTTCGGCGTTGGCGGAGACGGACAGCTCGCCCGCCGCGTCCGACGGGTCCTGCGAGGCATCGGCGCCGTCCCCGCCGGCCCCGGCCCCGATGCCGGCGTAGTCCCCGGCGCCCGCCGTGGCGCCGACATTCTGGCTGCTCGACGGCGGGGGAACGTCCTGACCGCACGCCGTCGTCAGGGCCAGCACCGCCGCGGCGCTCGCCACGAGTGAGGCGGTCCGCCAGGAGGTATTCATCGTCAACTCCAGATCATCGCAAGGATGTTGCAGCGCCCTGCTGTGCCGCCGCTCGACGTTGGGTACGCACGGGAGCACCCCCGGTGTTCAACGACGGCCCGGATTTCTTTCCGGAACCATCAATTCCGCCACCGCCCGCCGGGTAACTCCTTCGGGGCAATCATCCGGATACCGGGCGTGACCGGGCGGTTCACGACCCATGATCCTCGTCGTGCACATACTCGTATCGACTCAATCCCGCTTCCCCGCACGCGCGTTGGCCGCGGTGACGTTGATCTGGTCGCTCACCGGAGCACCCGGTGCGGCGGTGGCCGACGCCTGCGCGTACGCCTCGACGGGGCCGGGCGGCGTGGAGGCGGTGGCGATCGCGGGAAGCGCCGCCTGGCCGCTGCCCCCGCCCTGCGCACCGTCTCCACCGCCTCCACCGCCTCCCCCACCGACACCCGCTCCCACGCCCACACCCCCTCCCCCACCCACTCCCACGCCCACACCCACTCCGGCACCACCGCCCCCGCCGAAGCCACCTCCGGCCCCGTTGCCGCCGGAGCCCGGCCCCACCGCGGAACCCGAGCCACCGCCCCCGGTCCCCCCGCCGGCGGCCCGGCCGGCGCCGCTCCCCGCCCGGCCGGCGCCTCCCCTCCCGCCGTCACCGCGCCCCTCGCCGCCCCCGGCGCCCTCCGTCACGCCCGGGCCGCGCCCGTCCGCGGCGCCCGTGCACTACCCGCGGCACCGGGCGGCCCCGGTCCGGCGGCCCACCCGCGGCGCCACGTCGCCGCTCGTCTTCGTCCTGCTCATCACGACGCCCGCGGTGGTCGCCGTCGCCGCACTGCGCCCGCGCTGAACCCGACTGCTCCTGGAGGCACCTCTTGCCGGAATGGCTTGTTCTCACCCTCGCGATGCTGGCCGCCTGCGTCGTCGTGGTCGTCATCACCCTCGTACGGCACCGCCGGGCGGCCGACGACGAGGACCCCACCGAGACCCCGGACGTCATCGAGTACATGACCATGTGGATCGGCGTGGTGTACGCCATCGTCCTGGGCCTCGCCATCGCCGGCGTCTGGGAGGGACGCAGCGCCGCCCAGGAGCACGTGCGGGCGGAGGCGGTGGCGCTGCACGAGATCTCGGAGCGGGTGCGGATCTATCCCGCCGAGGTGCGCGACCGCATCCGGGACGATGTCAACACCTATGTCGGACATGTCGTCACCACCGAGTGGCGGACCATGGCGGACGACGGCCGGGTCACCGAGCACGGCACCGAACTGCTCGACCGCGTCCGCCGTGACGTCACCGACTACGAGCCGCGGACGGACTTCGAGGCGCAGGCCTACCAGCCGCTCGTGGACCAGGTGGCCGCCGCCGACCAGGCCCGCAGCGCACGGGCGGAGTCGACCGGCCGGACCATGCCGGGCGTGGTGTGGTTCGGCCTGCTCACCGGAGCCGTCATCACCATCGGGATGATCTTCGCCCTGCAGATCCGGCGCACCTCCCGCGAGCTGGTCCTCGCCGGGCTGTTCTCCGCGCTGATCGCCTTCCTGCTCTTCCTCATCTGGGACTTCGACGCGCCCTACGGCCGGGGCATGGCCGCCTCGGCCGACCCGTTCCTGCGGCTCTTCCCGCACATCGGGGGCTGAGCACCGGCGGCCGGTCCGCGGCGCGGCGCTTCGCCCCGGATCCGGCGGGGATCCGGGGCGAAGCGCCACGTCACGCGCGGACCGGCCGGCCGAAGGGGGACGGCGGTTCAGGCCTGCTTCTCGGCGCGGCGGCGCATCCAGAAGACCCCGCCGCCGACGACCGCCGCGGCCACCAGCCCGCCGCCGATGGCGACGTCGGTCGGCGTCGCCCCGCTCGTGCTGCTGCCGCCGATGCCGCCCCGGACGCCGCCGATGACGGTGAAGGCGGCCGGCCGGGTCAGGTTCCTGCCCGAGCAGTGGACCGTGACGTCGTACGAACCGGGGCGCGCGTCGTGGTCGATGGTGGCGGTGCCCCTCGCGGTGTCGCTGTTGCCGCCCCTGCCATTGTCGTCGCCCCGGCCGTTGTCATTGTTGCCGCCCCGGCCGTCGCCTCCCGCGTTGCCGCCGTTGCCGCCCCTCCCGTTGTCACCGTTGTCGCCCCTCCCGTCGCCTCCCGCGTTCCCGTGGCCGTTGCCGCCTGCGTTGTCGTTCCCCCGGCCGTTGTCGTCGTTGTTGCCCCGGCCGTCGTTGTCGTTGCCGCCTCGGCCGTCGTTGCCGCCTCGGCCGTCGTTGTCGTTGTAGCCACCCCGCCCGCCACCGTCGCCCCCCACGTTGCCGTTGTTGTCACCCCGGCCGCCGTCGTTCCCCCGACCGTCGTTGCCGTTGCCACCCCGGCCGTCGTTGTTGTCGCCCCTCCCGTCGCCCCCCGCGTTGCCGTGGCCGTTGCCGCCTACGTTGTCGTTCCCCCGGCCGTCGTTGTCGTTGCCGCCTCGGCCGTCGTTGCCGCCCCGGCCGTCGTTGCCGTTGTAGCCACCCCTCCCGTCACCCTCGCCCCCCACGTCGCCGTTGTTGTCACCCCGGCCGCCGTCGTTCCCCCGACCGTCGTTGCCGTTGCCACCCCTGCCGTTGTCGTCGTTGCCCCTCCCGTTGTCGTTGTTGTCGCCCCTCCCGTTGTCGTTGTTGTCGCCCCTCCCGTTGTCGTTGTTGTCGCCCCTCCCGTTGTCGTTGTTGTCGCCCCTCCCGTCGCCCCCCGCGTTGCCGCCGTTGCCGCCCCTCCCGTTGTCGTCGCCCCTCCCGTCGCCGTTCCCCCGGTCGTTGTCGTTGTCGTTGCCCCTGCCGCCGCCGTTGCCCCCCTGGAAGGGCGTCAGGTGGATTTTGCGGAACGCGTTGGAGGTCGCCGTGCCGCCGTTGGGGCAGCCGTCGACCGTGATGGTCAGCTGGCCGCCACGGGCGATGGCACCGGGCCGGGCGACGATGTTGGACGGATGGGAAACCCGGCCGTTGTCCGCGACGGCCGCCGGGGCGGCGATCCCGAGGACGGTGGCCGCGGCGCCCGCGGCCGCCAGGGCACGTGAGTTGCGCATGTGATCCTCCGCGGAAGACGCCCCGGGTCCCGTACCCGGTCGGTCGGCGAGAAAGCGTCTCCCGGAAAGACCCTCAGTTGCGGTGCCCGGCCCCGCATTTCGGGAATGGTCCGTATCGGTGAGACCGCACCCCGCGGAAAACCGCCGGTGGGGGATATCGCCGCAGGTCACGGCCCGTCAGAAAATCTTCGTCCGGTCCGCCTCGGATGGCGCACCTGCCGCCTCGGCGGCCACCCGTTCGCCGCCGCCCCGTCGCCGGTTTCGCGCAGGACACTTAGCGTTCTGATATGCGCGAACGACGCGGTGACGGCCGTGTCGAGAGGGGAAGGCGAATGTCTGCTTTCTGGCCGGCCGAAGCCGAGGAGGAGGCGCCGCGAAGGAAGCGTGCCCCCTGGGGCGTCGTGGCGCTGGTCCTGCTCACCGGCCTCGCGCTCATCCGGAACGGTTCCGGGGAATTCGACGTGGGCCCGCCGCAGCCGGCCGGCGCGGCCGCCACCGACAGCCGGGTGCCCGAGGCCCCCGTGATCGACACGGTCCAGCCGCTGCCGTACGCGGTGCCGGACCGGGTCCGGATCCCGACGATCCAGGTCGACGCGCCGATCGTGTCGGTGGGGCTGGACGCGGAGGGCTGGGTGGACGCCCCACCGCCCGAGGACCCGAATCTCGCGGGCTGGTTCACCGGCGCCGTCTCGCCCGGCGAGAAGGGCACGGCGGTCGTCGTCGGCCATGTCGACAACCACCAGGGGCCGGCCGTGTTCTACGGGCTCGGAGCGCTGAAGAAGGGCAACCTCGTCGAGGTCGCGCGCAGGGACGCGAAGACGGCCGTGTTCGAGATCTACGGCATCGAGGTCTTCGCGAAGGACAACTTCCCCGGCGACCGGGTGTACGCCTCCAAGGGAACCCCGGAACTGCGGGTCATCACCTGCGGCGGCGCCTTCTCCCCGCAGAACGGCTACGACGGGAACGTCGTCGTCTTCGCCCGCCTGGTCGAGGTGCGCTGAACGGTCCCCGGCCGGGCGGGCGCGGGGCTCTCAGGCGTGCTGCCGGCGGGGCACGGTGACGTGGTACCCGGAGTCCAGCAGCTCGGGCAGGTAGGTGCGCAGGGCCCGCACGCTCTGGGAGCGGTCGCCCCCGGCGTCGTGCGAGAGCACCACGACGCCGGGGGCGGCGCCGTCCTCCACCCGGTCGATGATGGTGCGGGTGCCGGGCTCGGTCCAGTCGAGGGTGTCGACCGTCCAGGCCAGGGGTTCCATGCCCAGTTCGGCGCCGAGCTGGAAGGCGGCGCGGTTCCAGGCCCCGTAGGGGGCGCGAAACCATTCGGGGCGTTCGCCGTAGGCCTCCTCGATGACGTCGCAGGTGCGCTCCATCTCCGAGCGGATCCGGCGGCGGCTCAGGTCGGTGAGCAGGGGGTGGGACCAGGTGTGGTTGCCGACGACGTGCCCCTCGTCGGCCATCCGGGCCAGCAGGTCCTCGTTCCCGGTCACCATCTCCCCGCACACGAAGAACATGGCCCGCACCTCGTACCGGGCCAGGATGTCCAGGACGTCCGGGGTATAGCGGGGGTCGGGGCCGTCGTCGAAGGTCAGCACCATGACGCGGCCGCGCCCGGACACGCGCAGCAGCGGTGCGCTGCGCACCGGGACCCGGCCGGCCGCGGTGCGCGGCGGGCCGTGATCGATCATGGGTTGGAGTCGGTACGTGGAGGGCTTGAGCGGATGGCGGGCGATCTGGGCGCCGGCGACGGGCGCGGCCGGACGGGCGGCCCGGTTCCCGGGGCGGGCCGCGAACACCCCGGCCGCGCCGGCCGCGCCCGCGGCGGCGGCACCGGCGGCGCCCGCGATCAACACCCGGCGCCGCGTGAGCAATTGATCCTTCTGCATGAGTCATCCGTCGCCCCGCGGAAGACCGGCGCACCCCGGTGGCACCGGGACGGCGGCACGATTCCACCCGCCCGGCCCACCCGCGGGACCGGCCACCGGCGGATCGTGCCGGGCCGCCGGTGGCCGCGGCGCCGGCCGCGGGCGGGTCCGCCGGCACGGGAGCGCGCTGACCGGCACGGTGGTGTCCGCTAGCCTCGGTGGTGTGACCCCACAGCCCTCCCACCGGTTCGAGCGGGGCACGGACGGTCCCAAGGTGATCGTCGTCGGAGTGGACGGTTCCGACTCCTCGCTGCGGGCGGCGGCGTACGCCTTCGGGCTGGCCCGGCGCCAGCGCGCCCTGCTCTCGGCGGTGTACGTGCAGCCGGTGATGGCCCCGGGCGTCGCACTCGGCGCCCCGGTGGCCGACGCGACCGAGGAGACCGCCGAGGAACTGGTGGCGCAGATCAGGGACGCGGCCGAGCGGGGCAAGGAGCTGGCCGACGTCCGCTGGGAGTTCCACACGTTCCGCGGTGACCCCTACAACGGCCTGGTGAAGGCGGCGGACGACCTCAGGGCGGACGCGGTGGTGGTGGGCGCCTCCGAGCGGGCGGGCCACCGGATCATCGGGTCGGTCGCGATCCGGCTGGTGAAGGCGGGGCGGTGGCCGGTGACGGTGGTGCCGTAATCACCGAAGAGCGCCCGGGATGTGCGGGGCGCCTCCCGCCGGTACCGTGACGGAGACGTCATGATCTGCCGTCAGCCGTCTGCCGGTCGTGAAGAGGTGAGGCGTATGGCCCGGCTCCGAGCGGGTGAGGGCATTCTCCGCCGCAAACCCATCGAGCGCATCGAGGAGACGGAAGCCGGTGAGGGCCCGCTGCTCGAGCGCACCCTGGGCCTGTGGCAGCTGACCGCGATCGGCGTGGGCGGCATCATCGGCGCCGGCATCTTCACGCTCGCGGGAGCCGTGGCCAACGGCACGGCCGGGCCCGCGGTGCTCGTCTCGTTCCTCATCGCGGGTGTCGCCAGCGCCGCCGCGGCGCTGTCGTACGCGGAGTTCGCGGGGCTGATCCCGAAGGCGGGCTCGGCGTACACCTACGGCTACGCGGTGCTCGGCGAGCTCGCGGGCTGGTTCATCGGCTGGGACCTGCTGCTGGAGTACACCGCGATCGTGGCGGTGGTCGCGATCGGCATCTCGGGCTACTTCAACTTCCTGGTGAACTCGCTGGGCGCGGATCTTCCGGCCTGGATGCTGGGCGCGCCGGGCACCGGGGAAGGGCACCGCATCGACCTGTTCGCGGCGCTGCTGTGCCTGCTCATCGCCTTCCTGCTGAACCTCGGCATCAAGAACGCGGCCCGGTTCGAGACGGTGGTCGTGGTGCTGAAGGTCCTGGTCGTGCTGCTGGTGATCGGGGTCGGCGTGTTCCACATCGACACCTCGAACTACCGGCCGTTCTTCCCGTACGGGGTCAGCGGGGCGTTCACCGGTGCGGCGACGGTGTTCTTCGCGGTGTTCGGCTACGACGCGCTGTCGACGGCGGCCGAGGAGTCCAAGGACGCGCAGCGGCACATGCCGAAGGCGATCATCTACTCGCTCGTGATCTCGATGGCCCTGTACGTGGCGGCCTGCCTGGTGCTGACGGGCATGCAGAACTACCAGGACATCGATCCGGAGAGCGGCTTCTCCACCGCGTTCGAGTCGGTGGGGCTGGGCGGGCTCGCGGACGTGATCGCGGTGGGCGCGATCATCGGCATCCTCACGGTGATGTTCACGTTCATGCTGGGCGTGACGCGCGTGTGGTTCGCCATGTCGCGGGACGGGCTGCTGCCCCGCTGGTTCGCCAGGACCCATCCGACGCGGCACGTGCCGACGCGGGTCACCTGGGTCGTCGGGGTGGCGTCGGCCGCCATCGCCGGGTTCCTGCCGATCGGCGAGGCGGCCGAACTCACCAACATCGGCATCCTGCTGGCGTTCGTGGTGGTGTGCACGGCGGTGATCGTGCTGCGCTACCGGCAGCCGGACCTGCCGCGCACCTTCCGCACTCCGTGGATGCCGGTGGTGCCGGCGCTGGGCGTGATCTTCTCGGTCTGGCTGATCACGTTCCTGCAGTGGCAGACCTGGGTGCGGTTCGCCGTGTGGTTCGCGCTCGGGCTGGTGATCTACTTCGCGTACTCGTACCGCCGCTCCGAGCTGGCCCGGCGGTAGGGCCTTCCGTCCGGGCCGGACCGGGCGCGGGGCCCGCGGGCCCGGCACGCTCCGGGCGGTGCGAAGGAGCGTCAGAGGGTGTTCAGGAAGTCGAGGAGGACGCGGTCGAAGACTTCCGGCCGTTCCATGTTCGGGTAGTGGCCGGCGCCCTCGACGGTCACGGCCCGGCCGTCCGGGACGGCGCCGGCGAGTCGCTCGGCCGCGGCGAGCAGGTCGTCGGGCTCGAGGCTGCCGTTGAGGGCGAGGAGCGGGACGCCGATGTCCGGCACGCGCGCCCAGGAGCCGGTCACGGGCACGTGCCGGTCCTTCTCGTCCGGCGTGTGCTTCGAGATCGTGTGGAGCGCCATCTCGCGCAGTCGGCGCAGGATGTCCGGGTCGACGTCGGCGGCGGTCCGGTGCGGGCCGGGCACGACCCGCAGGAAGGCTCCGAGCCACCCCTCGACGTCGCCGGCGCCCAGCGCACGGGCGGTCTCGGCCTGGATCTCCCGGTGCCAGGGATCGGTGGACCGGAAGTCTCCGGTCGCGGCGCCGCAGGTGACCACCGCGCGGACGAGCTCCGGGTGTTCCAGGACCGTGTCGGTGGCGATCACGCCGCCCATCGACAGGCCGACGAGGACCGCGGGCCCGGCGTCGACGTGGCGCAGCAGACCGGCGAGGTCGTCGGCCCAGCGGAACGGTGCGGTCGCGTTGGCCGACGCCCCGTGGCCGCGGACGTCCGGGGCGATCACCCGGTAGTGGGCGGCGAGGGCCGGGATCTGGGCGTCCCAGACGCGGTGGTCCGCGTACCCGGAGTGGATCAGGACGACGGGGTCGCCGGATCCGGTGTCGCGGTAGGCGAGGTCGCCGTCGGAGGAGGCGAAGAAGCGGAGTTCGGAAGCGCCATTCATGACAACCAAGGTGTCATCTTCGGGGAATTTTGACAACCAGGATGTCATGATGGCGGGATGAACGATCCCGAGAACGGCACCGCCGCCCCCCTTTCCCCCGACGAACTGGGCCCGCGCCTGATGGAGGTGTTCGATCTGGTCGGCCCGCTGTACCGGCGGGTGCAGCGCAAGGTCGAGCAGGGCGAGGCCGTCGAGGGCCTTTCCGTCGGCGTGCGCGCCGTGCTGGACCTGCTGCACAAGCACGGGCCGATGACCGTCCCGCAGATGGGCCGCGCCCAGGCGATCAGCCGCCAGTTCGTCCAGCGCATGGTCAACGACGCCGCGGCGCGGGGGCTGGTGGAGAGCATCCCCAATCCCGCGCACCAGCGGTCCTCACTGATCCGGCTGACGGACGGGGGCCGGGCGGTGATCGCGGCCGTGGTCGCCCGCGAGCACGCCGTGCTGCGGGACGTGGGCGGCGGTCTCACCGACGCCGACGTGCGGACCTGCGTGCGGGTCCTGACCGAGATGCTGAAGCTCTTCGACCACGTCGACGTGAACTGACCCCGCCCGCGGCCCGGAGGCGGCCTACTCCCCCATCACCAGTCCGTCCCGCGCCGCGCCCCGGCTCAGCACCACGTCCCGGATCCGGTCGCGCACGCCCCGCACCTCGGCGCCCTCGGCGAGCGCGCGGTTGAGGTTGACCACCCGTCCCGCGTCCACGTCGAAGAACTGCGGGACGAACTCCGCCCGGGTCACCTCCCAGCGGCCGCCGGGGCGCGCCGGCGGGGCGAAGGTGAAGCGGCCGAGCGTGGACTGGTTGCCGCGCGGGTCCTGGACGCCCTCGTGGTCGAACATCTCACCGGCGATCTGGTCGCCCATCCCGTAGACCACCCAGGTGCCGTTGACCTTCTCGTACGCCTGCGGGACGTGCGCGTGCGTGCCGAGGATCAGGTCGATGTCGGGGCGGCCCCCGGAGCGGGAGGCGGTGAGCGAGCGGGCGAGGGCGACCTGCTGCTCGTCGGGGGCCTCCTGCCACGCGGTGCCCCAGTGCAGGGAGACGACGACCACATCGGCCCCGGCCCGCCGCGCGGCCCGGGCGTCGGCGACGATCCGCGCCTCGTCGATGACGTTCACCGCCCAGGGCAGGTCCGGGGGCGGCGAGAGGTCGCCGGTGCCGTGGGTGTAGGCGAGGTGGGCGACGCGCGCCGGTCCCGCCTGCAGGACGGCCGCCGCGCGGGCCTCCCGCTCGGTGCGCGCCGACCCGGCGTGCCGCAGGCCCGCGCGGTCGAGGGCGTCCAGGGTGCGGCGGATGCCGTCCGGGCCGTCGTCCAGGGTGTGGTCGGAGGCGGTGGAGCAGCCGTCGTAGCCGGTGGCGGCGAGGCCCTGGGCCACCTCGGGCGGGGACTTGAAGAGGGGGTAGCCGGTGTAGTCGCCGTCGGCGCCGTACACGGTCTCCATGTGGCACAGCGCCACGTCGGCGGAGGCGACGACGGAGCGGATGCCGGAGAGCATCGGCCGGAAGTCGTGGCCGGCGCCGCCCGCGTCGAAGCGGGCGCGCTCGATGATCGAGTCGTGCGGCACCACGTCCCCCGAGGCCACCAGGGTGAAGCTGCGGACCGGCACGGCGGAGGGAGCCGGACGATCGGAGTCCGGTGGCCGGTGGTCACGGGCCTGACAGGCGGCGCCCGCGGCGAGGACGACGGTCAGGGCCACGGCCACCTGCCGACTGCGTGTGAGCATCACTTCACCCCGCTGTAGTCGTATAGGTAGACAAACAGGTAAAAATCTGCCGACGGGTCTTCCTCGCTCCGACACGCCCATTAGGCCGTCCGGCGTGCGAGAACCGCCGTCCCGACCGTTCGTCGAACCGTTCGTCGACGCGATCGACCGTCCGCCGCACACCCCTGCGCGCGCCCTGTCCCCGAAGGGCGTCGTGCGTTGCCATACGGCCATGACGGCCGGAATCACACTCACGAACGGGACGACCGCCGAACACGAGCTCGCCGCGCTGCAGCGCGAGCACGGTCGGCCCCTCTTCGCGCTGCTGCTCCGGCTCTGCGACGGAGACCGGCAGCGCGCGGAGGACCTGGTCCAGGAGACGCTGGTGCGCGCCTGGCAACACCCCGAGGCCCTGCGCTCCGAGAACTTCGACTCCGTGCGGCCCTGGCTGCTCACGGTGGCGCGGCGGCTCGCGATCGACGCGCGCCGGGCCCGGCAGGCGCGGCCCGCCGAGGTCGGGGACGCCGTGCTGGAGAACGCGCGGGTGATCTCCGACCACGCCGAGCGGGCCGCGGCGATGCTCGACGTCCGCGAGGCTGTGAAGACACTCACTCCGGAACACCGTGAAGTCCTGGTGCTGGTGTACTTCCAGGGGGCGAGTGTGGCGGAAGCCGCGGCGGCCCTCGGGATCCCGCCCGGTACCGTGAAGTCCCGCGCGTACTACGCGCTGCGCGCCCTGCGCCGGGTGCTTCCGGGATACGCCGCCGACCTGCGGTGAAACCGGACGTCTGGTCAAGCCTCCGTAAAGCGCCTTGCCGATGACCCCGGTTGGGTAATCGGCTGTCCTCATCCGTGTTCCGGACCGGAGGCCCGGGGGCGGGCGACGCGCACGCACCGGAGGAAGGCAGGAAGGGATGCTGCACAGAGGTCAAGAGAGCACGGACGGCACCGGTGACGGTGAACTCACCGTCCCGATGGCCTGGTTGTACGCCGAGTACATCGCCGACGAACTGCTGCGCAGCGGCGATCTCATGCCGCCGACGTCCTTCGAGTTCCGGGCCGGCCGGGACGCGCTGGCGCTGACCGTCTTCCTGTCCGACACCGACGGCGAGCTGCCCGGCATCCGGGTGGTCACCCAGCTGGAGACCTGGATGTCGCTCACCGCCTACGACCAGCCGTGGCAGGAGTGGGTCGAGGAGCGCCTGGCCCACCTGGCCGCGGGCGCCGCCGCGTCCGGCGGGCCCGCACCCGGCCCGGACCTGGCACTGGCCCGGGACGCCTGGCGCTGGCTGCAGGAGACCGAGCTGCTCGCGCCCGACCTGAACGCGGTGCCGGGCGGCGGGCCGACGGCCGGCGAGGACGAGGGACCCGAGGTGTGGACGCCGGCCTGGCAGCTCGGGCTGCCGCTCGGCCACCTCGCCATGCACCTCTTCTAGGGCCTTCCGTTCGGATCGGGCCGGGCTCGCGGGGTCCGGCCCGATCCGAACGAAAGGCCCCGGCCCTCCGGGAATCCGGTTCCAGGCCCCCGGGAATCCGGCCGGTCCGCGGGCCGGAGGGCTCCGCATCCTTTGGTCACGATTCGGCACGTCGCTTGAGTGATTCGACTGCCCGGTGCGTACCGGGGGGAGCAAGGAGTAACCCCACCCGCACTCAACGGCACGAGGATTCGGCATGAGGTCCCTGGAAAGGCATCGTGACGTCGGCGCCTATGCGCTCGGCGTGCTGGACGAGGCGGAGGCGTTCCGCTTCGAGGACCACCTCATGGAGTGCCCCAGCTGCGCTGTTCAGGTGACCGAATTCGGCCCTGCCGCACGGCAGTTGATGTTGTACCGGAGTTCGACGCCGCGGCTGGTGCACCCGCTGGCCGAGCCGGGGCCGAGGATGCTGGACCGGCTGCTCTCCCAGGTGGCGTCCCGGAAGCGGGCGGGGCGCCGCAGGATGCTGCTCGCGCTGGCCGCCTCGGTGGTGTGCGCGGTGTCCGCCCCGGCGATCGTGATCGCGGCGGACGGCGGTGGCGCGACCCCCGTGAGCGTCGCGGCGACCGACGAGCGGTCCGGGGTGTGGGCGCAGGTCACGACGGAGGGCGAGGCCTGGGGCAGTCACGTGGAGCTGAAGGTCGAGGACGGCGCAGGCCCCCGCTCCTGCCACCTGGTGGTGGTCGGCCGCGACGGCTCCGAGGAGACCGCGGCCAGCTGGAGCGTGCCCCGGCACGACGCCCGGCCCCACACGATGCGGGGCGGATCCGCCCTGCACCCCGAGGAGATCGCCCGCTACGAGGTCCGCACGGCGGACGGCGAGCACCTGGTGACCCTGCGGCCCCGGTGAGCCGGACCGGTCCGGACGCGCCTCAGCGGCCGGGAAGGTCCCCGGCCGGCCGGGCCGGTGCGGGCCCCTTGGCGACGACGAACTCGCACCACACGCACTTGCCGCCGCCGCGTGCCTCCACCCCCCACACGTCCGTGAGCATGTCGATCAGGAGCAGGCCGCGGCCGGAGACGCCCGACTCCCCCGCCTCACGGCGGCGCGGCAGGGCGCTGGAGGAGTCCTCGACCTCCACCCGCAGCCGCTGTCCGTTCCCGGTGAGGGCCCGGAGGGTGACGACCGCGGCGCCCTCGGTGTGCATCAGGGCGTTGGTGATCATCTCGTCGGCGACCAGCTCGACCTCGTCGGCGCGGTCCCCCGCGCCCCAGGCGGCGGCCGCCGTGCGGATCATGCGCCGGGCCTCGGTGAGGGCCTCGGGGTCGCCGGGCGCCACGTGCTGCTGGAGCCGGCCGCCGGGACGCGGGCTGTCCGGGGTGCGGCGGCGCAGCAGGAGCAGGGCCACGTCGTCGTCGCCGCCGCGCTCCTCGGCCACGTCGATGAGCCGGTCGGCGAGTTCGCGCACGTCGTCGGGGCCGGTGGTGATGAGCGCGGCGAGGGTCCTCATGCCGTCGTCGAGGTCGGCGCCGGGCTGCTCGACCAGGCCGTCGGTGCACAGCAGCAGGGTGTCGCCGGGGTCGAGCTCCATGGTGCCGACCGGATAGTCGAGCCGCCCGAACTCGGCGGACAGGCCGAGCGGCAGTCCGCCGGGGACGGAGACCCGGTGGCAGGAGCCGTCGGCGCGCCGCACCAGCGGGTCGATGTGGCCGGCCCGGACCACCTGGAGCACACCGGTGGACAGGTCGGCCTCGGCGTAGAGGCAGGTCGCGGAGCGGTCGGTGTCGAGTTCGTGCAGGAAGACGGAGGCGCGGGCCATCACGGTGGCCGGCGGGTGCCCCTCGGCGGCGTAGGCGCGCAGCACGATGCGCAGCTGCCCCATGACGGCGGCCGCGTGCGTGTCGTGGCCCTGGACGTCGCCGATGACGGCGCCGACCCGGCCTCCCCCGGAGGGAGTGCTCCCGGGCAGCGGGATCAGGTCGTACCAGTCGCCGCCGATGTCCCGGCCGACGGAGCCGAGGGAGGCCGCCCGGTAGCGCACGGCGACGTCGACGCCGGGCACGCTGGGGATGGTGCGCGGCAGCATGGCCCGCTGCAGCCCCTGGGCGAGGTCCATCTCCTGCTCGTAGAACATCGCGCGCTGCAGGCTCTGGGAGATGCTGCTGCCCAGGGCGACCAGGAGGTTGCGCTCCTCGGCGGAGAAGCCGCGCCGGTCGCTGTAGAGCAGGCCCATCGCGCCGATGGGGCGGGCCTGGACGATGAGCGGCAGGTAGGCGGCGGAGGTGATGTTCAGCCCGGTGATGCCCTGCCACAGCCCCGGATAGCGCTCGGCGAACTCCTCCGGCGACTCGATGAAGCGCGGGCTGAGGGTGCGCACCGCCTCGCTCATCGGGTACGGCTCGTCGATCCGGGTGACGTCGGTGCCCGGCACGAAACTGCCTTCGGGCCCCTCGGCGACGAGCCGGATCCGGCCGGCCTCGACCAGTCCGATGACCAGGCTGGTGGCGCCCAGATGGGTGAGTCCGTGGGTGTCCTTGAGGACGTCGATGACGTCCTGCACGGTGCGGGCGTGGGCCAGGGCGGCGGTGGTGAGCTGGACGACGTTGGTCTGCTGGCGGCGGGCGTCCTCCTGGGCGGCCTGCTCGCGCCGGGCCTCGATGTCGCCGAGTTCCTGGGTGGCATCCCGGACGATGCCGATGATGCGGCGGGGCCGCCCGGTCTCGTCGCGGCGGATGTAGCCCTGGGTGTGGGTCCAGCGCAGGGAGCCGTCGCGGCAGCGGACGCGGAAGTAGGCGCCGTAGTTCTCCCGGCCCTCCTTCACCGCCTGCGAGACGGCGGCGTCCAGGCGCCGGGCCTCGCCGGGCGGGACCCGCTCGCCCAGGCTCTCGGGCCGGTCGTCGTACTCGTCGGGGCGCACGTCGAAGATCTCGTGCGCCTGGGCGTCCATCTGCATCACCCCCGTGTCCAGGTCCCAGTCGAAGCTGCCCATGCGGTTGAGCGCCAGGATCGGATCCGGGTGGTCCGGCCAGTCGTCCGGGAGTGACGGGGGGCTCGCTCCCCGATCAGCCATGCGCCCACCTTGCCAGCATTCGTCCGATTCTTCGACCGCTGTACCGGAGGAGCGAGCCGCGCGGTGGTATACGGGGAGTCACGGAACGACGGGAGCCCGGCGGACCCGGAAGGTCCGGCGGATCCGACAGGACGCGTGGGTGCGACGGGCCCGGCGGGACACCGGAGGAGGGAGCGCAGTGCCGTGGAGTGGTTCACCGCATCCGACTACTGGCTGACCCGGCTGGTCTTCCAGCGGTCGCTGGCCGGGCTGTACCTGGTCGCGTTCCTGACGGCGGCGCTGCAGTTCCGCGCGCTGATCGGGGAGCGCGGCATGCTGCCGGTGCCGCGCTTCACGGCGCGGGTGCCGGCCCGCCGGTCGCCGAGCCTGTTCCACCTCCACTACTCGGACCGGTTCTTCGCGCTCTGCGCGTGGACCGGCTGCGCGGTGTCGGCGGCGCTGCTCGCGGGGCTGGACTCGCTGCTTCCGCTGTGGGGCGGGATGCTGCTGTGGCTGGTGCCGTGGGCGCTGTACCTGTCGATCGTCAACGTCGGGCAGACCTGGTACGCGTTCGGCTGGGAGTCGCTGCTGCTCGAGGTCGGCTTCCTCGCCGTCCTCCTCGGCAACGACGAGGTGGCCCCGCCGGTCGTCGTGCTGTTCCTGCTGCGGTGGATCCTGTTCCGGGTGGAGTTCGGCGCGGGACTGATCAAGATGCGCGGTGACGCGTGCTGGCGGAAGCTGACCTGCCTGGACCACCACCACGAGACCCAGCCGATGCCGGGACCGCTGAGCTGGTTCTTCCACCACCTGCCCAAGCCGCTGCACCGGGTCGAGGTGGCGGCGAACCACGTCACCCAGCTCGTCGTGCCGTTCCTGCTGTTCGCCCCGCAGCCGGTCGCCACGGCCGCCGCCGCGCTGATGATCCTCACCCAGCTGTGGCTGGTGCTCTCGGGCAACTTCGCCTGGCTGAACTGGATCACGATCGTGCTGGCCCTGTCGGCGGTCGCGTTCCCGGCCGATCCGCCCGAGGTGCCCGACGCGCCGCTGTGGTACGTGGTGGTCGTCCTCGCGGTGTCCGCGCTGCTGCTCGGCCTCTCCTGGCGGCCGGTGCGCAACATGCTCTCCCGCCGCCAGGTGATGAACCGCTCCTTCGACCCGCTGCACCTGGTCAACACCTACGGGGCGTTCGGCAGCGTCAGCCGGATCCGGTACGAGGTGGTGCTCGAGGGCACGGCGGACGAACCGGCCCGGGAGGACTCCGACTGGCGGGAGTACGAGTTCAAGGGCAAGCCGGGCGATCCGCGGCGCTGGCCGCGTCAGTTCGCCCCGTACCACCTGCGGCTCGACTGGCTGGTGTGGTTCGCCGCGCTGTCGCCCGCGTACGCCGGGCCGTGGTTCGGCGCGCTGGTGGAGCGCCTGCTGGAGGGCGACCGCGACACGCTGGGGCTGCTGCGCCGCTCCCCGTTCCCGCCGGGCGCGCCGCCCCGGTACGTCCGCGCCCGCCTGTTCCGCTACCGCTACACGACCTGGCGGGAGCTGCGGGAGACGGGGGCGTGCTGGCGGCGGACGTACGTGCGGGAGTTCCTGCCGCCGACCCGGCTGGCGCGGGCGGCCCGGGATCCGTAGGCACGGGTGGCGGCGCCCCGCGGGGCGCGGGTCAGGCCCGCTTCAGCCGCAGTGTCATCAGCTCGAAGGGACGCAGCCGCACGGGGATCCGGTCGCCGTCGAGAGCCGGCGGCTCCGTGTCCGCCAGGGGACGCTCCAGCAGGTCGGTCACCTGGACGCCGGTGGCCGCGAACCCGGTGGTGAGGGTGGCGCGGGCGCGGCCCCCGTGGGCCTCGTGGAAGCGGACGACGACGTCGCCGCTGCCGTCGTCGGCCAGCTTGACCGCCGTGACCACCACGGACTCCCGGTCGACCGTCACCAGCGGGGCGACCTCGCCGGCTCCGGTGAGCCGCCGCTCGGGCAGGTTGATCCGCCAGCCCTCGCGCACCGCGTCGCCGATGTCCGCGCCCGGCACCAGCGCGTGCCGGAAGCGGTGCACGCCCTGGTCGGTCCCGGGGTCGGGGAAGCGCGGGGCGCGCAGCAGGGACACCCGGACGGTGGTGGTCGTCCCCCGGTCGCCGTCGGTGCGGACGGTCCGGGTCACGTCGTGGCCGTACGTCGAGTCGTTGACGACCGCGACGCCCCAGCCCGGTTCCCGAAGGTGGACGAAGCGGTGGTTGCACGCCTCGAACCGGGCCGCCTCCCAGGAGGTGTTGGTGTGCGTGGGCCGGTGGACGTGCCCGAACTGCGTCTCGGCCGCGTACCGTTCGGCGTGCAGGTCGAGCGGGAAGGCGAGTTTGAGGAACTTCTCCGTCTCGTGCCAGTCGACCTCGGTGTCCACCACGAGCCGTCGCTCCCCCGGCGGGAGCGACAGCACCTGGGTGACCCGGGAGTCGCCGAAGGAGCGCGTGATCCGCACCGACGCGCCGTCCTGACCGGCGGTGATCCCGTCCACGCCGGTCAGGTCGGTGACCGTGTTGCGGTAGAACGCGTCGACGTCCCAGGCGTCCCACATGTTCGGGAGGTCCGGGTGCAGCTGGAGGAGGTTGCCGGCCTGCCCGGGGGCGATGGTCTCCCGGTCGGCCCCGATGTCGTGGGCGGACACCACCAGGCCCCGGGTGTCGATCTCGACCCGCAGGATCCCGTCGGTCAGGACGTACCCGCCGCCGCGGCGGTCCGACAGCTCGGTGCGCCCCCGCTCCGCGGGGGTGCGCGCACCGCCCGCCGGGACGCCCGCGCGGGCGTGCGGGGCCGCGTTGAAGACGAGCGGGGTGGCGCCCTCGCCGGCCAGGGAGCGCTGGGCGGCCTCGACGACGCCCTCCAGTTCGCCGGCGATCCGGTCGTAGGCGGCGCGGGCCTCGCGGTGCACCCAGGCGATGGAGGAGCCGGGCAGGATGTCGTGGAACTGGTGCAGCAGCACCGTCTTCCAGATCCGGTCCAGCTCCGCGTGGGGATAGGGGAACCCGGTCCGCACGGCCGCCGTGGCCGCCCACAGCTCGGCCTCGTGCAGGAGGTGTTCGCTGCGCCGGTTGCCCCGTTTGGTCCCGGCCTGGCTGGTGAGGGTGGCGCGGTGCAGTTCGAGGTAGAGCTCGCCGACCCAGACCGGCGGCTCGGGGTACTCGGCCTCGGCCCGGGCGAAGAACGCGGACGGCGTCTCCCAGGTGACGGTCGCCGAGCCCTCGAGGCTGCGCAGCCGGGCCGCCTTGGCGACCATCTCCCGGGTGGTGCCGCCGCCCCCGTCGCCCCAGCCGGTGGGGGCGAGGGAGTGCCGGGCGGCGCCCTTGTCCCGGAAGGTGCGGACCGCGTGGGCGATCTCGCCGCCCGTCATCGAGCAGGTGTAGGTGTCGACGGGCGGGAAGTGGGTGAAGATCCGGGTGCCGTCGATGCCCTCCCACCGGAAGGTGTGGTGCGGGAACCTGTTCGTCCGCGACCAGGAGATCTTCTGCGTCAGCAGGTACCGGGAGCCCGCCGCCCGGATGATCTGGGGCAGGCCCGCGGCGAAGCCGAAGGTGTCCGGCAGCCACACCTCGTCGTTCTCGATGCCGAACTCGTCGAGGAAGAACCGCTTTCCGTGCACGAACTGCCGGGCCATCGCCTCCGCGCCGGGCATGTTGGTGTCCGACTCCACCCACATGCCCCCGGCCGGTACGAACCGCCCGTCGGCCACGGCCTTCTTCACCCGGGCCCACACCTCGGGCCGGTGTTCCTTCAGCCACGCCCACTGCTGGGCCTGGGACATGGCGAAGACGAACTCCGGCTCGTCGTCGAGCAGCGCGGTCATGCTGGCCGCCGTGCGGGCCACCTTGCGCACGGTCTCGCGCAGCGGCCACAGCCACGCCGAGTCGATGTGCGCGTGCCCGACGGCGCCGATGCGGTGGGCGGAGGGCACGGCGGGCGCGGCGAGCACGTCGGTGAGCCGTGAACGGGCGTGCCGTGCGGTGCCGTTGACGTCCTGGAGGTCGATCGCGTCGAGTGCCCGCTCCACCGCCCGCAGGATCTCCCAGCGGCGCGGCGACTCCACCGGCAGTTCGGCCATCAGCTCGCCGAGCACCTCCAGGTCCATCACCAGCCGCCAGACGTCCTCGTCGAAGACGGCGAGGTCCATCCGGGCGAGCGTGTACTGCGGCGCGCTGCCGGCGGTGTCCCGGTCGCCGAGCGGTGTGGGCCGGAACAGGAAGGGGCGGTGGGCGAGGACGACGGGGTTGGAGGCGGCCTCGATGTGCAGGCGCACCTCCTCACCGCCCTCGGCGGGGGCGCCGACCCGCACCCACTGGTTGCGCGGGTTCAGGCCCTTCACCGGGGTGCCGTCGGGCCGGTAGACCAGGCCCTCGCACTGGAAGCCGGGCAGGTTCTCGTCGAAGCCGAGGTCGAGGACCGCCTCGACGGTCCTGCCGGCCCACGCCTCGGGGACGGTCCCGGTGACCCGGAACCAGCTGGTGCCCCAGGGGGCTCCCCAGCGGGTGCCCACCGCGACGGGCCCGGGCTCGGCCGCGAGGCCCTCGGCGACCGGCACGGGTTCTCCGGGGGCGTGCCACACGGCGACCTCGAGGGGGACGGACTCGGGGTACACGGCGGGGCGGACGCGCTCGTCGAGGACACGCCTGAGGCGGGCCTCGACCAGGGTGCGGTCGTCATGCATGCGGGTGCTCCGTGGCGGTGGCGGGCGGGCGGGGGGCGGGCGGCCGCTCGGCGCGGCGGTCGCCGGGTGCGCGGGGGCCGGGGATGCGGTCGTGGTGTACGGCTCCCCCACCGCGCGCGGTCCGAATCACGTCCGGTTCCCCTCTTCGCCCGGGCGCGCGGGCTCTCGACGCGCGGCCCCGGCCGGGGCACAGTTCTCCCTGCGTACCCGCCGGTACGCACCGCCCCCCTTGCCACGAGGAGCCGAAGGTGACCAGTTGGGCCGGCCGGACCGCCGCCGAGATCGCCGCCGCCGTACGGGAGAAGCGCGTCACCGCGCGGGAGGTGGTCGCGGAACACCTCACGCGGATCGAGCGGCTCGACGGGCGTGTCGGGGCCTTCCGCACGGTACGGGCCGGGGCCGCGCTCGCCGAGGCCGACGAGGTGGCCGCCCGCCCCGGTCTGGGGGACCTGCCCCTGGCCGGGGTGCCCGTGGCGGTCAAGGACAACATCGCCGTGCGCGGCGAGAGCATGCGCGTCGGGTCCGCCGCGACCCCGGACACGCCCGCCGGGCGGGACCACGAGACGGTGGCGCGGCTGCGGGCGGCGGGCGCGGTGGTCGTGGGGCTGACGAACGTGCCGGAGCTGTGCGTCTTCGGCACCACCGACGGCGTCCACGGCACCGCCCGCAACCCCTGGGACCTCACGCGCAGCGCGGGCGGTTCGTCCGGGGGCAGCGCGGCCGCCGTCGCCGCCGGGATGGTGCCGGTCGCCCTCGGCAACGACGGCATGGGCTCGCTGCGCATACCGGCCGCCAACTGCGGTCTGGTGACCCTCAAGCCGGGGCACGGGGTCGTGCCGGCGGGGATCGGGGACGGCGACTGGTTCGGGATGTCGGAGAACGGGCCGCTCGCCACGACGGTCGAGGACGTCCGCCTGGTGCTCGGGGTCCTCGCCGGCACCGGGGCCGTGCCCCGTCCCGGGGCCGCCGCCCGCAGGATCGCCGTGTCCCTGCGCAGCCCGCTGGCCGGCGTTCCCGTCGCCGGGCCGTACGCGGCGGCCGCCCGGGAGGCCGCCGAGGCGCTGATGAGGGCCGGGCACCAGGTGCGGCGGGCCGATCCGCCGTATCCGGTGTCGCTGGGCGTGACCGCGCTGGTCCACTGGACGGCGGGGACGGCCGTGGACGCACGCGGTGTCGACGCCCGTCTGCTGGCGCGGCGCACCCGGGTGCACGCGGCCATCGGCCGGCGCTGCGAGCGCACCGCGCGTTCCGGGGCCGGCCGGGAGCGGCTGAGGCGGCGGCTGGAGCCGTTCTTCGCCGAGCACGACGTCCTGCTCACCCCGGCCCTGGCCCGCCGCTCCCCCGAGGCGGGGCCCTGGCACGAGCGGGGCTGGCTGCGGAACATGGTCGCCAACTCGGCGTACTCACCGCTGACACCGCCCTGGAACCTGACGGGCCGGCCCGCGATGTCCGTGCCGTTCGGCACCCTGCCGTCCGGTGCGCCCCGCGCGGTCCAGCTGGTGGGCCGCCCGGGGTCGGAGGCCGATCTGCTGGAGATAGCGGGGCAGTTGGA
The DNA here is from genome assembly GCF_055574875.1 of Streptomyces sp. NPDC034670. Lineage (NCBI taxonomy): Bacteria > Bacillati > Actinomycetota > Actinomycetes > Kitasatosporales > Streptomycetaceae > Streptomyces > Streptomyces sp. NPDC034670. The sequence goes on from NZ_JBVITR010000002.1 coordinate 229,928, forward strand.
ACAGCGGCACCCGTGGCGGCGGACCGCGCCCCTGGAGCAGCGGCCCGCCGGAAACGGTGTTGCCGCGGTCCGCGGCGGTCGCCTAGGGTCGGCCGGGTGACTGCCGGGTCGGCCACGGGCCATACACGTGAGGTGCTCCCGGCCTCGGAGTGAGGCCGTCCGGGGCGCCCCCGCCCGAGGGCGGCCGGGAGCCGGGGAGGGCACGCGCCCCGCCTCCCCCTCCGCGTTTCCACGTCCCCCCGCCGCGCTCCCGCGCGGCTCCCCGACGAGAACGAGACCGGAGACGAATCCAGCCGTGCCCGAGACACAGCACCCTTCCACGACCGAACCGCCCGTCACGGCGGTTCAGTTGAACCACATCGCCGTCCCCGCCCACGACCGGCGGCTGTCGGCGGAGTTCCTCGCCGCGGTCCTGGGCCTGGAGGTCGGCGCCCCGTTCGGACCGTTCCTGCCCGTCGACCTCGGCAACGGGGTGACGCTCGACTACTACGAGAAGCGGGACGAGCCGATACAGCCGCAGCACTACGCGTTCCTCGTGCCCGAGGAGCGGTTCGACACGATGATCACCCGCCTGGAGGCGGTCGGGGTCACCCACTACGCCGATCCGGGCCACACCGAGCCCGGCCGGGTCAACGACCTGTTCGGCGGTCGCGGCGCCTACTTCGACGACCCGGACGGCCACAACATGGAGATCATGACCCGGCCCTACGTCCGGCCGTAGGAGAGGACCCCCCGGTCACAGCGCCCGGTACATGACGTGCAGCCCGACCCGGCCGTGCCGGGGATGCTCGAACGCCTCGGGAACCGTCCCGAGGACCTCGAACCCCAGGGACGTCCACAGCCCCACGGCCGGGTTGGTCTCGACGACGGCGTTGAACACCATGCCCCGGTAGCCGGCCGCCCGGGCCTCGGCCAGGACGTGCTCGGCGAGGACGCGGCCGAGCCCCCGGCCGGCCCGCTCCGGGTCGACCATGAAACCGGCGTTGGCGATCCGCGCGGCCGGCCCGCCGTAGTTGGGGGTGAGGTAGGCGGAGGCGACGAGGGCCCCGGTGTCGTCCTCGACGACGTAGACCCGTTTCGCCGGGCTCATCCACAGGGCCCGGGCGTCCTCCTCGGAGGTGTCCGGGTCCCAGGTGTAGGTGTCGCCCGCGGCGACGATGCGGTGCCAGAACGGCCAGATGCGCGGCCAGTCGTCAGCGGCGGCTTCCCTGATCTGCATGGATGCGAGTCTGGCACGCCCGTGGGTCCGGTGGAGGCGAGGGGAGGGCGGTGTCAGTCGACACTGGGGAGGATGTGGGGCTCGGCGAGGTCGTCCTCGTAGCCCGCGAGGCGGATCGGGGCCGACCGGGCCCACACCTCCAGGCAGCCGAGCTGCCCGGGTCGTCGGCCCGGGGGCTCCGGGCGTTCCTCGGGGCGCTGTTCGCGACTGGTCATCTCCGGCGTCACCGCGCACTCCTTATGTGTCGGTCACCCTGGGACGTGCTGCGCCGGCCCCGTCGCGCCGTGCGCCCGACGTCCGCCCGGGCCTGGATTGAAAGCGGTTCGGACGCGGTGGCGCCGGCGACTCGAGGGAGGGCAGCCCGTTGTGAACCGGCTTGTCCCATGACGGACCGTGGGTGCGGGTAGGACCCTTTGCTGCTGTCCGTCCGCATCAGGTTAACCAAATGAGCGACCCCCCGCTCGATGGGGCTGAAAACCGTGGGTAACAATCACGTGTCCGGCAACCCCGTTGGCCCTCGATATGCCGGTATGCGGCTCTTGGTGCCCTTACCTTCAGTCACTCCTTCGGACTACATCCCGTAGACGTCTTCGAGGAGATCGCACCGTCCCGGCGGAGTTCAGGCCTCGTTGGCCGGCCCGCAAGCCGGTCGTGGTCTGCTGCCGGACGGCAACGGCTGTCTCCCGGGAGGACCGGCGCATGGAACCGCGCACCGTCGAGGAGCTGATGGACCTGCTGTACGCGTGCCGGGGCGTCCGGGAGGCGTCCCGGGGCGGCGCTCCGGTCGACGTCCACGACCACGCGCTGCGGACCGCCGCGTTGCTGCGCCGGGGCCGCCCCGCGGACAAGGAGCTCCAGGTCGCCGGTCTGGTGCGGCCCGTCGGGCGGCTGCTGTCGCCGGACGGACCGGCGGGACGGGCCGACCGCGCGGCGGACGCGGTCCGGGCCCTGCTCGGCGGGCGGGTCGCCGGCCTGGTGCGCCGCCACCTCCTCGGCGGCCTCCCCGTCGACGACGACCTCCTCACCCTGCGCGCGGCGGACGAGGAGGCCCGCACCGCCTGTTTCGACGCCGGGGTCCTGGAGGACTGGCGCACCGTGCTGGAGCTGCTGGCGGCGCGCAACGCACGGCTGGGGGCGGTGGACTGACGGCCTGCCGGTCCACCGCCCCGTCACCACTTGCCGGGCGCGTAGTCCTTCAGGAAGACGCCGTACAGGTCCTCGCCCGCCTCGCCGCGCACGACGGGGTCGTAGACGCGGGCCGCGCCGTCGACCAGGTCGAGCGGGGCGTGGAAGCCGGCCTCGGCGAGGCGCAGCTTGTCGAAGTGGGGCCGCTCGTCGGTGATCCACCCGGTGTCGACCGACGTCATCAGGATGCGGTCGGTGTCGAACATCTCCTGCGCGCTGGTCCGCGTCACCATGTTCATGGCCGCCTTGGCCGCGTTGGTGTTGGGATGGCCCGCGCCCTTGTAGCCGCGGGCGAACACGCCTTCCATCGCCGAGACGTTGACGACGTACGCGCGCCCCGAGGACGCCCGGCGCGCCGCCTCGGCCATCGCCGGACGCAACTTGCTGATCAGGATGAACGGCGCCGTGTAGTTGCACAGCTGGGTCTCCAGCAGCTCCACCGGGGAGATCTGCTCGATGGTCTGCACCCAGGTGTTGGTGTCGACGACGTCGGGGACCAGGCCGCCCGCGTCGATGGCGGTGCCGTCACGGTGCCGTTCCACACTGGCGTTGCCCGCGACCAGGGCGAGGTCGGCCACCTTCTGCGCGTCGAGTCCGCTGACGCCGACGGGCAGCGCGGCCAGTCCGTCGACCGCGCCGGAGCCGAAGGCGCCGATGACGTGGTGGGCGGGCAGCTCGCCGGCCGGCAGCGGGGCGCTCTCGCCCTCGACGAGCGCGGCGTACGCGGACGGCAGGCGGCGTACGGTCTGGGTGGCGTTGTTGATCAGGATGTCGAGCGGGCCCTGCTCCGCGACCCGGTCGGCCAGCGCGACGGCCTGGCCGGGGTCGCGCAGGTCGATGCCGACGACCTCCAGGCGGTGGATCCAGTCCGCGGAGTCCTCCATGGCCTTGAAGCGGCGGATGGCGTCCTTGGGGAAGCGCGTGGTGACCGTGGTGTGGGCGCCGTCGCGCAGCAGCCGCAGCGCTATGTACATGCCGATCTTGGCGCGTCCGCCGGTGAGCAGGGCGCGCTTGCCGGTGAGGTCGGTGCGGGCGTCGCGCCGGGCCCGGTTCTCGGCGGCGCACGTCGGGCAGAGCTGGTGGTAGAAGTAGTCGACCTCGACGTAGCGGGTCTTGCAGACGTAGCAGGAGCGGGGGCGCTGGAGTATCCCCGCGATCCGGCCGGGCCCGACGCGGGAGGACGGGAGGATGCCCTCCGTCTCGTCGTCGATGCGCTCGGCGGAGCCGGTCGCGGTGGCCTCGGTGACCGCGCGGTCGTGGGCGGTCTTGGCGGCCCGGCGCTCCTGGCGGCGGCGCTGCTTGACCACGCGGTAGAGGTGCGAGGTCGCCCGGCGCACCTTGATCGCGTCGGGGTGGTCGACGTCGAGCCGGTCGAGCTCCTCGATCACACTGAGGCAGACGGCGAGCCGCTCCGGGTCGATGCCGGGCCCGTACGCCACCGTGTCCGTGGCCCCGGGGCCGTCCTCTGTCACCGTCATCGCCGCTGCCGTTCCCTGCTCTGTCCGCGCGGCGCGCCGGTCGCGCCCGCTGTCGAACGGGGGATTTTACGGAGCACCGGGCCGCGGCGCCAAACCCGTCCGCGGGAACCGCCCCGGCCGGAACGCCCGGGGAGAGGCAGGTCACAGGGGCACGGCGGTCAGGTGTCGCAGACGGTGAGCAGTGTCCGCACCTCCTCGGACAGCGCGCGGGCCAGCCGGTCGACGTCGGGGACGGCGGCGCCGTCGGCGACCAGGCCGTAGTGGACGTGTCCGCGGTAGGTGGAGACCGCGACCGCGAGGGAGTGCCCGGGGGCCAGCGGCGCGAGCGGGAAGACCGCGCCGAGCGGATCGCCGCCGAGCTTCAGGCCGAAGCCGGGCAGCGGAACGCTGGTGACCAGCACGTCGAACCAGAGGCGGGCCGCCTGGCCGAGCAGCGGGCCGCCCAGCCGGTGGCCGAGCGGCGGCACGTGGTCGGCGAGCAGCGCGACGGCGCCCGCGCCCCGGTGGGGGCCCGCGTCCTTGTTGCGGTCCATGGCGGTGCGCACCAGGGCGAGGCGCGCGAGCGGGTCCCCCTCCTCGACGGGCAGCCGCAGCAGGTACCCGGAGAGCCGGTTGCCCTGCGGATGCGCGGTGCGCGGACGGCGCCGGGAGACGGGGACGAGGGCGCGGGGTGCGACGCCCTCGCTGCCGTCACCGCGCTCGTCGAGCCAGCGGCGCAGCGCGCCGGCGACGACCGCGATCAGCACGTCGTTGACGGTGCCGCCGGCGCTCTTGCGGATCCGGTGCACGTCGTCGAGGTCGATCACCGCGCCGGCGGTGCGACGGGTGCCGCTGGGGGCGCAGCCGAGCGCGGGCGAGGACCGCATGTCGAGGGTGGACCGGGCGACGGCGGCACCGATGTCCAGGGCCCGCCCCGCGTCGGACAGGGCGTCCCGGACGAGCTCGGGCACCTTGCGCACGTCCGGGAGCAGCCCGCGCGGCGGCCCGGCCGGGCGGGACCGGGGGGCGGGCAGGTCCATCGGGTCCATCAGCGCGGCGGCCAGGGTGAGGGCGCGCAACCCGTCGGCGAGGGCGTGGTGGAACTTGAACAGCACGGCGAACGAGGCGCCGTCCCGCCCGGGCAGCACGTGGGCCTCCCAGGGCGGCCGGCTGCGCTCCAGCGGGCGTTCCATGAGCCGCCCGGCCGCGGCGTGGAAGTCGGCGGCGGGGGCGTGCAGCCGGACGTGGTCCAGGGGGTCGAAACCGGGGTCGGGCTCCCGCGCGGCGCCGCCGAAGGCGAGCGATCCGCGCAGGGCGGAGACGAGCGGACGGCGCAGGGCGGAGACGAGCGACTCGCCGGGGGCCGGCCGCGGGCGCCGGAGCGACGGCCGCGCGGTGAGCGGCTGCCACACGTCCCGGATGCGCATCCGCAGTCCGGGTACGGCGGCGGCCCGGGCGGCGAGCAGGTCGGCCGCGTGGGCGCCCGCGGAGGGCGAGCGGGCCGCGAAGACACCGAGCGCCCCCAGGTGCATGGGATGACCGGCGGACTCCAGGTTCCAGAACGCCAGGTCGAGAGGAGCGAGCGGGTCTGCGGTCACGGGACTTGCCTCTCATCGACGACCCGACAACGGGACGGGGCGGGCTGAATGAACGGAAGGGACGGAAGGGACGGGAGGAGCGAAAGGAACGGAAGGGACGGAAGGGGTGCAAGGGATCGGACACTACAGCCCGGCCGGGGCGACCGCACGGGCCGGACCGGACGCGGGGTGGACCAGCAGTCAATCGCCCCCGGCCGATTACGGTCAAGTACGATCCGCATACGCACAGTTAACACCATGTAACACCTCCGCCCCCTCCACCGGTGCGGTGGAGGGGGCGGGATTCGGGTGACGGACGGGGTCACGGCGGTGCGGTCGGCTCCCGCCGGGGCGGGGGACGCCACCCGGACGGGCGCGGGCCGCCGGGGGAACCCCTCCTCATCGCGGGGCGACCTCCGCGGCCGGGCAGCCCGCGGGCCGTGCCCGGGAGGCGTCCCGGATCAGGGCCTCGTGCGCCGCCTTCACCCGGGCCACGTCCGGCTTCAGGACGTGGCGGTCGTAGGTGAGCAGACCGTTCAGCTCGCCCTCGACGTCCGTGATCTGGGTGTACACGGCGCCGTTGCTGCCCCGGCACACCAGCGCGCGCACCTCGTCGAGCTTGGTGAGGTAGTCGTCGGTGTAGGTCTTCGGGTCGACGTCGACGTACGACATCTGCACCGACCAGGCGTGCCCGGGCACGGCGAGGCCGAGGCCGCCGTACTCGCCGGTGACCAGGGCGCGCCTGCCGTCCGGGCGGGGCGGGAGGGCCGGGCTGGGGTAGCCGTGCTCGTCCATAATGTCGCCGGCGTTCCCGTCGGCGCCGAGGTTGAGCCCCGACTGGTTGTTGACCAGGCGGGTGGGGTCCCAGGCCTTGGCCTGTTCGGCGACGCGGCCCACGTCGTACTGGCCCCAGCCCTCGTTGAAGGTGACCCACATGACGATCGACGGGCTGCTGATGTGCTCGTCGATCATCTGCTTCATCTCGCGCTCGTAGCGGGCGCGGGACTCGGCGTCCGGGTTCACCCCGGGCGTCATGGAGGGCATGTCCTGCCACACCATGAGCCCCAGCCGGTCGGCCCAGTAGAACCAGCGGTCCGGTTCGACCTTGATGTGCTTGCGCACGGAGTTGAAGCCGAGCTTCTTGTGCACGCGCAGGTCGTGCGCGAGGGCCTCGTCGGTGGGCGCGGTGTGCAGGCCGTCGGGCCAGAAGCCCTGGTCGAGCGTGGCCATCAGGAAGACCGGCTCGCCGTTGAGGACCGTGCGCGGCACGCCGTCCACCTGCTCGACGCCGACGGAGCGCATCCCGAAGTAGCTGCCGACGCGGTCGGCGCCGACGGTCACCCTCAGGTCGTACAGGAACGGGTCGTCGGGCGACCACAGGCGCGGGTTCCTGATCCTCAGGGTCAGCGGCTTGCCGGTGCGGCCGCTGACCGTGGCGACCTTGCGCCGTCCGTCGTACGCGGTCGCCGTGACCGGCACGCCGTCCCGGACGCCCGTCGCCTCCACCGTGAGCCGCTCGCCGGGCACGTCGGGGACGAGCTTGAGGGAGTCGACGTGGTCGCGGGCGACCGGCTCCATCCAGACCGTCTGCCAGATGCCCGAGCTGGACGTGTACCAGATGCCGCCGGGGTTCAGGCTCTGCTTGCCGAGCGGGGGGTTCTCGCCGCCACGCGCGTCGGTGGGGTCGTACACGCCGACGATGAGCTCCTGGGTGCGGCCGGGCCGCAGCGCGTCGGTGACGTCGGCGCTGAACTTGTCGTAGCCGCCCTCGTGCGTGACGACCTTGGTGCCGTTGACGTACACCTCGGAGCGCCAGTCGACCGCGCCGAAGTTCAGCCGCAGCCGCTGGGCCGGGCCGATGCGCCAGTCGCGGGGGACGGTGAAGGTGCGGCGGTACCACATGCGGTCCTCGTGCCGCTGGATCCCGGAGAGCTGGGACTCCACCGGGTACGGGACGAGGATGCGCTCCTTCAGCGTCTTCCCGACCGGCGGCCGTTCGCCCTCCTCGGCGGCGGCGAACTGCCAGCGGCCGTTGAGGTTCACCCACTTCTCCCGGGTGAGCTGCGGACGCGGGTACTCGGGGAGGGCGTTGTCGGGACCGACCTCGTCGGCCCACCCGGTGCGCAGTTCGTGGGTGGAGCGGTTGGGGCCGCTGCTCAGGAACGCGTCCACGGGGTCGCCGTCGGCGGCGGTCAGGCCGCCCCGTCCGTCGTAGCGGACGTCGGCGCGGCCGCGGGCGGTGCCGGTCTTGTTGCCGACGACGGGTTCGGCGAGCGTGACGAGCAGCGCCCGGGGGTCGGCCGGGTCCGGCTCCGCCGACTCCAGGGGCCACTCGGCGCCGCCGATCACCGCGTTCAGGTGGTCGGTGAGACCGGCCGGGGGCGTGGCGAGCCGCTGCGGGAAGTCGAGTTTCAGGGTGCGGCCGGAGGCGAGGACGGTGGCGGCGAGGGCGCCGTCGTAGGGGAAATCGTCGGGGAGGCGGAACGCCGACTGCGGGACGGGTTCCTTGGTGCCGCCGGGTTCGGTCCAGCGCAGGCGGAGGTTGGACCCGCCGTAGTGCTCGAAGTACTCGACCTTGATGTCGTGGGCCCGGCCGGCGGTCAGCTCGATCGGTTCGGCGGTCTGTTCGCGGTCCCAGTCGTCGACCCAGTGGTCGATGGCGAGCCGGCCGTCGATCCACAGGCGGAAGCCGTTGTCGCCGATGATCGAGAAGGTGTGGGCGCCGGTCCTCTCCGGCACGATCTTCCCGGTCCAGCGGACGCTGACGTCGTCCGACCGGCCGGTGGTGACGTTCAGGCGCGGCTCCAGGTTGTCGAAGTCGATGTGGGGGTCGAAGGCGGTGGCCTTGAGCTCGTGGAAGTCGAAGGCGCCGGGGGCGGAGTGGGTGTAGTACTCGCCCTTCAGGCCGTGGATCTCCACCGGCTCGTCCTGTGCCGCGGTCGCGGCCGTGCCGGTCGCGGTGAGTCCGGTGACTCCCAGCGCGGCGGCCAGGAGAAGCGCGACACGGTCCCTGAGTCGTCTGATGCGCACGGATCCTCCGTCGGTGAGGAAGGTGACGGCTCGCTGCTCGGTGCTCAGTACTCGGTGCTCGGTGCTCGGTTTGTGCCGGTTTCCGCTCGGTGAGGTGTTCTGTTGTGTGCGCTGCACATTGCTTTACAACGTTGTCACCAACAGTTGTTGACATAACAGCACGGATTCCGTCAGCAGTCCAGGGACATGACAAAGACCCCGGCGGTCGTCACGTCCCACCGGGGCCCCGCGCGTCCGCGGCACCGCTACGGCACCCGCTGCCCCTTCCCCAGCGCGATCACCCCGCCCTCGGACACCGTGTACAGCTCCGCGTCCCGCTCCGGATTGACGCCGATCGTCGCGTCCGGCGGCACCTCGACGTTCTTGTCCAGCACCGCCCCGCGCACCACCGCGCCCCGTCCGACGTGGACGTTGTCGTGCAGCACCGAGCCCTGCACCACGGCCCCGGGGTCGACCACCACGCCGGGCGACAGCACGGACCGGGTGACCTGGCCCCGGATCAGGCAGCCCGCGCTGATGATGGACTCGCTCGCCATGCCGCCGGCGTTGAACCGGGCGGGCGAGAGCTGGCTGGAGTGGGTGTAGATGGGCCACTGCCGGTTGTACAGGTTGAACGCGGGACGCTCGGCGATCAGGTCCATGTGGGCCTCGTAGTACGCGTCCAGCGTGCCGACGTCCCGCCAGTAGCCCTGGTCGCGGCTGGTCTCGCCGGGCACGTGGTGGGAGCCGAAGTCGTACAGGTGGGCCTCGCCCCGCTCGGTCAGCCGGGGCAGGATCGAGCCGCCCATGTCGTGCGCCGAGTCCTCGTCCTCGGCGTCCCGCTGGAGCGCCTCGATCAGGGCCTTGGTGGTGAAGACGTAGTTGCCCATGGAGGCGAACACGCAGTCGGGGGCGTCGGCGAGGCCGGGAGGGTCGGCGGGCTTCTCCAGGAAGCCCTCCACGGTCCGGCCGTCCGGGCCCGGGGTGATCACGCCGAAGGCGGCGGACTCCGAGCGCGGCACCCGGATCCCGGCGACCGTGACGCCGGCGCCGCTCTCGATGTGCTGGGCGAGCATCTGGCGCGGGTCCATCCGGTACACGTGGTCGGCGCCGAACACCGCCACGTGGTCCGGCTGTTCGTCGTGGATCAGGTTCAGCGACTGCAGGATGGCGTCGGCGCTGCCCAGGTACCAGCGCGGGCCGAGGCGCTGCTGGGCGGGGACCGGGGTGACGTAGTTGCCGAGCAGGCTGGACATCCGCCAGGTGGTGGTGATGTGCCGGTCCAGCGAGTGCGACTTGTACTGCGTCAGCACGCAGATCCGCTTGATGTCGCCGTTGACGAGGTTGGACAGCACGAAGTCGACCAGGCGGTACGTGCCGCCGAAGGTGACCGCCGGTTTGGCGCGGTCCGCCGTGAGGGGCATCAGCCGCTTGCCCTCGCCGCCCGCCAGCACGATTCCCAGGATCGATGGACCTCCACGACGCATGGCCGCTCCCCTCACGCCGGAGTTTCCCCCCGACTGCCCCCGGGCGGGCGGGGCTAAGCCTGTTTCAGGACCTCCTCGTAGAGCCGGACCGTGCGGCGGGCCACCGCGCCCCAGCCGAACTCCCCGACCGCGCGCTCCCGCCCGGCCTCGCCCATCCGCCGCGCGGCGTCCGGATCGCCGAGGACCGCGTCGAGGGCCCGTGCGAGGCCCGCCTCGAAACCGTCGTCCGCCTCCACGAGCACCCCGGTCACGCCGTCCTCCACGACCTCGGGGATCCCGCCGACCCTGGAGGCCACCACGGGGGTGCCGCAGGCCATCGCCTCCAGGTTGACGATGCCGAGCGGCTCGTAGACCGACGGGCAGACGAACACGGCGGCGTGCGTGAGGAGCTGGATCACCTCCGGGCGCGGCAGCATCCGCGGGATCCAGTGCACCCCGTCGCGGACCCGGCTCAGCTCCTGGTGCAGCTCGCGGAACTCCCGGTCGGTCTCGGGGGTGTCCGGCGCGCCCGCGCACAGCACGACCTGCGCGGCCGGGTCGATGCCGCGCACGGCCCGCAGCAGGTGGGGCACGCCCTTCTGGCGGGTGATGCGGCCGACGAACAGCACGTACGGGCGGGAGCGGTCGAGGCCGATCCGGTCCAGGGCGTCGGTGCCGGGGTCGGGGCGGTACAGGTTCGTGTCGATGCCGTTGTGCACGACGTGCACCCGGCCGGGGTCCAGCGCCGGATAGCAGGCGAGGACGTCCTCGCGCATGGCGCCGGAGACGGCGATCACCGCGTCGGCGGATTCGACGGCGGTGCGCTCGGCCCAGCTCGACAGGGCGTAGCCGCCGCCCAGCTGCTCGGCCTTCCAGGGGCGCAGCGGCTCGAGGGAGTGGGCGGTCAGCACGTGCGGGACGCCGTGCAGCAGCTTGGCGAGGTGGCCGCCGAGGGCCGCGTACCAGGTGTGGGAGTGGACCAGTTCGCTGCCCTGGAGGGCGGCGGCCATGGCGAGGTCCACGGAGAAGGTGCGCAGCGCGTCGTTGGCGCCGTCGAGCGCGGACCAGGGCCGGTGGCGCAGCACGCCGTCCGTGCGGCCCTCGCCCCAGCAGTGCACCCGGAGGTCCACCAGGGCCCGCAGCTCCCGGGCGAGGAACTCCACGTGGACCCCGGCGCCGCCGTACACGTCCGGGGGGTACTCCCGGGTCAGCAGTCCCACGCGCACCCGTGAACCCCCTGTCCGAGCGGATGTCCCTCCCATGGTCACCCAGACGGGGTCCGCGGGGAAGAGCGGGGCGGTCCCGGGCCGCGGCGGCCGCCGCCGGACGTCCCCGCCGGACGCCCGGCGGCGCGGCGGCCGCGGCCGGAAGTCGCCGTGAACGTCCGGGCGTTGCACCGCGTACACCTGTGCGGAAGCGGGCGGCGGCGGAGGACGGCGGGGGGCCGGGGTCCGCGGCGGCCAGGGCGCCGCGCCCCCTAGGGGGCGCGGCCGGGGACTCTCCCCCCGCGGGCGCACGCCCTGGGGATGACGGGGTCGCCGTCGTACTCCACCGGCAGTAGGACTCATTGGGTGCTCAGGGACGACGACGGGAACAGCCGGACGGGGCATCGTGGTGGGCATGAGAGCCGACCGTTCGCCGTGCCGGGTTCCGCGCCCGGGCCCCGCGCAGAGGAGCAGCCGATGAGCGCCCTCGCGTTGTCCGTGCTGCTGTCGTTCGTCTCCGCCGTGGCGTACGCCGGCGGGGCGATCGTGCAGGAGCAGGTCGCGCTCTCCTCCCCCGGTGGGCAGCAGTACGCGCCGCTGCGCAGGCCGGGCTGGTGGGCGGCCGTCGCGCTCAACGGCCTCGGCGGACTGCTGCACGTGGTGGCGCTGGCCTGCGGCCCGCTGAGCCTCGTGCAGCCGCTGGGCGCCCTGACCATCGTGTTCGCGCTGCCCATGGCCGCGCTGTTCGTGGGCCGCAGGGCCGGGGCGACCGCCTGGCGCGGCGCCCTCATGGCGACCGTGGGCCTGGCCGGTCTGCTCGGTCTGGTCGGCGCCTCCGACGCGCAGTCGCTGGACACCGCCCAGCGGGCGGCGGCGGCGCTGGTCACGGCCATCGCGGTGGTGGCGCTGGTGATCGCGGCCCGGGCCGCGCACCGGCATCCCGCGGTGCGCGGCATCCTGCTGGCCGTCGCGTCCGGTGTCGCGTTCGGCATGTCCTCCGTCTTCACCAAGACCGTCGCGGTCGACTGGACCGGCGGGGTCTCGGCGGCGGACCTGCCGTCCCTCGCGGTGATCGGCGTCCTGGCCACGGCCGGCATGCTCCTGTCCCAGGCCTCCTACCGCGGCGCCGGGCTCGCGGCGCCGCTGGCGACGCTGACGGTGGTGAACCCGGTGGTGGCGGCGGCGGTCGGCATCACGATGTTCGGCGAGACCTTCCGCCACGGCGCGACGGGCACGGCGCTCGCGCTGAGCTGCGGTGTGGTCGCGGCCGGCGGGCTGATCCTGCTGACGACGGAGCGGCTGGCGCGCGAGCAGCGGCGGACGGCGGACGCACCGCCCGCGAGCCCCCGGCCCGGGACCGCCCTTCCCGCCTCCGTGCCGGGGCCCGTGCCCGCCACGGTCCCCGCCGCCCGGTCCGCGGCGGCCGCGGAGCCGGAGGCCGGCCCCGCCGGGCGGCTGCCGGCCGGACTCGCGGTGCCCGAGGACGTGCGCGTGCCGCGGCCTGCGCCGCCGTCCGGGACACCGGTCGGTGCGGGACCCGCCCCGGTGCCGCCGGTGTCGTACGGGCTCTTCCACGGCGGCCCGTACGCGCCGGTGCCGGTGGGCGGGCACCGGGCGCGCGTCAGATCCTGACGCCGCCCGCCCTCAGGTAGGCGACCGGGTCGATGTCCGAACCGAAACCGGGCCCCGTCCGCACCTCGAAGTGCAGGTGCGGGCCCGAGCTGTTCCCGGTCGAGCCGGAGCGGCCGATGCGCTGGCCGGCGACGACCTGCTGGCCGCTCCTGACGGAGATCGCCGACAGGTGCGCGTACTGGCTGTAGCGGCCGTCGGTGTGCCGGACGACCACCTGGTAGCCGAAGGAGCCCTCCCAGCCCGCGCTGACGACCCGGCCCGCCGCGACCGACTTCACCGACGTGCCGGTGGGCACGGGGAAGTCGACCCCGGTGTGGTAGCCCTTCGACCAGGCGGACCCGGCCTTGTGGTACGGCGTGCCGAGGGCGGCGCCGACCGGGGCGACCAGGGTGCCGCCGGTCTGGGTGGCGCGGTCGGCGCGGTCCCCGTCGCGCTGCGGTGCGGTCTTCTTCCCCGCCGTACCGGCGGCCCGCTTCGACGGCTTCTCCGCCGCCCTGGGCTTCGGCACCTTGGCCTTCGGCGCCCCGGACGGCTTCTCCGGTGCCTCGGCGGCCTTCCCGGGCGGCGCCTTCGCCGCCGTGCCCGACGGCCCGGGCAGGGCGAGCCGCTGGCCGGGCAGGATGAGGTCGGGATCGGCTCCGACGGCCGAGCGGTTGGCCTCGTACAGGCCCCGCCAGCCGCCCCGGACCCCTTCGCCCTCGGCGATGCCGGAGAGGGTGTCGCCGCGGACCACGGTGTACATCTCGGCGCGGCCCGCCCGGGACTGGGGCGTGGTGTGCGGCTTCACGTCCTCCACGGAGGGCCGGCCGGCCCGCCCGCCGCCGGCCTTCCGGCCGTCGCCGCCCGCCTTCCTGCTCTTCTCCCCGCTCCGGTCGGGCCGGTCGGCGGCCGGCCGGATGTCCGGGGTGTCGCCGCCCCTGGCCAGTCCGGCCCGGACCGAGCACACCGGCCAGGCGCCGGGTCCCTGGCCGTCGAGGACCTTCTCGGCGATCGCGATCTGCTGGTCCTTGGTGGCCAGGTCCGCGCGCGGCGCGTACCGGGTGCCGCCGAACGCCTCCCACGTGGACCGGGTGAACTGCAACCCGCCGTAGTAGCCGTTGCCCGTGTTGATGTCCCAGTCGTTGCTGGACTCACACGCGGCGACCTTGTCCCAGGTCCCCACGTCGGCGGCCTGGGCGGTGCCGGCGCCCATGAGCGGCAGCGCCATGCCGGCACCGCCCGCGGTGACGGTGAGTGAGGCGCGGTTGATCCTGTTCGGCTGGTACCGGCGATGCCGGCCGCGCACGGCCATGGAGCCCTCCTCGACAATGCGTCAGGAGGGGCAAAAGTAAGCGCGGCGAACTGCCCGGGACAAGACGCGTATCAGCCGCCCGGTTGCGCCAAGTGGCCGGTTCTCTCCCACGGTTGCGCCCCGTCTGCCGCACCGTGCACCGCACGCGCGGGCGGATGCGTCGGTCCGCGGGCGCGCGGTCCCGTGCACCGCCCGCGCACCGGCTGAGTACGTGGGAGGCTTTCGCGCGTATGTGCCTGCGCGGGGCCGGCGGGGCCGCACGACCCGCACGTGCGGACGGAAGTACGGCACGTCAGGATGGTTGATGGCAGGACTGACGGGCGCCGGCCGGCAGCACCGCCACCCCGGCAGTACCGATACCAAGGGCACTAGGAGCCAACCCTATGAGCAGTTCAGCGCAGATCGGCGTCACGGGTCTCGCGGTCATGGGCCGCAACCTCGCGCGCAACTTCGCCCGCAACGGCTACACGGTCGCGGTGCACAACCGGACGGCGGCGCGCACGCACGCGCTGGTGGAGGAGTTCGGGCACGAGGGCGACTTCGTGGCGGCCGAGACGGCCAAGGAGTTCGTGGCGGCGCTGGAGCGCCCGCGGCGCCTGGTGATCATGGTGAAGGCGGGCGAGCCGACGGACGCCGTGATCGAGGAGTTCGCCCCGCTGCTGGAGCCCGGTGACATGATCATCGACGGCGGCAACGCCCACTTCGCCGACACCCGGCGCCGGGAGCGCGAGCTGCGGGAGAAGGGCATCCACTTCGTCGGCACGGGCATCTCCGGCGGCGAGGAGGGCGCGCTCCACGGGCCGAGCATCATGCCGGGCGGCTCGAAGGAGTCGTACGAGTCCCTGGGCCCGATGCTGGAGAGGATCTCCGCCAAGGCGGCCGACGGCGCGCCCTGTGTCACGCACGTCGGCCCGGACGGCGCCGGCCACTTCGTGAAGATGGTCCACAACGGCATCGAGTACGCCGACATGCAGCTGATCGGCGAGGCCTACCAGCTGCTGCGCGACGTCGCCGGGTACTCCCCCGCGCGGATCGCGGAGATCTTCCGCACCTGGAACACCGGTCGGCTGGACTCGTACCTGATCGAGATCACCGCCGAGGTGCTCTCCCACGTGGACGCGGCCACCGGCGAGCCGTTCGTGGACGTGGTGGTGGACCAGGCCGAGCAGAAGGGCACGGGGCGCTGGACCGTGCAGATCGCGCTCGACCTGGGCGTGCCGGTGTCGGGCATCGCGGAGGCGGTGTTCGCCCGTTCGCTGTCGGGTCACGCGGCGCTGCGCGAGGCCTCGCGCGGCCTCGCCGGCCCGAAGGCCGCGCCGCTGGGCGAGGCGGAGGCGGCGGCGTTCGCCGACCGGGTGGAACAGGCGCTGTACGCGTCGAAGATCGTGTCGTACACCCAGGGCTTCCACGAGATCGCCGCGGGCAGCGAGGAGTACGGCTGGGACATCGACCTCGGCGCGGTCTCCGCGATCTGGCGCGGCGGCTGCATCATCCGGGCGGCCTTCCTGGACCGCATCCGCGCCGCCTACGACGCGCGGGCCGACCTGCCGAGCCTGCTGTCCGACGAGACGTTCGCGCGGGAGATCGCCGAGGCGCAGGACGACTGGCGCGAGGTGCTGGTCGCCGCGACCCGCCAGGGCGTGCCCACGCCCGGTTTCGCCGCGGCCCTCGCCTACTACGACGCCCTGCGCGCGGAGCGCCTGCCGGCCGCGCTCACCCAGGGCCAGCGGGACTACTTCGGCGCGCACACCTACCGGCGCACGGACCGCGAGGGCTCGTTCCACACGCTGTGGGGCGGGGACCGGTCGGAGGTGACCGCGTGACGGACCGCGGCGGGACGCGCTGACGGCGCACCGCGGGGAAGAGGGCGGTGGGGGGGGGGGGGGGGGGGGGGGGGGGAGGGGGACGGGGGGGGGGGGGGGGGGGGGGGGGGGGGGGGGGAGGGGGGGCAAGAAAAGAAAGGGCAATTCTCACCAAGGAAGGAGGGAGTGCGTGTGGGGGGGGGGGGT
>NZ_JBVITR010000002.1:245987-263696 GCF_055574875.1 Streptomyces sp. NPDC034670
TCCCGGCCCCCGGGGGCTCACCCCCCCCCCGCCCCCCCGCCCCCCCCCCCCCCCCCCCCCCCCCCCCCCCCCCCCCCCCCCCCCCCCTTCTCGTGCGCGCGGTCCGTGTTCAGCTCAGCGGCGGCCCGGGCTCCGGGTCGGGCACCGGTTCGGGTCCCGGCGGGATCGGCGAGGGAGAGGGCTCGGGCGGACCCGGGTGCGGCGGAGCGGGGTTCGGGGGCGTGGGGCCCGGTGCCGGGCCGGGGCCCGGAGGGGGAACGGGCTGGGGGTGTACGGGGTCCGGGCCCGGGGTGGGCCCCGGAGTGGGGCCCGGCGGGACGGGGTCCGGGTACGGCTCGGTCATGGCGGCTGTCCTCCGGCCAGTCGGTCGACGTCGGCTCTGGACTACTCCCCCGCCTACCCGGGGGCCGCGTCCTCAGTCACCCGCCCGCACGACGGCGGGGGCCCGGGTGGCGCACCCGGCGGACGGGGCGGCGGGACCCCCGGCGCCGCGCCGCGGGGACCGTCACGGGTCCGCCCGCCGCGGCGGACGGCGCCACCGGTGGCCCGCTGCCGCCGCACCCGCCGCGAGCCCGGGCCGCGGGCCGGACAGCACCGGGACGCCGGCCGTGCCGAGCCGCTCGGCCGGCGCCGTGGAGGCCTGGGCGAGGACGATCACGTCGGCGCCGGTGACCTCGCCGGCCGCGTCCGCGACCCGGCGGACGCACCCTTCCCGGTCACCCGCCCGAAACGGGCCCGGGCACCCTCGACCGGCGCGGTGCGCACCCCGACGGCGCGGCCGGCGCGCCGCGCCCCCTCCTCGACGAGTCCGGCCGTGGGACGCAGGCTGCTCCCCGGGGCGGCGAGGACGACGATCCGCGGACCGGCGGCCACGGCCGCGCCCGCCATCGGCCGGTCGACGCGCAGCACGGGCACGCCCGCCCCGGCGGCCGTCGCCTCCGCGACTCCGCCGAGGGTCGAGCACGTGCACAGCACGGCCCGCGCCCCGCCCTCGACGGCCTCCCGCACCCTCGCCCGCACGTCGTCGGCGACCGCCGCGGGACCGGCGAGGCGGGCCCGGTGCAGCAGTTCCCCGGCGACGAGGTGCCGCCGTTCCAGTCCGGGGCGGGCCTCGTCGCGCAGCGCGTCGGAGACGGGCACGTGGACGGGTGAGGTGTGCAGGAGGACGAGCACGCGGGCGGTCGGTGCTCAGAAGCGCCCGGGGTGTGCCGCCAGCCATTCCTCCGCCGCCCGGACCAGCTCCGGAGCGGCCGCCGGGGCCCGGTCGGGGTGACGGCCGGCCCACCGGACGACGTACGGGCAGAGCGGGGCGACCGGGCTGTCCTCGCGTGCGGCGACGGCGTACAGCTCGCGCGCGAGGCGACCGGCGACGCCCTTGCCCTCGTGGGCGGGCCCGACGACGGTGTGCACCGGCACGAGCGCGCGCTCGGGGGCGTCGAGGACGAAGTACTCGATGCGGCCGACGACTTCGCCCGCCGTCACCGCCTCGAGCCGTCCCGCCGACCGGTCGTCGCGGATCTCGATGTCGTCCCTGCCGTCCACGGACACGTCGCGCTCCTGCCTCGGTGCTCGGTCCTCCCCGGTCAGGCCGTGACGGCCTGCGGGCTGCGCCGCTGGTCCGATCCCGGCACCGGCTCGGACGGGTCGGTCCCCAGGGCCATGACGCGGTTGTCGCGGTCCACGTGCACGACCCGGGGCTCCAGCGCCCGCGCCTCGGCGTCGGTGACCTGGGCGTAGCTGATGATGATCACCAGGTCGCCGGGGTGCACGAGGTGGGCCGCCGCCCCGTTGATCCCGACGACGCCGGAGCCCCGCTCGCCCTCGATGACGTACGTCTCCAGCCGGGCCCCGTTGGTGACGTCGACGATGTGCACGAGCTCGCCGGGCAGCAGGTCGGCGGCGTCGAGCAGATCCGCGTCGATGGTCACCGATCCCACGTAGTGCAGGTCGGCCTGGGTGACGGTGGCGCGATGGATCTTGGACTTGAACAGAGTACGCAGCACTTTGGACTCCTGGAAGACGGCTCCCTGCCTGCTTTGTGCAGGTCAAGGGCGGTCTTCACTGTACATCGGGACTCGTCGGACTCGAAGATTCCGAGGAACATCGACCCCACTCGGGCAAGAAGGCTCCTCGCCTGCACTTCCGCGGAAAATGAGGCTGTTGCACTATCGCCGACCAAGCACCCGTCTCGGAGTGTGCGAGGGCTCATGCTGACCAGATGCCGACTTACCTGACGATGTGCCAGGTAAGCACTTCGTCGAGCACGGAGCCGTCCTCCGCATCGACCTGGAAGTCGTTCAACACACCCGACAGCCGGGGCTTCGCCCGGTTCCAGAACACCAGGCGGTCGAGTGGACCTGCGACTGGCCGGATGCCCCGCCGGCGCCCGTGGAGTACACGATCCGGGCAGCCGTGTGATGCAAAGCGAACCGGGCCCCCGACTGTGACCGATCGATCGCGACCGCTACCACTCGGTGGGCAGCCGTGTTCCGACCGCTTGCCCAGACTGCTCCTCCAAGCCGCAAGGCAACGACAGGGAGAAGGCAGTGGAAGAATCCGAGCCGCAGACCGTCCCGCTGCACGTCTCGACTACGACCGGTGTACCCACAAGTGGCGAGAACAGGATGTTCGTCGAGGTGCAGCGTGCGGATACGAAAGCGACGGCACTGAGTGGAGTCCCCGGTGCACTGCTTGCGATCACGGCGGGGACGGCACCGTCCACACCGGTCAACTCGTCGCGCATGCTCAGCGCGGCTGTGCCACTGGTGGGCGCACCTCTCGGGGCAGCCCTGGTATCGGTACTGATGGCCCTGCGCCCATCTTCCCGAAGGCTCGCGGGCTCAGCCCGGAGAACGGGGCTGTCCAGGACGGCTCCGACGCTGTGGTCACACCAGCCACATCGAGATCATCTCGTCCATGTGAGCACTTCTTCAGAGAGCCACCAGAGCTCTCGCCGGCCGTTCTCCTGAGCTGCGACACTCTGCACGCGACGCATCCCGCGACGGACCAGCTGTCCTCCGCCGAACGTGCCTTCATGATCAACGCCACCGGGATCGACATCCTTCCCGGTGTCCGGGGTGACCTCGACGAGCCGCTGGTCTCAGGGCCCGCCTCGGCTCTCGTCCCGATCCTCCTTCCCCTTCATCGACAGAGGATGGAGCGAAGTGTGCCGGCTCGTGCTCTGGACAGCGCCGGACGGCACTCTCGGAGAGCAGCCCGGTCCCCCCGTCCCGAAGCAGGACCTTCCCGTTGTCCTGGCGGACGCCGAGGACGGGGAGTACCCGCGATCCGGCACGTGGCTGGGGTGCCTCACACTGACCCTCACCGAAGCGGGACAAAGAATCCCCCGCTGACAAGCAGTCTCCACGGCACCCCTCCGTTCTCTGAAGATCCTCAGCGACTGCCGCCTCAAAGACGAAGGCGTTCACCGCAACGTGCTCGACATCGCCCTCCTGCACAACCTCACCCTCGCCGGATGAGGCGCAGCGTCGCTGGTCAATCCGCATGCCGCAGATCATTTACGGGACAGCTCTTACCAGCTGACCTGACGATCGAGACAGTCGATCAGTCTCACCTCACTGCGACGCAATCGATCACGCCTGTCTGCAGGGAGGGAGGCCAGTGCGTCGACGAGGACACGCATTCGGGGAATGTGGACCATCGCGCCTGAGCAGATCCGGCACCTGGAGCACCAGGTCAAGCCGACGCACCGCTCGAACATCGAGGATCCAGGAGGATGGAGACGGAACTGGTGGGAGCGGACGGCTGTCCCACAAGCAGCACGGATTCGACGACCACCGTCTCTGACCGTGTCCCGGGTCGCGACCTCGACCCAGCGCTGCCGCCCGGCCGGTGCTCTTCAAGTCGTCATGCGTAGCGTTCTCCCCCACGGTCGTCTCGCGACATCGCCCCGCCCCGAAGCCCCACTCATGGCCGACCCTGCCGGGGCCAGAACTGGGGCCGTTTGAAGCTGGAACAAATGTCGCCCCAACCACAAGACGAGGCCGGCCCAAACGGGTGTGTCAATCTAACGGCCCTGTCTCGCATCCGGTGGTAACGGAGGGTGGCGCTGTCCGAGGAGGGTGCGGTGGCAGAGGGGGCCGTCGGAGCCTTCCCGTCGCCCGGAAACTCGTTCCGGCAGCTGAGTTCGGAGGTTCACGTGCCGGCACCGGCACTCCGTGCCTGATGGCATGCCCGGCGTTGATCCCGTACGCGATGTCTCGCAGAAGATTCCATACGTGCCGAAGCAGCATCCTCATCCGAGGGTCTCCAAGCAGTCTCGACTGCCGAACACGGCGCGGAAACGCCTTCTCGCAGTAAACCTACCAGTATGGATACCGGATACCCACCGGCATGGCAGTCAGTCGTCGCGACGGTGACAGCCAGCCCCGAGCCGCTGCCGCGAGGACTCCTTTCAGGAGGCCGGAGTCCTGCGGGCGAAAAGTCACGCGGTACGCGGGCCGGAGGAGAGCGTCGCGCATGTGCGCAAAGCATCGACGACACCGCGGGTGAGGTCCGGACCGTCCGACCGTGACCGCTGCCGGACGTCGGGAATTCCCGACGAACTGGGCTTCGCCACCAGCCAGGGGCGAGCCGGCCCGCGGCACCGTCCACCGCAGCGTCACGGACCGCCTCTCCGCCACCTGTTCGAACGAATCGGCCTCGGCCACGCGGCCGCGGCACCCGGGTCCCGGCGGCTCACGTCCCTGGACCGGGCCGCGGCCGAGCTCCTCCGCTCCCTCTTCACAGCCCCGCAACAGGGCTGTGGCACCACGGCGGGAAGGCTCCGGCCGTCGGATGCCAAAGACCCGTCGCGTTCCGGCACTACACCACCGCAAGTACGGCGGCCAACTCCTCCAAGCCACTGGACCGACACGTGAACGAGTCGCTCCTGCGCGGCGGATCCCCTACCGGTCGCTGCACATAAGCAGTTCGCATGCCCACGGCTTGGGCCCCGCGAAGGTCCCAGGCGTGCGCGGCAACCATGAGCACGCGCTCCGGCGGAGAACCTGCCGCGTCGAGCGCGAGCCGGTAGACCTCCGGCGCAGGCTTGTACGCCCGGACGTCCTCGGCGGACAGGGTCTGGTGCCAGCGCAGTCCCGTGTGAGCGTTGAGCCGAAGCAGAGAGGCACGGCTGGCATTGCTGAGGGCCAGTACCGGAAAGCGCTCGGACAACCGTGCGAGGCCGGCGAGGGAGTCACCCCAGGGCTTCATGCGCTGTCCCGCGGTGGCCAGCCGATCGAGGGCGGCTGCGTCGGTCAGGCCGACGCAGCCGGCCACACGCTCGGCCGCCTCCCGGTCGATGACCTGCGAGTTGACGTAGGGCCGCACATTCCCCGCGATGCGACGCTGCTCGCGCTCGACATGCTCTTGCCACACGTCGAGCAGCCGGTCGACAAACGCTTCCTCTGCCGCAGGAACCGCCTCCCGCATGGCCGCTCGCAGCCCGCCGGGTTCATCGACCATCGTGCCGAGGACGTCGAAAACGACGGCCTCGATGCGGTGAACCTCGGTCATTCGGCCTCCTCGTCACGCGCTCCGGCGTAACACGGTGGACCGAACCGACCGACCAGGCCCGCCATTGCCCCATCGGCGGCATGTCGTGACGAACGGGCGACACGGGCGACAACGACGTCGCAATGGTAGTTCACTTCGCCGGCGAGACGGAACTCCTCGGCGTTCACGAGGCGTCCTCGGGTGTTCACACCCGCGGAGCCACTGTTGTAACCATACCGCTGGGTGTAACATTGAGGTGTGGCTGTCAACAGCGAGACCGTAGATCGAAGCAGCCGACGACCCGGCGTGCAACACCTCACGCCGGCCGGCGTGAAAATCCTCCAGACAGCCTCGCGGCTCTTCTACGAGCAGGGCATCCGCGCCGTCGGTGTCGAGGCGATCGCGGCAGAAGCAGGCGTCACCAAGAAGACCCTCTACGACCGCTTCGGTTCGAAGAACGACCTCATCGTCGCCTATCTGCGCGCTCGTGACGGCTTGTGGCGTTCCACGCTGGTGAAGTACGTCAACGGCCATGACGGTCCCCCGGCGGAGAAGATCCTGGCCACGTTCGACGCCCTGCGCGAGTGGATGCGCGAGCGGAGCCTGCGGGGCTGCGCCTTCATCAACGCGTCCGTGGAACTCCCCGAAGGCCACCCTGGCCGGGCGGTCGCCCGCGACCAGAAGGCCTGGCTGCTCTCCTACCTGGAAGGGCTGGCCGCGGAAGCCGGCTCCGATGACCCCGCGGGACTGGCCGCCCAGATCCTGATCCTGCACGAGGGGGCCTGCGTCGCCGATTCCATGCGGTCGCTTGACCAGGCCGTCGATCGTGCTGAACACATGGCCGAAGTCCTCATCGAAAGGTCGCTTTCCCAGTGACCGCTCCGGTCCCCGGCCCCGTGAAACACCGGGGATGATCCCGGGCTCGTGTCCGTTGTCGGGCCTCCGGCCACCGGTGAGGTTCTACGCGACGAGAGAAGGAGCCGCGAGGGAGTTCGGCGTGGGCACCGGGTCGGCCGCACGGCCGTTCGCCATCGCGCGCCCGGGGTCGCCGTTCGACTGCCTCGACAGATCGGCCGCATACGCCCGCAACAGGTCGTGCATGCGATAGTGACGCTCACCATGACGCTGAACCAGGTGCGCGGCGGCCAGGTTGCACAGCGACAGTGAGGCTTCCTCCGGAGGGACACCCGCGATCGACGCCGTGCTGACCACATCGATCAGACGCCCCGGGAGCAGGCCGAGCCCCCGGAAGACACGAGCGCTCTGCTCGTCGAGCGCCTTGTACGAGGTCTCGAACACGTCGCGGAGCACCACGCCCCCTTCTGCGAGGTTCAGCCTGGCCTGTCGGGGTTTGAGTTCGGTGGCAAGGACCTCGGCACTGTGGTGCTGTCGGCTCACGATCCTCTCGGCGGCCAGGACCAAAGCCAGGGGAAGACGCCCGCATCGCTCCGCCAATACGGCCACCGCGCCTGGGTCGGCGTCGGCCCGCACCTGGCCTATGACCGCGCCGATCAGCTTGGCGGCTTCCGGTTGGCACAGCTCGGGCAGAGGCAGCGAGACGGCGTCCACCAAGGGCATCAGCCCCGGTAATCGCGACCGGCTGGTCACCACGACGGCGCATCCCGGAGATCCCGGTAACAGGGGGCGGATCTGCTGGGCGTCCGCGGCATTGTCCAGCACCAGGAGCATTTTCCGGCTGTGCAGGTATGACCGGAAGGTGGCAGCCCTTTGTTCCAGCTCGGCTGGAATGCACTCAGAAGACACGCCCACGGCGCGCAGCAGATCTTCCAGCACGTCGAAGGGAGCGGCCGCGGTGTCCGGCTCGGGCCCCTGAAGGCTGACGAACAGCTGCCCGTCGGGGAAGTGGCCGTCGTTGACGGCTCGGTGTGCCCATTGCACCGCGAGTGCGGTCTTTCCCACACCGGGCGGGCCGTTGATCACCGCCACGGGTACCGCAAGTGTTTGCTCGTGGCTTCGAAGGAGCCCGTCCAGTCGACGCAGGTCATCGTGGCGCCCTACGAAATGCCTTTTTGCCGTGGGAAGTTGGGCAGGCCGGATCCAGCCTTGCTGCTGCCGGGTGGCCACCTCCAGAGCGGAGGCGATGGCGGTGAAGGTGTTTCCGATGTCGAGTGCCCGGTCGCAGGCCTTCGCGAAGCTCACCGAAGGTGACCGCTTGCCGGTCTCGACCTTGCTGATGTGCCCCGGGTTGAAATGCACCCGGGCGGCGAACTGCGTGAGCGAAAGCCCTCGCTTCGTCCGGTGAGCCCGCAGCAACTGTCCGTATGACGCCGGCACTCCGTCGAGAGAGCCGATTCTTTCCTGGGTACGCCGAGTTGACGATGATCCCTGTACTGGTTCTCGTACCACTGTCTAGCCCCCAGAATTGTACAGTTGTCCTGAAGTAGCCGGTTCGAGCCGGGGTTGCCGCGACTGCCGCGCCTGCTTCCTGGTCCGGTCGGTGGGCCTGGTGATCCGGATCGCACGCTTCGGGCCGTCCTGGCGGTTGCGAGTGGGCTCCGTGGAAGCCGGCAGCGCTCACCGGTGAGAGAGCCCGGGCAGGAAGGTCGCGCCCCGCACCGGCGAGATGGCCGCGGAGGTCTTCGATGAGGCGCCGGTCAGTCGCCGGGCGTCGCCAGCAACTCGTCATGGGTCGGGAACCGGGAGGCGATGCCGTCCGGCAGGACACGGACGGCACTGCGGTCGGCCCGCTGGAAGAAACGGATCACCGTGCAGTTCGGGTGAGCGCCCGCGTCGAACCAGTGGGGCGTGCGTCCGGGTACGGACAGCAGGTCCCCTGCCGTGCACAGCAACGCGTACACCTGTCCCGCGACATGGAGGGAGAAGCAGCCCGTGCCCGCCACAAGAAAGCGCACCAGATCGTCGTCGTGGACGTGTTCTTGCATGAACGCCTCACGCGCTGGACATCTCTGCGGGCTTGGATCGGCCGGCGGGGGAACCCTGCGGACGATGTCGACGATCCGGTAGCCGCCCTCGGCGCCCAGGTGGTCGATGTGGCTCTCGTACGCCTTCATGACCGTGGTGTCGTCGGCGTCGGCCGGAAGCCGGCGGGCGGCGTGCCACCGGACGAGGCGCACACCGATCCTGAGCAACTCCCCTTGGATGACGTCCAGGTCGTCGGTCCGCACCCGCACCGTCTCCGGGGCGTTCTCCGGCATGATCTGTAGCAGTGTCACCAGGTGTTCACCCTGACCTCAGCGGGTTCGTCGGCGACCGCGCCGACCTGGGGCAGGTGGCTGAGCCGTTCGATACGCTCCAGCTCGCCGAGCGCTTCGTCGGCGTCACGACCCCAGGCGACGAGGCCGTTCTGCCGGACGAGCAGAACCGAAGAGGTGCCGAGGGCCGGGGCGTCGAGAGCGGCCACCACGTCTTCGGCGACGCGTGACGCATCAAGCCGGTCCGCGACGACCGGCGGTACGGGCGGGCAGTCATCCGACAAGTCGACTGCCTGCGCCGCTTCCGGTTCCCTGAGGAGCGCCTGGCCGCTGCCGTCGGCCACGGTGGTGAGTGCCTCGGCGCACGGTGCTTGCGCACAGATCACCGCTCCGCAGTCGGGCAATCGCCGGTAGAGGGCGAGGTGTAGCGCGGTTTCGTCCGGGGGCCACTCGGTCTCCCCGAGCAACGGCAGCCCGTCGAAGGGATCCACCATCACGGTGTCCTGGTGGGTCATCACCTTTTTGTCCAGGTCACCGGCGGTGATCAGAATCGCTTCACCTGATCGGATCGAGATGCTGCCGGATATTCCCGGCAGCCAGCCATGTCGGTACACGGACCGGCCGATCGCCGAGAGGTGCTGACGTTGCGGCTCGACGTCATCGCGGATGTATACGGGTTTCACGGATTCTCTTCTCCCGTACGGGCCGGTGGGCTGCGTCCTCATACACCGGTAGCCGTGCCGTTGACGTCCCAGCGGATCGACAGCACAGGTTCTGGTGGCAACCAGGGCTTCACCAGCCGCTACGCCGGACAGACGGAGCAACACGTGCGCATCTCCTTCGTGGGGGGGGAGACGGTGACGTATACCAACCGGTATAGCTACATGCTAGGGAGTCGGTTTCCGCAGTGTCAACGGGGAACCTCCGAGGCGGCCGGAAAGCTCTTTTCCGATGCAGCCCGGTCGCACGTCTGGTATGCAGCGGACCCGTCGGCGGACGGAGAACGCCCGCTTCATGGCGATATGCCGATCCTTGCGGCCGGGTCGCGCGGGTCCGGTTTCCGCGTGCTGCTGCCAGGCTGCCGTAGTCACCGGTGGCGCCACGGCGGGCGAGGGCGAGCACGGCCTGGAGGCGCTTCTTCCCACCGGCACGTCTGCGGCCGTGGAAGTCCCGCGAGTTCGGGTCGTAGCGGACGCCGACCGACGCAGAGGCCCAGAAGACGCGCTGAAGTTCTCGGTGAGGGACGAGCGGCCGGGGAGCCGGAAGAGCCGCGAGACGGCAGCACTCCGACAGTCACACCCGGCGCCCCCCGGGCGACCCGACCCCACGATCGACCCCACCGAGAAGGCAGAGCCGTCCGAGCCGACGACGGGAAAGAGCGCACGGCGACCGGCCGGTGCGCCGGCGAACGCCGGACCGACGCATGCGGCGAGGTGCTCCGGGGTTCGCTGTTGCCAGCGTTGCCTGACGACAGGCAACAGGGCACCCCTTGTACGGCGTTGCCGGCCATGGCGATAGTGGAATCGCTGCTACCGCAAAACGCCTTCCCCGTGAAAGGCGCAATGCGATCGCAGTTGATCCCTTCGGCACAGAACGGTTCCGTGCGCCCGCCTGCCCTGCGTCGAATCGGGCGGTCCGGAGACCTTCACAGAAGCAGTGCTGTCGCCACCTCTAAGGAGACCGAGATGGGTACACGTGTCGACCATTCCGAATTGGTTGTGTCGCCCGGCGAGTTCTTCCAGATAAGCGAACTGGAACGGATCAGGTCATCCATCGGGCTCCGGCTTTCGGACCATTCCTACCTCCCGAAGGCAAAGGACCCGCGGGCCGACTGGGTGGCGAGCGTTGCCGTTCCCGCGTTCAAGACGCTGGCACACATGGGCGTACTCGCCCCGCGGTTCTGCACGATCGGGACGGGAGCGGGACTCGACGCCCTGGCAGCCGTGGAAATTCTGCAAGCACGTACCGTCGGTTTCACCGACCTCCATCAGGACGTTCTCACGTATGCGCGGGAAAACATTCGCAGCAACCTCCTGATCGAGGACGTAGAACTGATCGGAGGCGCGGGCGACCTCCTCGCCCCACTGGCCGACAAGCTGTCGCAGATCGACGTGATCTACGAGAACCTCCCCAACATTCCGATGGCGGGTGACGAGGACCTGGCCGACGGACAGACGAGTTCGACCTTCATCACCGAGCGCAGCGAGGAGGTTCCCGGAGCCGCGGAAAAGAACCTCTTGACGCTCCACTACCTGGCTCTCCAGCAGGCGCATCCCCTCCTTCGGGTCGGCGGGCGGGTACTGTCGTCGATCGGTGCGCGCATTCCGTTGTCTGAGATCCTGGCCCTCTCCGGAGCCGCCGGCTACAACGGCAACATCCTGACCTACACCTGGAAGGTCCAGTCGGAGCCGGCCGAAGTGGTCGGCGGATACGCCCAATGGGAGAGGGAAGGACTGGGACCGTTCCACTTCTACCCGGTGAACGTTCTGCGCGACGCCTTCGAGGGCCTGCCCCCCGCGGCCGCCGGGGCGCAGGCCCTGAAACTGGAGGAGGAGCTGGCGCCGTTCGAGATATCGGCACTGGACGCCCTGGCTCTGGTGGGGAAGGGCGAAAGGGTCGGTCACACGGTCGTCATCCTCGACTCGGTGAAGATTCCTGACTCTGCCCTCTGACCGGACTCCGCTGCCTCTTCGGTGCGTTGACAGTCGGCAGCGGACGGCAAGGCACCGGGCGAGTGCCGGCCCGGTGTCCGCGGCACACCCGCCGATCCGGCTCTCCATCACCGTTTCCACTCTCGTAAGGAGTCGGCATGAATGTCCAGTCGTTCATCGGCAGGACGCCCCTCGTCGAACTGAAGACCTTCGACGTTCCGGCCGGTGTTCGGATATTCGCCAAGGCCGAGTTCATGAATCCGGGGGGCAGCATCAAGGACCGGATCGTCCGCTACATCCTCGATGACGCCGAGCACCGCGATCTGCTCCGGCCCGGCACGACCGTGGTGGAGAACACCTCCGGAAACACTGGTGCGGCAATCGCGATGATGGCGGCGACACGCGGCTACCGCGCGATCCTGACCATGCCGGACAAGGTGAGCAAGGAGAAGCAGGACGCCTTGCGCGCCATGGGCGCCGAGGTGATCGTCTGCCCGACCTCGGCCCCGCCGGACTCGGCCAAGCACTATGTGACGCGCGCAAGGCGCATCCACGCGGAGACGCCTGGTTCGTTCATGCTCAACCAGTACGACAACCCGCTCAACGCGGAGGCTCATTTCCGATCGACGGGCCCTGAGATCTGGGAGGCGCTCGGTCACTCGGTGACGGCGTTCGTCGCATCGGGGAGCACCGGGGGCACGATCTCCGGAACTTCCCGGTTCCTGAAGTCGAAGAATCCGTCCGTAACGTCCATCCTGCTCGATCCGGTGGGTTCCATATACCACCGCTACTTCCACGAAGGCGTCGTGGACCCTTCACAGATCGCACCGTACTTCGTCGAGGGCGCAGGTGAGGATCACCTGGCGAAGTGCATGGACTTCTCGGTCGTCGACGATGTGGCTCAGTTCACCGACGCCGACGCTTTCGCCACCTGTCAGCACCTGGCCAGACGCGAGGGTCTCGTCTGCGGTGGCACCTCGGGCGCCAATGTGTGGGGCGCCGTGCAGGTGGCCCGGTCGCTGACGGGACCGGCCACGGTCGTCACCGTCCTGCCGGACAGCGGAAGCAAATACATCTCCAAGATCTACAACCGGGACTGGCTGATGCAGAACGGTTTTGCCGCTGGGCGGAACACCGCGCTGGAAGCGACTGCGTGATGGGAAGTACGCAAAAGAACGTGGCAGCGGCACTGACGGCCGCTCTCCTCTGGGCCTTCGCCTTCCCCGCCCCGGCCGCCGTCAAGCCGGCGAGTGAACTGCTCCTGGTCACAGGCCGGTACTCCTTGTTCGGCCTGTGCGGCCTGTACGTCCTGCTCCGAGGCCGGAGCCTGCTCAGGCTGATGCCGATGCGCAGGATCCTCTTCGGCCTGTACATAGGCTTTGTGGGGTACTTCGTCTTCTACATCTGCGTCTCGTACTCCGCCACCATGGGCAGTGGTTTCATCACCGCGGTCATCGTGGGATCCTCACCGATCACCATCGCGGTGGCCGGCAACGTCGCGGAAAAACGCATGTCGTGGAGCGAGTTGGTCGCGCCGGTCCTCCTGATTCTCTCCGGCCTCACTCTTCTGAGCGCCGCGGACTTCATCCACGAAAAGCCCTCGGACCACGCTCACGACTCACTTTTCGGGATCCTGCTGGCCCTCATGGCCATGCTCACCTGGTCCTACTTCGTCGTCCGCAACGCCCAGTCACAGCGCACCTGGGAGACGAAGCCGGACCCCAAGATCTGGGCAGCGCTGGTGGCCATGGGGGCAGGCGGCGCCTCCATGGTCCTGCTGCCCTTCGCCGTCGCCACCACGCCCGAGGAGACCTTCGCCCCGTACCCCCTGTTCAAGATCATCGCCTGGTGCGTCTTCCTCGGGGTCATCGGTTCCTGGTGGGGCACATACATCTGGGTGAAGGCGGCGCAGGGCATTCCGGTGCCCTTGGTCGGGCCGTTGCTCGCCACCGAGACGATCTTCGGCGCGCTCATGAGTCTCCCGGCGGAAAAACGGATGCCCACCTGGACGGAGGTCGGCGGCGCCGTGTTCGTTCTTGCCGGAATCGCTGTCTACATGGTGTTCGACGTGAAGAACTCCCGATCGCGAGGAGACGGCACCGGCACCGAGCGGAAATCGGGCGCGCCGGACGTGCCCGCAGTGACATAGCAGAGCGAGAGAAGAACCCTCGCGATCGTCGATCCGGACCGACAGGGAGGAAATCCCATGAGCAGCTCCTTCACGAACGTCAAGCAGTCCCACGTCTTCTTCGACGATTCTCCGGGGCTGAAGAACTACTACGAGGACTGGGCGTCGCGGTACGACGTGGACCTGGCGGACCAGAAATGGGTGGCACCCCGGATCGCGGCCAACCTCGTGCACCTGCTCGCCTCCGCCTACGCGACGCCGGACACGACCGTGTTCGACGCCGGCTGCGGCACCGGCCTCGTCGGCAGTGTCCTGCGCACCCTGGGCGACTACGTGATCGACGGCGTCGATCTCTCGGAGAACATGGCCGCCGAAGCCCTCAAGACCCGGGCGTACCGGAAGGTCCACGGCGGCGTGGACCTCTCGGTGCCCCGGCGCGACGACCGTCTGGACCAGTACGGCATCGTGGTCAGCAGCGGTGTGTTCACGCTCGGTCATGTGCGCCCCACGGCGCTGCTCACCCTGATCGAGTACGCCTTGCCCGGCGGTCTGATCGCGGTTTCCACCCGCGGCAGCTACGCGACCGAGACGAGCTTCGAGGACTTCGCCCGGTCCGAGGAGGTCGCTTCCCTGGCCCTCCTGGAGTTCAAGCTGGGCGACGCCCGCTACATCGCCGAAGAGAGCGCCGACTACTGGGTCTTCCGCAAGACCGGCCCGGCGCGGTGACAAGGGCCTCGCGCCGCTGATCCGGCTCGGCCCCTCTCCCCCGACTTCACGACAGAAGTGCGCGCAGTCACCAGCGGCGCCGGGGCCACGTGCCTCCGGCCCCGGCGGCCCGGGCCGCGCGCATGTCGACCGGTACACCCACCACGTCTGCCCTGGAGTGTCATGTCGCGCAGCCTGTTCACCTCGGAGTCCGTGACCGAGGGCCATCCCGACAAGATCGCCGACCAGATCAGCGACACCGTCCTCGACGCACTGCTGCGTGCCGACCCCGCGTCGCGCGTGGCGGTCGAAACCCTGATCACCACCGGTCAGGTGCACATCGCGGGCGAGGTGACGACCTCCGCCTACGTCGACATCGCCACCCTGGTCCGCAAGAAGATCCTCGACATAGGCTACGACTCCTCGGCCAAGGGTTTCGACGGTGCCTCCTGCGGGGTGTCGGTGTCGATCGGCGCACAGTCCCCCGACATCGCCCAGGGCGTCGACACGGCGTACGAGAGCAGGCTGGACGGCTCGGCCACGGGTGGCGCGACCGACGGGCTCGACCAGCAGGGCGCTGGCGACCAGGGTCTGATGTTCGGCTACGCGACCACCGAGACTCCCTCCCTGATGCCGTTGCCGATCGAACTGGCCCACCGGCTCTCGCGCCGGCTGACCGAAGTCCGCAAAGACGGCACCATCCCCTACCTGCGCCCCGACGGCAAGACCCAGGTCACCATCGAGTACCTGGGCAGTCGGCCCGTGCGCCTGGACACGGTCGTCGTCTCCTCCCAGCACGCGAGCGACATCGACCTGGACAGCTTGCTCACCCCCGACATCCGCGCCGAGGTCGTCGAGCACACTCTCGCCCGGCTCGCCGACGACGGCATCAAGCTGGACACCGAGGACTACCGCCTGCTGGTCAACCCCACCGGCCGCTTCGAGATCGGCGGCCCGATGGGCGACGCGGGGCTGACCGGCCGGAAGATCATCATCGACACCTACGGCGGTTACGCCCGCCACGGCGGCGGCGCGTTCTCGGGCAAGGACCCCTCCAAGGTGGACCGTTCTGCGGCGTACGCGATGCGCTGGGTGGCCAAGAACGTCGTCGCGGCCGGCCTGGCCACACGGTGCGAGCTCCAGGTGGCGTACGCCATCGGCAAGGCCGAGCCCGTGGGCCTGTTCGTCGAGACCTTCGGCACCAACACGGTCGCCGTCGAGAGGATCGAGAACGCCGTCTCCGAGGTCTTCGACCTCCGCCCGGCCGCCGTCATCCGCGACCTCGACCTGCTGCGCCCGGTCTACGCCCAGACCGCCGCCTACGGCCACTTCGGCCGCGAACTGCCGGACTTCACCTGGGAGCGCACCGACCGCGCGGACGCCCTGCGCAAGGCAGCGGCGTCGGGCTGACAGTGCGGCGCCGGGGCACGGACCGGCACGACAGACGGCGGTGCGCGGGCTGCCCCCGGACCGCGCACCGCTTTCCCGTCGGCCTCGCCGCCCCGGCCCTTCCCCCATCCACCCCGCCTCAGGACCAAGGAGCGCTGTCCATGCGTATCGCCGTGAGCGGATCGATCGCGACCGACCACCTGATGGTGTTTCCCGGACGCTTCGCCGAACAGCTGATCAAGGAGCAACTGGAGCGGGTCTCCCTCTCCTTCCTCGCCGACCGGCTCCAGGTGCGCAGAGGAGGCGTCGGCGCCAACATCGCCTTCGGTCTCGGCCTGCTCGGTCTCGATCCGATCCTGGTCGGCGCGGCGGGAGTCGACTTCGCCGAGTACGGCTCCTGGCTGCGGGCGAACGGCGTCGACACGTCCGAGGTCCGGGTCAGCGAGCGTCTGCACACCGCCCGCTTCGTGTGCACCACCGACAAGGACCTGAACCAGATCGCCACCTTCTACGCCGGCGCCATGGCCGAGGCCCCCAGGATCGACCTGGCCGCGATCACCGAACGTACCGGCACGCCTGCGCTCGTCCTGGTCGGCGCCGACGATCCCGCTGCCATGCTGCGGCACACCGCCACGGCCCACCGGCTCGGCATCCCCGTCGCTGCCGACCCCTCCCAACAGCTCGCCCGCCTGGAACGCGACCAGGTACGCCAACTCGTCGACGGGGCGAGGTGGTTGTTTACCAACGAGTACGAGGCGGCCCTGCTTCTGGAACGCACCGGATGGACGGAGGACCGCCTGCTGGGGCGGATCGGCACCTGGATCACCACACTGGGCGAGGCCGGAGTGGCGCTGACCAGGTCGGGTGCCCCCGCACTGCGGATCCCCGCCGTACCCACGGAGAAGATCTCCGATCCCACGGGCGCGGGAGACGCCTTCCGGTCCGGGTTCCTCGCGGGTACGGCGTGGAACTGGACGCAGGAGCAGGCGGCCCGACTCGGCTGCGCCCTGGCCACCACCGTGCTGGAGTCCGTCGGCACCCAGGAGTACGAGCTCAGCCCGCCGGACCTGATCACCCGCGTCGAGCAGACGTACGGCAACGACCCGGCCCGTGCTCTGAAGCCGCGGCTCGCTCAGGTGTCATGACCTTCAGGGGGTGGTGCGGGCAGGCCGGGAGGCACGCGTCGACGGACAGTTCTCCGACGTTCTCGTTCGAGTTCTTCCCGCCCAGGACCGCTCAAGGCGAACAAACGCTGTGGTGGGCCATCCGCCGGATCGAGGCGCTCGCTCCCGACTTCGTCTCCGTCACCTACGGGGCCGGGGGTTCGTCGCGTGACCGCACCGTCGCCGTCACCCGGCGCATCGCCGCCGAGACGACCCTGCGCCCGGTCGCCCACCTCACCGCCGTCGGCCACTCGGTCGCCGAGCTGCGTCACATCATCGGCACCTACGCGGATGCCGGCATCCGCGACGTCCTCGTCCTGCGCGGCGACCCCCCGGGCGATCCCAAGGGCTCCTGGGTGCCGCACCCCGACGGTTTCACCCACGCCTACCAGCTGGTGGAACTGGTGCGCTCGCTGGGCGACTTCAGGATCGGGGTGGCCGCCTTCCCGGAGAAGCACCCGCGCTCGCCCGACTGGGAGTCGGACATCCGGCACTTCGTGGCCAAGTGCCGGGCGGGCGCCGACTACGCGATCACGCAGATGTTCTTCGACGTGGAGGACTACCTGCGGCTGCGGGACCGGGTGACGGCGGCCGGCTGCGACATCCCGATCATCCCGGAGATCATGCCGGCCACCGACGTGCGGCAGATCCGCCGCTTCGCCGAACTCAGCGACGCGGCCTTCCCCGAGGACCTGGCCCACCGCCTGGAGGCCGCCCGTCACGATCCGGCAGCGGGCCACCGCATCGGCGTCGACCACGCCACCCGCATGGCCGAGCGCCTGCTCGCCGAGGGCGCCCCCGGCCTGCACTACATCACCCTCAACAAGTCCACCGCGGCCCTCGACATCCATCGCAACGTGCTGTCGACGCAGATCACAAGGAGCGTCCGTGCCCGCTGAGTCCACCGATTTCAAGGTCGCCGACCTGTCCCTGGCCGAGTTCGGCCGCAAGGAGATCACCCTCGCCGAGCACGAGATGCCCGGCCTGATGGCGATCCGCCAGGA